>JBOGIG010000029.1:0-67830 GCA_050742455.1 Acidimicrobiales bacterium
GAGAGGAGCACCCCGACCGCTCCCACGATGATGAGGATCCACCCGATGGTTTGTATGTCAATTCCCGAGTGGTTGGTGATGTGAACGGCAAAGGCGAGTATGGCGCCTACGGCGACGAGGAAGATGCTGCTGCCTATACCCATTGTGGTCGAAACCTCCGAGTCGTTTGCAGAGCCCGCGGCTCTTCATACCCCCCTACCCGTCCAACGGGCAGCTCAAACTCATACGGCTCAAACTCGCACGGTGCCCGAGCGCTCGGACCGTGGCCACGGTGGCAAGGCAGGACCCCAATTGGGAATCCACCTAGAATCCAAGGGGGGGCCACAGACCTGGTCCCGGGCCGCTAGCTCATCGGGTAGAGCAGGGGACTTTTAATCCCAAGGTGCTGGGTTCGAGACCCAGGCGGCCCACCGGGCGGCTGTTTTCCATGGTCCGCCATTGCCGGGCGCGTTCAGTTGGTTATGGAATAGACCAGGGTTACATTCGCCGTCTCACTCAAGATGCCGGGCTGGAGTGGCACTGGCGCCCTGGCGGCGGGGGTAGCTGAGTTGAGCTGGTTGAACCCTTGGTGGTAGGTGGTTGAGGGATTGTCGGTGAGGGAGCACAATGAGCCCAAGTGTCCACCGGTGGCCGCGACCATCGACCGGGCGTGGCTGACGGCTTGGTGTACGGCGTCGGTGCGAGCTTGATCCTGGACCGGACGGGGATCTTTGATCGAGAAGTTCAGCGAGTCGACCCGAAGCGAGTTAGCGGCCAGAGCATCGATGGTGGACCCGGCCTTGGTCAGATCACTCAGCTTGGCCGTTATGGAATTGACCACTTCGTAGCCGTCCGGGGTTGGAACGTTGTGGACCACCGAGTAGTGGGGCCGGATGGACAGACCGGTCGTTTGAATGTCGGCAGCCGGTACTCCCGAACCCTTGAGGGCGTTGATGGCGGCCGAGGTTTTGTCGCTGTTGTCCGCCAGAGCTGCCTTGGCGGTCGGTCCGGTCACGTCCAGGCTGACCTGGAGGGTCAGCTGATCTGGCGTTCCCGTGGCCATCCCCGAACCGGTGACTGTCAGTTTGGCCGAGGAGCCCCCACACCCCGGCTTGGTCGTGCCCGAGGCAACGGCCGACGAGCCACAGGCGCTCAACGTCACCCCCAACACCAGGACCGAAGAGGTCCGCATCCACCTCCGGCGGGGACGGCTGCGCCGGGCGCCGGGACAGCCGAGCGGGGCGGGAGCCGAGGTCTGGACAAGTGCTTCGAGATGGGATCGATTCATGACATAGATGACGCCCCGGCCGGCACTTGGCTTGCATTGCTTTGTCCTCAGGTCCCCGACTACGTCCGCCGGCGGGCCGTACCCCGTTCTTGGGTCGGCATCGACTGGGTGGCGGGGATGGGATAGGGAGTAGCGCCCACGGCCATGCCGGCGGCGCCGAGGAATTGGCGGCGGTTCACCATGGAGCCGAGGCTCGCGGCGCTCGCCGGATTCGTTGCTTGCGGGGTCATGGCTGAACCATAGTTTTCAACGGTGAAAGGCTGAAGCGATGGTGGCCATCGACGTGATCGCATTCGCCCTGGGAGCGACCGCCGTGATCGGTGTTCTGGGCTCGGCGCTTCGAACCGTCGTCGTGCCCCGGGGGATACCCGCTCGTATCGCCTCGGTGGTCTTTCTCATCACCCGGGCCGGGTTCCGCATCAGGGTGGGGCCGGCTTCCTCCTATGCCCGCCGAGATCGGATCATGGCCGGTTACGCCCCCTTTTCCCTTCTGGCCCTGCTGACGACATGGCTCGTCATCGTCATGGTCGGATTCACCGCCATGTTCTGGGCACTGGAAGGCAACCACCTGAGGACGTCGTTCTACCTGTCGGGTTCCGCCGTGTTCACTCTGGGTTTCGAGCGAACTGCGGATGCCCCGGGCATAGTCCTCATCCTCTTCGAGGCCGCCATCGGCCTGCTTCTCCTTGCCCTTTTGATCGCGTACCTGCCCAGCATCTATTCGGCGTTCTCCCGCCGGGAAGTCGCCGTGTCGGGCCTACGCACCCTGGCCGGGAGCCCGCCGAGCGCAACGGGATTGATCAAGCGGATGGCCGCCATCAAGGGCTTCACCGAATTGGACGAGGTCTGGAATCGTTGGGAACAGTGGTTCATCGAGTTGGAGGAGACCCACACCAGCTTTCCCTCCCTGGTCTTTTTCCGCTCACCCAGCCCTAACCACTCTTGGGTGACAGCGGCCGGCGCCGTGCTGGACTCGGCGGCCCTGGTGGTATCGGCCCTCCAGATCGAATCCGGAGCAGAGCCCCAGTTGTGCATCAGGGCCGGATGGCTGGCCCTGCGTAGCGTGGCCGACTTCTACGGCATTGCCTATGACCCCGACCCGAATCCCACCGATCCGGTGAGCATCACCCAATCCGAGTTCGCAGCGACGTGTGATCAGTTTGCCGCGGCCGGAATCCCGCTGCGAGCCGACCGAGAACAGGCCTGGAGAGATTTTGTGGGATGGAGGGTGAACTACGACACGGTCCTGTTGGCCCTGGCCGGGCTGGTCGGGGCGCCGGAAGCTCCCTGGTCATCGGATCGGGCCACATCTCCCAGGATCGGCTGGCGACATCGCAACAGGTTGGCCCCCCCGCCTTAAGCGGGTAATTCCATCACGAAAAACGCCACGAGGGCCCAGTGACACAGCGCCGCCATTATCACCAGGGCGTGAAACACCTCGTGGTAACCGAAGACGGTGGGTCTGGGATCGGGTCGGCGCAGAGCGTAGACCACGGCCCCGATGGTATAGAGCAGGCCCCCGATCAGCAGGAGCAGGATGGCGCCGACGCCGGCCGTGTGGGTCAGCTCGGGCACCACGCCAATGGCGGCCCAGCCGAGGGCCACATAGACGACGGCTATTACCCACTTGGGGGCATCGAGCCACAACAGCTTGAGAACCACTCCGGCCGCAGCCCCCAACCACGCCAGCCATAAGATGACCGCCCGCGTCACACCGTGCAGGGCCAGGACGGCGATCGGGGTGTAGGTCCCCGCCACCGCCGCAAAAATCATCGAATGGTCCAGTCGACGCATCCGCCTGCGGGCCGGCGGCGACCAGGAGTGACGGTGGAAGGCCGCGCTGACCCCAAACATACCGGCCATGCAAACCGAATAAATGGTCACGGCCACCCGGGCCCGACCGCCCGGGGCGAAAGAGATCAGGCCAATCCCGAGGGCCACGAAAACGAAAAAGGCGATCTGGTGGGAGACGCCTCGGAACTTCGGTTTGACGTGGACTTCCGGTTGGGGGGCTAGGGCATACATTTGCGCGGGCGTCGGCTCATCCGGGCGAGCGAACTGTCATGAGGACGCCAAGGCCAGACTTTCGGAGCGACGATCATTCAGCCGACGAGCGGCGATCCCCAGGCGCTTGAGGTGGCGCAGAACCCGGGTCTGGGCCGCCTCTCCCTCGGCATCGAGCCCCGATACCTCCTCCACTCTCCAGTGACGGGTCAGCACGGGGGCAACCACTTGGTCGTAGTGCAGGCCGAAGTCATAGATTCCGGCCTTGGATATGGCAGCCGAGTGGGCCGCAAAGTTCTCGATCCCAGTGCCCGGCATGGCAAAATTCCGCACTTGGCGGTCAATGGCCATCATGGTACCGCTGGGGTCGACGGCCAATGCCGCCGAGGTGAGGTCGCGGTAAAAGAGGTGGTGCATGTTCTCATCGGCAGCCACCCGGGCCATCACGGCGTACCCGACGGGATCGCCGATCAGCTTTCCGGTGTTGCGATGGGCCACCCTGGTGGCCAGTTCCTGCAGCGTCACGTAAACCAGGGCATCGGCCGGAGCTTCGGGCTCGGGCACGATACCGCCTGATACCTGTCGCATGCGTGCTCGCTCCAACATGACGGGGTCGAGCATCCGGGTCACCGTGATGTAGTCCCTTAGGACGATTGAATGTCGATGCTCCTCGGCAGTCCAGCGGCGGGCCCATTCACCCCACACCCCGTTCCCGAATACTCCGGCCAGGGTGTTGAAGTAGTAGGGGAGGTTGTCCTCGGTGAGCAGATTGACGAACAGGGCACTTCTCACGGCGTCGGTCAAGGGAAACTCGCTCGGATCCCATTCTTCTCCGGGGATGAAGTCACGGCCCCTTGACCAGGGAATCATCTCGTGGGGGAACCACTCGCGGCTGGATTCGAGGTGTCTTTCCATCAACTTCGCCACATCGGTCGTCAACTCGTGAACAAGAGATTGGCCATCCATGTCCCCAACTCTACCGACCAGTCGGTAGGTCTGTCTACCTACTGGTCGGTAGGGAGCTAAGCAATGGCTCTCCCTGGCCGGATCGAGGGTCTGGTTGGGCCTCGTCGACGGCATCCACCTGGCCAATTTCAAGCCACCGGGGATCGCTACAGCCCGGCGCTTCTCGGGCCGATACTCCTAGCGGGGCGTGCTTCGAGGATCGACGAGGCAAGCAAATTGAGTCAGGAACATGCGGGGTCGGTGGCGCTGACCCAAGAGATCAGGGTGGCTCTGGTTGGATCTTCGGAGCACTTTGGCCACTTAGCCAGGCTTTGTTTGAAAATGGAATCTGGATTTGTCGTCGTTGGTGACGCCACCGATGGGCCCGGCGCCATCGCAATGGCCACCCGGGTCCAACCCGACATCATCCTGTTAGACCTCGACATGCCTGCAATGTGCGGGCTGGCGTCGATACCAGCGATCCGAGCCTGCTCTCCCCGTTCCCGAATCGCCGTGTTGTCCAGCTTTCCTGATCCGTTTACCTTGAGCGACACCCTCAGTTGGGGAGCCGACACCTATCTTGATCGCACGACGAGCCTGTGGGGCTTAACGACCATCTGTCGCAGCCTGTTGTCCGAATGACGCCCGATGGCGTCATCAATCTCAAGTCGTCGGACCGGGGGCGGTCGTCGGACCGGGGGCGGTCGTCGGACCGGGGGCGGTCGTCGGACCGGGGGCGCCAACGCCCGAGGAGTCGGCCATCGTCCTGACAGTTCATCGCTACGCGCCCGATCCGGCACCCCGACGGGCCAGGGACTTGTCAGCGAACCAGGGACGCAGACCCAGACGAACAGGCGGTAGGTGGCCGTAGACGAGAATGCCCTCCCCGGGCCGGACCCGACGCAATTCCGCACCGGGGGCCAACCGCTTCGTCTGTTGAGCTCGGGTAGCCGACCGGCGACCGTCGGGATCGATGGTCATGGACTGGCGCATAACTTCCTCGTCCCCAAGCAGGGCACTCATGTGGTCCAGAGTGGCCGGATCGGCAATGCCCGACAGCGAGATCTTGGCCCGGTGATTGTTGATCACGGTTGCAGCCCGGGAGCCGTAGCGGGCCGAGATCTGGGCCATGTCCTGCCAAACCGTGACCAGTTGGATGCCGTGTCCGGCGGCCGTGGAGGCGAGACCGTCGAGATCGGCCAGGGGAGCGACGTTGGCTGCCTCGTCGATCACCACGAGCAAGGGAGGGTCGAGGGGGCGCCCAGTTCTCGATACCCTGGCGTACGCCAGGTCGATGACTTGCTTGATGAGAGCGGCGAACAGCGGCTGGAGACGTTGCTGCTCCCACGCCGGAGAGCAAATGAACAGGGCGGACCGCCCGCCGTCGAGGAGAACCGCTGGGTCTATGTCGCCCGAGGCGGTATTGGCGGCCACCGGGGGATCGGCAAAGGCTTCCACGACCACCTCGGCGGTGGTGTAGACCGAACTGCGCTGGCGATCCTCCCGCTGCCAGTTCGCCCGCGCCGCCTGGAGGGCCTGGGGCGACCCGGCGTCCCGCAGTAGGTCCTCCACCTCGTACACCTCCTGGGTGTCGACCCAGCGCACCACGTCACCCATTGCTGCCCCGCCGTGAGCAGCAGCCAGAAGCAACGGAGCCAACAGCTTGGCGGCCGTGGCATACCAAAAATCGCCCTCGGCCAGTCCCGATCCCTGCCCACGGGCGATGCCGCACAGGCCGGCGGCCATGCGACGAGCGCCCAACCAGTCGGTGCAAGACGCCAGGGGTGACCATCCAGCGCCTTGTAGGCCGGTGCAGGCAGTGGGGTCGTAGACCCAGGTAGTCCCCAACTTGGCCCGCCACGCCAGCGTGGCTGCCACCAGGTCCGTCTTCACGCTGGCGGCAAGGATCGGCCCTTCCCATTCCAGGAGGGCGGGGATGGCAAACCCACTCGTCTTGTAGCTCTGGGTCGGTCCGATGACAATCACCGACTGACGTTGCTCTGTTGCCACCAGGCGCCGGCCAGCGCTTCCCAATACCACCCGACCCCTGCTCGGCCCTCGCACCAACAGGGGCTTGAGGTCCCGATGGTTCGCCCAGGATGACCCCGAAGGCACGACCCGCCGCCGCCGTTTGGCCCCGATCGACACTGGCCCCTTCGGTCTGCGAGGGGCCCACTGGCCAAAGGCCTTGCCGATGCACCAGAACACGGCCACGACCACGATGAGGGCCACCGTCCCCACCACCCAGAACGCCGCGGTGGCACCCGGGCCCCAGGGCGCCCCTGGGGCCATCGGCCCGACGCCGAAGTTGGCTTGACCATCCTGGGTCCAGACCCACAACGGATGGTTCGGATGATGAACCACGCCCCACAGGGCGAATCCCATCCAGGACAGGGGCCGCCGGGGCCAGTGCCCGGTCAGGACCCACGCCGTTGCCTGTCCGGTGACCCAGGCCCACAGCCCGGCGGCCACGCCGGCTCCGATCAGCCCGCCCAGCAGGGCGTCGTGCCGGCCCGTGGCCGGGGCCTTCAAGGGGCGGGACGGAGGCCTCACGGCGTGGTCAACATCCCCGAGTCGGTGTCAACCAGTCTGTATTCGAACGGGCTCAGGCGGTGTTCGACCACAAAAGAACGGGTCCCCACCTTCCACAGCCCCACCCCGCGCCCCAAGGCAGGCAGCAGGGCAGATTCCGTATCGGTCAAGCCCAGTAGCCGTCGGGCTTCTCCCACCTCACCGGGGGGTTGGCCATAGATGACCCTGGTTTCCGAGTCGGCCAGAAGGCCCTGGGCCAGTCCCACCTGCTCGGAACCCGATGCCCCCACGCTGCACAGGTCCGAGACCCGGTGCAAGACGGCGATGTTGGCCACCCCCAAGGCCCGGGACAGCTTCCACGACGCCTGCAACCAACGGGCCACTCCCAGGTTGGCCAATATGGCCCAGGCCTCGTCCACGACCACGATGCGCTTGGCGCCGGTGCGAAGATCCAGGGCGGCCTGCAGCCATGACAAGGTGCAGGCCATGAGAATCCCCAGCGCCGCCGATCCATACAGTGCGGACAGGTCCAGAACAACCAAGGGCGCACTCAGGTCGATCCGAGCCGACGTCGGTCCGTCGAACATCCCCCGCAGATCACCGGCCACCAAACGGCGCATCTCCAGGGCCATGTCCCGCCCGTCCTCGGTCAGGGAGGCCGGGCTGGTATTGATGGCGCGGGCAGAGTGTGCGGAAGGCTCCAACATCTCCTCCACCACCCAGGGAATGGTGGCCCTGCCCCCATGGCGGTTCAACACCGCGGCCAGGGCCAGGTCGCCGGCCACCCGCTCCCTGGGGAGGAGATCGCGACCCAGACAGGCCGAGGCCAGTGACGCGAGCAACCCGGCCTGGCGTTCGAGACCGGGAATCGTCCCCTCGGATGAGCCATCGCCAGGGGCTCCCCGTCGGCCCGAGCTTTCCCCCGGAACCCGGTCGGTCCCGAGATGGGGATTGTCCAGCGGGTTGAGTCGGACGTCACCTCCCGGTGCAATCCTGATGGGCTCCACCCCCCATGCCGAAGCCAGCCCCCCATACTCACCCTTGGGGTCGACGACCCAGGCCTGTCGTCCAAATACCGATTGTCGCCACAAGAAGGTCTTCACGAACGAGCTCTTGCCCCGGCCGATCTGGCCCAACACGATCATGTTGGGATTGGTGAGCGTTCCCCTGGCGTACAGCTCGAAGGGATCAAAGGCGAATGCGCCCCCCAGCAGATCACGACCGATGAGGACCCCGCCCGGCCCGAGTCCTCCTTCGTTGGCGAAGGGGTAAGCAGCCCCCAGCTGAGCCGTGGTTACCCGATGCGGGGGAGGAGGTTTCACCGATGCCTTCAGGCCAGGCCCCGGGCCATGGGCAGGGTCCAAGTGAAGGCTCGGTCCTGCTGACCATAGAGGCGGCGCAGTTCGAGGCGGGCTTGGGCCCCAGCCTGTTCTACTCGGGCGCCGGCCTCTTCCAAATCGTCGTGGTTCGCCGCGCTCACCGTCACATAGCCCGAGAAGCGAAAGTCAGCGTGGCCGTCGGCCAATTCCGTTTCCCGCCGGGCGGACACCTCGTGCTCTCGTCTTCGGCGGGCCGTGAGAACGAAGCCCGCCCGTCTTCTCAATTCCTCGTCGGCCATGCCCCCTACGCGGGCCTGTTCGACTTCACGAACTGCCCTCGAAGGAGCAATCGGCTCCATCACCACGGCTATCGACTGCCTGGCACCCGAGCGCAGCAGGAGCGGGGACAAGAAGTCGGGTCCCACATCTATCCTCGGCCACTCCGAGATCCAATAGGTCCCATGCCACAAGGCGTCGGTTCGCAAGGCTGACCAGGTCGTCTCGGTGGCCAGGGGCCAGGGCCAGATGGGACCTGGGGCCTGAACCGATCGATCCTGAATGGCCTGTCGGAGACAATGGGCCAGCGCCACCGGGCCCAGGGCGGCGATGACGTCGATGTCAGCGTTACGCAGCTGGTCTTGGAGGGCGCGGGTCTCCCGGGCCAGGATGCCACAGGCCGTCGCCACCGGGTCCTGATCACTACCCCGGGCCAACCTGGGAGGTCTGATCGACAGGACGATGAACACCTGATGACGCTGGGTGAGCGGACCGGCCTGCTCTACCAAGGAGGCATAAGAAGCACCCGGCGGCGAGTCCAATTCGAGCTTGGCGTTGGCCACGAGAAACCGACTCACGGCCTCGGCGTCATCGGGAATGGTGCGGCGCACCCAGGCCAGGCGGTGAATTACCGAGTCCTCGCGGGCCAAGCCGGCCATGAGGCTGGACCACGCCGTGACCCGCCGGTGCTTATCCTCCGCGTCGAGCAGGGCAAAGCTCTGCCCTCTCACGCCAATAACGGAGCTGAAGGTGCGGGATGCCCGGTCGTGGATGACGCCCATGCCCAGGCCGCCCAAATGGGCCTGGGGACTGAGAAGGCGACAGCCAGACAATTCGGCCAAGCCTGGCGGAAGGGCCCTCGACCCTGCTCCGGCTCCGGGCATCGAGCCGGCCTCCTCATCCCGGCGCCTGCCCAACATTGCCACTCCGACCACACCATTTCTGACTCCGCGCCGCAAGAGCCATGACACCACGATGGGACACCACTGCTCGATGGTTTGACCACCGATCGGCCAACATGCCGCCCCCACCCCCGCTGCGACCACCGCTATGGCCAGGACAGGCCCGACCCATCCCCAACCGGCCTTCAGCACCATGAGGGCCAAGAGCAACGAACCCACTGCGCAGGCCACCTGACCACCTCGCCACCCGGCGATGAGGCCCGACCTGTCCAAAGGTCCAAAATGAAACCTGGGCTCAGCGCCCATTGGGCTCTCCCAACAAATCGTCCTCGTCGCTGGGCCGGACATCGGGCGCCACCCGGGGTAGGCCGGATTGCCACTGGCTCCAGCTCTGGCCCCGGGGGGCGAAGCCTTTCATTTGATCGGCCTTGTCCTGCTCGGTGGCCTTGGGTAAGGAGGTCATCGTTGACTCGGGGATGCCGACGGCGCTGACCAGCTCTTCGGCCGCGGGCGACGACGACCCGGTGCCGTTGTCGCCCGGAAGGGACCCCATGGCCAGTCGAGCGGTCGCCCCCGGTAGGCGACGAGCACGAGCGGGGTGCTCCTCCAAGTGGGCGATGAGACCGGACTCGGCCATGGGGATGACGCGCAACAGGGCAAAGGGGGTGAAGGCGGCCAGCAACAGCAGCGCAATACCGCTGACCACGGCGGAAAAGCCCCTGTCCCCGCCTTGGCCCGAGACGGCCCCCACGGCCAGACTCATCACGGCCACCACAAAGAACTTGGACATGATCAAGGCAGCCATGACCTCCACCAGCTTCTTGGCCCAGTGGGCGGTGGCGGGCCAGACCAACCCGGCCAGGGCCAGGGGGAGGAAGAGCACGGCGACATATATGGAGGATGACCGCACCACGAGCTCCAGCCAGATGACGAAGGCGGCCATGGCCACGATGAGGGCGGCGAAGAAGCTGACAAAGATGGGAACCACTGGAGCACCCACCGGACCACCGACTACCGTTCCGACATCGGCCAGAGCCTTTGCAAGGGCGCCGAGGAAGTTCTTGGCGTCGGCGCCCATGCCGGAAGCCACGATCCCCGATAGATCATCAGTAGCGGTGAGGGCCAACTGGACCAAGGTCATGGCCAATCCCATCAACACAAGGGCCAGGGGCATGTTGACGATCAGGGATCGCACCATACCGGCGAGGTCTTGTCGGATGATCCCCTGGATCATCGACAACAACAACAAAGGGATGATCAGGACCCCGGCCAACCCGACCATGACCTGGAAGTGCTTCTTGAACCAGCCTGCCCCGATGTCGATCCTGGTAGTAGCGCTCAGGGCCGCATTGACTTGGCCGAGCAGCCATACCGCTCCAGTGGCGACCCAGGCGCTGATGGCCCCGAGGATGGCATCGGCCCCAAATCCCACGATCCCCCCGGTCAAGCCTCCAACCAGGTGCCCGATCGTATTCAGCCCGATCCTGGGATCGGCACAAATCGGATCCGAAGTCGGCGTGGTCGGATACTGACCTGCCTGGGGGTTCACAGGCAATCTGGTGGGCGGAGCCGGAGACTGGCAGGCCATTACGCTCCCCGGCCCGGAGGGGCCGTCCAGGGGCTGGGCCACGGCCCGGGCCGGAGAGCCCAGGCCCGTTAGGGTCAGGCCGCTGCAAACAACGCCCAGGGCCATGACCTTGATCCAGCCCCGGCCCCCCAACCCCTTGATCACTTGACGGTCTGGCCGGCGTGGAAGAAGTAGGTGACTATGGTGGGCGCCGCTCCGATGACCAAGGCGGCCACTCCGGACACGAGCACAGCCTTCCTTCCAGTCAGGGATTGCTGGTAATTCTGGGAATGTGCCCCCAGGGCCCAGGCCGCGGCCCCGATGAGCAATCCGATGAGGGCCAAGCCCAAGCCCCAGCCCCCCAAGTCGTTGGTAATGCTCTGCAGTGCCGCCGCTCCGGGAAGGTTGTGTACATCCAGATTGGGCTGCGAACGCAACAAGGTGTCAGCCAAGCTCAACAACATCGTTTCGTCTCCTCTCCCTGACCGGGCATCCCGGACAGGCCGCTGCCGCCTCCTATCGCCCCTGGCGAGCAGGGGTTCGGGTGCGCTCCTTACTACCTAATCACATTTCCATGTCTTTTCATACTTTTTCTTGTTACTTTGTGCGACATGCGGAAGTTTGCCGTCGGCATCGTGTTGTCCCTGCCCCTGGTGGCAGTCATGCCAGTGGTGATAACAGCCGGCCTGATGGCCGGGGCCTCGGGCGGCGCAAGCTTCCCGAGCGGAGGCATCTCCTGGCCGCCAGGTGGCACTCCAACTCCGAGCCCTCCCGAAGGCCCCGCCTACTCGCTGGGCGACATCCCCCCCCCGATGCTCCGGCTCTACTTAGCAGCCGCCCCCACCTGTCCCGGATTGGCATGGGAGGTCTTGGCGGCCATCGGCAAAGTCGAGACCGATCACGGTCGCAACACGGCGGTATCCTCAGCCGGAGCCGAGGGGCCGATGCAGTTCATGCCCGCCACGTGGGCCGTCTACGGAGTCGACGCCGACGGGGACGGGGTGGCTGATATCAACGACCCCGTCGATGCCGTCTTCGGTGCCGCCCGGTACCTGTGCGCCAATGGCGGCGGCGATCCCAACGGCCTGTACGGGGCCATCTGGCATTACAACCACTCCGACGCATACGTGAGGCTGGTGCTGTCCATCGCCTTGCGCTACCAACAGGACTACCAGGTTCTGAACCCGCCGTCCGGCTAGCCAGGCGACACACGGGGTCCCGTTTCGAACCCGGTTCACGGCGTCGGCCGGACATCCGCCGTCCTTGGCCTCGAATCCGACGCCTTCGGCCCCAGGAGTGGTCAAGTAATGTTCCCGCGATGGCCGCCACGCGACGTCGCCGCCGGCCCCTACCCGTCCGCCGAGTGTGGAGGACCTCGGATTGAGCCTGGCCCTCGGGATCCTGGGCTTCGTCCTGGCCGGCCTGGCGGGGCTGGCAACGATCCTCCTCGCCACATCGCGCCGCTCCGCCTCCAGGCGCATGCAGGCTGTCGTCACGCGCCTGGAAACCGGGTGGGGACCACCCATGTTGGAGTCCAAAGGCCAACAATCCTGCCTGAACCGCCTGGAGCGGGTAGCCGGGACGGCCAAGGCGTCGGTAACCGAGGCCGAGGAACGGACTACCCGACTCGGTCGGGCCCTGGACGCCCTGGAAGTGGGAGTCGTCGTGTGTGACCAAGACGGGGAGGTGGTCTATCGCAATCGAGCCATGGATTCCATAGTGGGCAACCGCCGCACCGACGCAGTAGCCATCAAGGCCGTACAGGAAATGTTGGCCGAGAGCGCCGTCACCGCCCCCCTTACCCGGGCACTGGACCTGTACGGACCGCCGCGACGGACCCTGATCGTGCACACCTCTGTGGTCGACGATGGCCGACGGGCCATCGGGGCCATTGCCGTGCTCGAGGACGTCACCGAGCGCAAACGACTGGAGGCGGTCAGGCGGGACTTCGTGGCCAATGTGAGCCATGAGCTGAAGACTCCCATTGGGGCCCTGGGACTACTGGCCGAGACCCTGGCGGCCGAGGACGACCCGGGTGTATCGCGACGGCTGGCCGAGCGGATACACAACGAGGCGTTCCGAGTGAGCCGGATGATCGAGGACCTGTTGGACCTCAGCCATATCGAGGCCGAGGAATCCCCGATCAGGGAAGTGATATCTCTCAATCTTGTCCTGGCCGAGGCGGTCGACAGTGTTCGGGGACTGGCGGCGTCGGCGGGCGTGACGGTGGAGGTGACCGAGGCAATAGGCGCCGATCTCGTCCTTGGTGATCGGCGCCAGCTCACCTCCGCTGTCAACAACCTCTGCGAAAATGCCATCAAGTACTCCGAGAGTGGTTCGACGGTGCACGCACGGGCGTCGACGGCTGAGAGCTGGGCATTGATCGAAGTCACCGACCACGGTATCGGAATCCCGTCGCGGGACTTGGAGCGGATCTTCGAGCGCTTCTACCGGGTCGAGGCCGCCCGCAGCCGCAAGAGCGGGGGGACGGGATTGGGACTGGCTATCGTGCGACACGTGGCCGGCATCCACATGGGCCGGGTCGAGGTGGCATCGCGCGAAGGCGAGGGGTCGACCTTCACGCTCAGGATTCCCCTCGCTCCAGGTCCCGTGACATGAGCGAGACCCGGCCCAAGGTATTAGTTGCCGACGATGAAGAGTCGTTCCTGGAGGCACTGCAAATCGGATTGACCCGGGAAGGCTTCGTTGTGGAGCTGGCTCGCGATGGGATGGAAGCGCTGGAGAAGTTCGCCGCCACCGATCCGGACCTGGTCCTGTTGGACGTCATGCTTCCCGGGCTTTCGGGAATCGACGTCTGCCGCGAGATCCGCAGACTCTCGCCGGTGCCAATCATCATGGTCACGGCCAAGGACACCGAGATCGACACGGTGGTGGGCCTGGAAGTCGGAGCTGACGACTACGTGGCTAAGCCCTACCGCCTCAGAGAGCTGGTGGCCCGCATGCGCGCCGTCCTGCGCCGCACTCCCGCCTCCGACGAAGCCAGTGGCGGTGCTCTCACGGATGCCGACCGCCCGAGCCTGGCGGTGGGAGAGGTAACACTTGACCCAGCGCGCCACGAGGTCACCGTGAGGGGGGAGAATGTACACCTGCCCCTGAAGGAGTTCGAGCTTTTGGAATTGCTGCTGACAAACGCCGGGAGGGTCCTTACCCGAGATATTCTCATCGGGCGCGTTTGGGGCCATGATTACTTCGGAGATACCAAGACCCTCGATGTCCACATCAAGCGGCTGCGGGCTCGCCTGGAGAGCGACCCGGCCCGACCGACGCTGATCACCACCATTCGCGGTCTCGGCTACCGCTATGAGAAGACTTCCACCAATCGCTCGGGCCGACTGGCGGTAGGACCCCACCAGAGTGGTCCCCCAGACCACCCTCAATCTGACGAAGGAGGCCGGCCATGACCGGCACACGCAAGGCATTCCACGAAGAGATAACCGAGATGGAAGACGATGTAATACGCATGGGGGCCATGGTCATCGAGGCCATCGGGGGAGCGGCCTCGTCCCTCCTGGACGGCGATCTTCAGGCCGTGGAACGGGTGATCGAGAACGACAAGGCCATAGACGACCTCACCCATTCAATCGAGGAGCGATGCTATTTGCTCTTGGCTCGTCAGCAGCCGATGGCCATCGACCTGCGCACGATCGTGGGAGTGCTGAGAGTGATCCACGAGCTCGAACGCGCGGGGGACAATATGAAGAGCGTGGCCAAGGCCTCCCGTCGGTTGTACCCCCACGGCCTTGAGCCCAAGATGAGGGGCCTGATCGACCGCATGCGCGACCAGGCCACAGTGCAGATGCGCCTGGCCATAGATGCCTTCGCCGACCGGGACCCGGTTCGAGCCACGGCCCTCGAGGACATG
Source organism: Acidimicrobiales bacterium (assembly GCA_050742455.1). Taxonomy (GTDB): domain Bacteria; phylum Actinomycetota; class Acidimicrobiia; order Acidimicrobiales; family JBOGIG01; genus JBOGIG01. The sequence goes on from JBOGIG010000029.1 coordinate 14,696, forward strand.
GACGACGTCATGGACGACCTGCAGAAAGACCTGTTCCGAACGATTTTCGCGGCTGCCGCCATTGACGACGTGTCCATTCACCGCGCCGTGCAGGTGACCCTCATCGGACGCTTCTTCGAACGCACCGCCGATCATGCCGTCAACATTGGAGATCGCGTGGCCTACATGGTTACTGGCAGGTTCCCCGAAGGTCCCAAAGGGCCGGCCCACCTATCGGGTAATGGTGCCCAGGGATCCAATGGGGAACGCGCTGCCGACGCACCCTCTTCGTGACCACGAACCCAACCAGCCAAGCGCACGCCGGCCAGGGCCGGCGGCGCCCGTCGTTACTTCGGCCCGTTACCGCGCTCCGGCCTGTTACCGCGCCCCGGCCTGTTACCGCGCCCCGGCCTGTTACCGCGCCTCGGCCTGTAACCGCACTATCCCCGCCCCGAGGGGTCGATCAGGCAAAGTGCGCCGTAGCCAGGGTAGAGCCTCCCGGCTGAACCAGGCGAGCCTCGACCACCTGCCCGAGGCCGGCAGGCACCGGTGCGCCCCAGTCGCCCCGTCCCTCATATAGGTTGAATTCTCCGACCAGCACGTCGCGTCCGGTGCTGAATTCCAGGTGGCACTGGATCGGCCCCTTGCCCACCCCTGCGTCATTGACCGACATAAACACCCAGGTAGGTTTGGCCGGGTCCACTAAGACCACGCCCAAGCTTCTCGAAGAAGGCGACAGCAACGGACTGGCCAGCAACGTGCCTTGACTGTGCGGCACGGCAACGGCCGAGCGACTTACCGGTCCGGAGTCCGATCGACTCAGAGCCCACAGGCCGGTCCCGGTGAGGAGCACAAGGGCAGCCACCACTGCCGCCGCCTTGAGCCGGAAGGGGCCTCGCAGCCCCATGAGTACACCTCGACCGAGCCGCCGCTCTTGGCCAATTGACAGGTCCCCCATCATCGACAGGTCCGCGGTCCGCTCGACGCCGGACATGGCCATCCGGTCCAGCACTCGGGTCTCGAATCCAGCCGGAGGCTCGGCTTGCGGCGCAAAGGCAATGACGGCATCGCTGGCCTTGGTCAGCTCCGCCACCAACCGACGACAGCGCCCGCAGGCCTCCAGGTGGTTCAGGGCCCGAGCCCTTTTGGGACCGGTGAGGATGCCCAGGGCCAGTTCGCAGGCCACCTCGGCCAGCTCCTGACATCCGCCGTGGTCCACGGAATCGCGTCCGTGGTCCACGTCAGGTCAGCTCCGAGGTCGGCACCATGGCCGCTCTGACCTTGATCAGAGCGGTGCGTATGCGTGTCTTGGCCGTCCCCAGCGGAATGTTCTCGATGACCCCGATCTCGGCTGCCGTACGCCCACCGAAGCTGGCCAGCACCAGAGCCCGGCGCTGTTCCACGGGCAGTGTCTTGAGCACCTCGGTTAGGGCCGCGGCATCCTCGTCGGCCACGACCCTTTCGTCGGGACCGATTTGAAAATGATGAGGCCAGGGATCACTGATGTTGTGCGGGTCGGTCGGATCGGCCCGCTTCATGCGTAGGTGGTCCACGGCCAAGTTGCGGGTGATGGTGAGCAGCCAACTTACGACGCTTCCCCGTCTGGGGTCGAAGGCCGGAGCGTGCTTCCAGGCTCTAAATATGGCCTCTTGGGCGATGTCCTCGGCTTGTGACGAATCGCCCAGCATCTGAAAGGCCAACCCGTAGACCCGGCGCTGGAACCGGCGCACAAAGGCTACTCCGGCTTGCTGGTCGCCCACGCTCATTCCGGTCAGCAGCGCCTCGTCCGAAAGCGCCGATCCGTCCCAAAGTTCAGCCACAACTATCCCTACGGGATTCGAGGGTTCCGGGATTGGATAACCGTCCCTTGCCCAGATGGGCCAATCCCGGCACCGGCCCGGCCCGTATGCCCACCAACTGCACGTTCCCGCACGAACCGGACCGAGTCACGAAATGAGGCCCCCTGCCATGCCGAGAATTCTTCCATTTAGCGCCTCCCTGCTGGCCCTTAGCGTGTCGGCAGCCGCTTGCGGAGCCACGGTTGCCCACCACCAAGTTCGCCGACCGAACCCCTCGTCGCAAGGTTCCCAGAACACCTTGTCTTCCTCCAGTTCATCTACCTCCCTGCCTGACCCGACTGGTGGCATCTCGTCGACGCCGGGCTCAGCAACCACACCACCCTCTCCAGGGTCAACTGCAAACTCGATCCAACCCAGATTCTCCACGGGGCCGGCGCTCTCGTCCGGCTCGGGGGCGCCATTCACCGGCGCGGGGACTCCTGTTCCGAGCGCCCCTCCACCCCAAGGGGGGCCGCAGGGAACTCAACCCCCTTCTACCGCTCCGCCACCCCCCGCGACCCAGCCACCCAGCCCGCCAGCGTCCCTTCCCCCCACCACACCGCCCCCTACGACTCAGCCGCCCAGCCCGCCGACCACCTCGCCGTCGGGCATTCCTCAAGGAGGCGGGGGCGACCACGACGGTGACAACTCGGGTGGGCCGAGCGATGGGGACGGCGCCACGTAATCGAGGGACCGGCGGTCCTGGCCGATCAGGCGATGGAACTGCCTGAACCGGCGACCACATCCTGGCGAAGGCCAAAATTGACCAGGTCCCGGAGCCGGGGGTCATTGGAGAACACCTCGGTCATGGGCTCAGACAAACCCAGCCTCCGTTGCAACAGTTCGGTGGCCACTACCTGGTCCCACAGCACCAGGGTGGCTACCACACCTTCCTCCCCGGCCCGGGCCGTTCGCCCCGAACGATGCAGGTAACCCTTGTGGTCCTCGGGCGGGTCATAGTGGATTACCACGTCAATCCCGTCGATGTGAATGCCCCGGGCGGCCACGTCGGTGGCCACCAGGGCGGCCAGCTTTCCGTCGGCGAAGTCCTTGATGGCCCGCTCCCTCACGTTCTGTCGCAGGTCCCCGTGGATGGTGCCGGCCTTAATCCCTTCACGTTGCAGTTGGCCCACCAGACGGTCGGCGCCACGCTTGGTGCGAACAAAGATCAAGGTGCGGTAAACCCCTTGGGTGATGGCCGCGGCCACCTTGACCTTGTCCATCTGGTGAACGGACAGAAATCGGTGCAGCATGGACGACACGGTCACATCCCGGGCGCTTACCCGGTGTTCGACGGGATCCGACATGTAGCGGCTGCGCAGTCTCTCCACATCGCCGTCCAAGGTGGCTGAAAACAACAGCGTCTGGTGCTTTTCGGGCAGGCGGCGAAGGACCCACTCGACCTGTGGCATGAAGCCCATGTCCGCCATGCGGTCTGCTTCGTCCAGCACCAGGGCAGTCACGTCTCCGACGCTGAGCTCACCGCGATCACCCAGGTCGATGAGGCGACCCGGTGTGGCAATCGCCACGTCCACTCCCCGGCGCAGGGCCTCGATCTGGCGATCCATATTTGCCCCCCCATAGAACGAACCGACCCGCAGGCCCAAGACCTTGCCCAGGGGAGCCATCACCTCGCTGACCTGGGCCGCCAATTCCCGGGTGGGGACCAGCACCAAGGCCACGGGCCGGCCCGGGCCGGCCGCCACCGAAGCGTTCTGGAGGAGCGGCAGACCGAAGGCCAGCGTCTTACCCGACCCGGTCTTGGCCTGCCCGCAGACATCACGACCGGACAGAGCGTCGGCAATAGCCAGCTCCTGGATGGGAAAGGGCTCGGAGATTCCGGAGCGGTCCAGCTCCTGGCACAGGGGGGCAGATACCCCCAAGGAGGCAAACGAAACGGGGCTTTCGGTCATGTTCTCTCTTCATCGTGCGTGTGAAGACTCACACGGGGTCAGGGTGGGTCGTCCCCGGCCACGATCGCTCTGCGCCAGGCGCGGGGACAATCTGATGGGTCAATGAGAACAACCCGCGAAAGCCGCCCAGTGCGGCGATCGCACCAACCAGGATAGCCGGTCTGACCTGCGTAAGCGCTATTTCGATGAAATGGTGGCCATGCCCCGCATGTAGGCACGCAGGCACTCGGGCACGTCGACCGAGCCGTTCGCGCGTCGATGGGTCTCGATCAAGGCGGCCCAAATGCGGGGCCAGGCCAGAGCCGAACCATTCAGCGTGTGCACGAATGCCGGGCGTGACCCATCATGGGGCCGGTAGCGGAGATTGGCCCGGCGAGCCTGGTAGTCACCGAACCAGGAGACCGAAGACACCTCGAGCCACAACCCACAGCCCGGGCTGTACACCTCCAGATCGAAGGTGCGCGCCGCCGACTGACCCAGGTCCCCGGCACACAGGTCGACAAGCCGGTATGACAATCCCAATTCCTGCAGGAGGGACTCGGCCCTCGACAGGAGATTCGCGTGCTCATCTGGTGCCTGCTCAGGTGTGGTGTAGGCCAGGATCTCCACCTTGTCGAACTCGTGCACCCTCAGCACTCCCCTGGTGTCGCGGCCGGCCGACCCGGCCTCGCGGCGGAAACAGGCAGTCGCGGCACACAGCCTCAATGGCAGGTCGTCTTGGCGCAGGATCTCATCGCGTCCGAGCGACGTCAGGGGAACCTCGGCGGTTGGAATGGCCCACAGGTCGTCTCGCTCCACGTGGTAGGCGTCATCGGAGAACTTGGGTAGGTGTCCGGTTGAGACCATGGTCTCGGTGCGCACCAGGCTGGGGGGGCGAATTTCTTCGAAAGCATCGGAGTGACGGTCAAGGGCAAAAGAGGTGAGGGCTCGCAGCAGGGTTGCCCCCGCACCGCGATACATGGGGAACATGCTCCCCGACAGCTTGGCCCCCCTCTCCAGATCCAGGATTCCCAGTTCCAAGCCGGCTTCCCAGTGCGGTACCCGTTGATGGGGTGAGTAGTCATCCTCGGCCGGCTCCCATGACTCGCAGGCGCCAGACCCGGCCCGCCAGTAACGGCGGACCACATTGTCCTTCTCGCTGTCCCCGTCGGGAGCCTGGGGAGCGGGCAGGTTGGGGATTACCAAGAGCAGATCGCGGAGCCGGCCTTCGACGGTTCCCGCTTCCGCTTCGACCACCTTGGCCTGTTCGTCCCAATCTCTGGACTCTTGAGCCAGTCGGGATGCCGTCTCGTTGTCGCCGGCACGCTTGGCCTTGCCCACCTTTTGGGACAAGTCCTTTATGGCACCCCGTATCCGGTCCCTCCGACCCGCCAACTCCCGATGACGCAGGTCCATCTCGATCACCGCATCCGCGGTGGTGACGTCGACGCCGCGCCGGGCGAGAGCGAGCTTGGTCCCATCGGGATCCGAGCGCAGCAGGCGAATATCGATCATGTGGGTTCAAACAGTAGTGTCCCGACCGTGCCCGCAATTCTGGTCGAGGACCTGGTCGTTTCCTATGGCCCGACCCGGGCCGTAGACCATGTCAGCCTTGGGGCCGAGGCCGGTCAAGTGGTAGCCCTCCTCGGGCCCAACGGAGCAGGCAAGACCACCACGGTCGAGACGCTCGAAGGCTACCGGCGCCCCGATTCGGGCACTGTGCGGGTCCTCGGGCTGGATCCGGTGAGCGACCGCCGGGAACTGGTCCCCCGTATCGGGGTAATGCTGCAACAGGGTGGCCTGTATCCCTCTCTCAGTTCGACCCAAGCAATAAGGCTGTTCTCCCGCCTTTACGACGACAGCGTCGCAGCGGCCGAGTTGCTCGAAGCCGTGGGGCTTACAAATGTGGCTCGGACGCCTTGGAGATCTCTCTCCGGCGGGGAACGGCAACGGCTGGCCCTGGCCCTGGCCCTGATCGGTCGACCTCGGGTGGCCTTCCTGGACGAGCCCACCTCCGGGATCGATCCGACCGGACGCCAGGTCATCCGGAGGGTGATCAGGGGGCTCGCCGACCAGGGGGTGTGCGTGCTGATGACCACCCACGAATTGGACGAGGCAGAACGTCTGGCCGACCACGTAGTCATCGTCGATCGCGGGCGGGTGGTGACCTCGGGCGCGCCGGCCGAGATCATGGCCTCGGGACGGGGCCGCGATATCCGCTTCGGGGCTCCTCCTGCCATTGATGTATCGGGCTTGGCCCTACGCCTGGGAGGACCGGTCTTTGAGTCGAGCCCCGGTGAATACACGGCCGAGGTTCCCGCCAGTCCCCCCAACGTGGCCGCTCTCACCGCCTGGCTCGCCGAGCACGATCTTCCCCTCGGCGATCTGCGGGCCGGGCGCCAAAGCCTCGAAGACGTGTTCCTCGCACTCACATCGAACAGCCACGACCCCTCCGAACCGGCTCCCCCAGGTGGCTCCCGGCGGCAATCCCGACGACGCCGATGAGGCGTCTCGGTGCCCAGTGCGCGGCCGAAGTGACCATGACCATGCGCCAGGGGGAATCGATGTTGGTGGCCCTGGGCATTCCTGTGTTGTTGCTGGTTTTCTTCTCCGAGGTCAAGGTCCTGCCCACTGGCAGTAGGCCAGTTGACTTCCTGACGCCGGGGATTCTGGCCCTGGCGGTCATGTCGAGCGCCATGGTCAGCCTGGGGATCTCCACCGGCTTCGAACGGAGCTATGGAGTACTCAAGCGCCTCGGCTCCACTCCCCTCACCCGAACCGAGCTGGTCGGGGCCAAGGCAAGCGCCGTGGTGGCCATCGAGACCATCCAGATCGCCGCGCTGGTGGTAGTGGGACTGGCACTCGGCTGGCGTCCGGGGGGAGGAGTCGGCGGTGCGGCGGTGGTGCTCGGCGCAGTCCTTGCCGGCACCGCTGCCTTTGCCGGCATCGGCCTGTTTCTGGCCGGCAACTTGTCCGGGCTGACAAATCTGGCCGGAACCAACGGCTTGTACCTGGTGCTGTTGTTGTTGGGGGGGATGGTGGTTCCCCTGGCCAAATTGCCCGGACCCCTCCAAGCAATAGCCCAGGTGCTACCGGCCGCCGCTCTGTCCCAGCTTCTCCACGGAGCCCTGTCGTCGGGTCCCACATTTCGGTTGGGATCGGGCTTGATCCTTCTGGCCTGGGCGATTGTTGCCCCGGTGATCGCCGCGGCTACATTCAGTTGGGAGTGACACTCGACGATACCGAACAATCGATGCGAGACCCTTCCGCGGGCCAGCCACCGGCCCAGCAACCGGCCCAGCAACCGGCCCAGCAACCGGCCCAGCCACCGGGCCGAGCTAGCCGGTCACGACAGGCAAATCGCCTCTCCTATGTGGCCCTCGTAGTCGTGTTGGCGGTTGCCGCCGTCGGAGCAGGCATTGCCTACGCCCATGCCAGCCGAGGTTCGACGTCTGCCCCAGGCCCATCCAATCCGTATGCCGGAACACCAATGAGCGGCGCCGTGGCACCCAATTTTACCCTCACCGACCAGTTCGGCCATCCCTTCAGTCTGGACCAGTATCGCGGGCGGGAGGTCATCTGGACGTTGATCGACAGCCGCTGCACCGACACCTGCCCCCTGGCGGCCCAGGTCCTCAGATCGGTAACCAACGAGCTCGGGGCCCAGGCCGCCCGCGTACAGATCCTGGCCATAAATGCCAACCCGGGGGCGCCAAAGGTCTCCGACGTTTATGCCTGGTCGGCCCAGCACCACATGCTCGATCGCTGGCGGTTTGGGACGGCGACGCCTACATATTTGGATTCGCTTTACCGCGCCTACCACGTGGCCGTGGTGATGGACCACGGTAAGCTCATCCATGACTCGGCCACCATCCTCATAGACCCGAGCGGTCACGAGCGCCTCTTCTTCGAGACTTCGCCCAACAAGGATCGCTCCAGCCTGGCGGCCGAAACTTCGGCCCTACTCGGTGGAGTCCGCAGCCTCATGCCCCACTGACTCGGCGCGTAGTCGACCCTCTCCTTGATGCCCTCGAACCAGATGGGGCAGCTTCAGATCAGGTGCGGATGGAAATGGACCAGCTGGTCTACGGCCATCGCGGCAAAGAGAAGGGTCAGGTAGGTGATCGACCAGCCGAAGAGCTTCATGGCTCTTTGGGGAGTGCCGTCAGAGCGCAATTGAAGGGCGTAGAAGACGAAGACGGCACCGAGGATCAGGGCCGCTCCCAAATAGATGACACCCATGTGGCCCACAGGGGCGAAAATGAGGGAGGTGGCCCACAGGGCCACGCTGTAGAAGATGATCTGGCGCGCCGTCGAGGCAAAGCTGGCCACGGCCGGGAGCATGGGTACATCTGCGGCCGAGTAGTCATCCCGGTACTTGAAGGCCAGTGCCCAAAAGTGCGGGGGGGTCCAGACAAAGATGATGGCAAACAGGACCAGCGGAGCCAGGCCCAATCCGCCCGTTACGGCCGACCAGCCGACGAGGACCGGGACAGCCCCGGCAGCCCCGCCGATGACAATGTTCTGGCGCGAGCTCCGCTTCAACCAGAGCGTGTAGACGAAGACGTAAAAGGCCGTGGCGCTGACGGCCAGTACGGCCGACAACAAGTTGACCAGGGCCCACAGCTCCACGAACGCCGCTACTTCCAATGACACGGCGAACACCAACGCCGCCGAAGGCGTCATGACCCCGGTCACCAGGGGACGTTGGCGGGTCCGGTGCATGATGGCGTCGATGTCGCGATCGACGACCATGTTGATGGCGTTGGCCCCGCCGGCAGCCAAGGCCCCCCCGATCAGGGTCCAAGCCATCAGCGCCACCGATGGCCACCCTCGCTTAGCCACGATCATGGTGGGCAGCGTGGTAACCAGCAACAACTCGATGATGCGGGGCTTGGTCAGGGCGAGGTAACCGCGGGCTCGGCGCCCGAGCCCAGCAGTTTGGATCATCGCCATCGGCGGTGATCCTACGACGAGTGCCAAGGGCAGGGCAATGTGACTACTAGAGGCGGAGCAGGCCAGGATGTGGCTTGGCGAGGTGAAGCGCCGTAGGATTCCAACAGTGCGACCCCTTCGCCTGAGCCCGGCCACCTTTAGGCGCTTGGCTCTGGCCACAGCAGCCGCCCTGGCCTTGACCATCGTGACCGGAGCGGCCGTCCGACTCACCGGCTCGGGCCTGGGCTGTCCCGATTGGCCCACCTGTGCCGGCCATGAGGTGGTTGCGGCCTGGTCATTCCATCCCATGGTGGAATTCACCAATCGCCTGATCGTCACTGCCGTGTCCATCCTGGTGGCCGTCACCGCCCTGGGGTCCCTGGTGCGCCGGCCCCGGCGGAAGGACTTGACCTGGTTGTCCTTCGGACTGGTGGCCGGTGTAGCCGCCCAGATCGTCCTCGGAGGTCTGACCGTCCTGTTCAAACTGGCCCCTCCCCTGGTGATGGGCCATTTCCTCCTTTCCCTGGTAGTGCTGGCCGATGCGCTGGTGCTGGTGCACCGGTGCGGTCGAGCCGAGACGGCAGCGGTGTTGATGGTGCCCCGCTCCCTGCTGTGGCTCACCCGCTTGGTGGTGGCCACCACCTCGGTTGTCATCGGACTCGGCACAGCCGTGACCGGCAGTGGCCCCCACAGTGGCGATATCCATGCCAAGCGACTGGCCGTGAAGTTCTCCGCCATGGCCGAGATCCACGCCACCGTGGTCATGCTGCTGATCGGCCTGACGTTGGGGGCGCTGTTTGCCTACCATCAGGCCTCGGCTCCCGTTGGGCTCCAGCGCAAGGCCCGCATCCTCTTGTACCTCATGGTGGGACAGGGCTTGGTGGGCTACGTCCAGTACTTCACCCGGGTTCCGGCCGGGCTGGTGGCCGTGCACGTGGCCGGCGCCACAGCCGTCTTCATCGGGGTCGTGCGCCTGTATCTGGCCCTGTTCATACATCCGCCACCCGAGGTGACATCCGCGTCCGAGGGGGTGAGGGACGTCGCCTCGGACCAGCCTTACGTCCTGGCCGGGAACTGATGGCTCTGGCCCCTCCCCAGGCGGCCCCGGTATCAGTGGACGAGCCGATTCCGCATTCGGCCAGTGAGCCGGATCGGCCCTGGGTGGTGATCGTGTGGAACGACCCGATCAATTTGATGTCCTATGTCACCTACGTGCTGCAGAAGCTCTTCGGTTACAGCCGAGACAAGGCCACCAAGCTTATGCTCGACGTCCATCACAAAGGCCGCGCAGTAGTGTCCTCCGGCACCCGGGAGCGGGCCGAGATCGACGTTTTCCGTCTTCACGAGCACGGCCTGTGGGCCACCATGGAGCACGACCGATGAACCGCCTCCGCCCCATACGACGCAACCGGGACGGTAGATACGAACTTCGACTGGGCCGGGTCGAACGCCAGCTATTGCAGTCCCTTCCCGGACAGCTCGAGCCCATCTTGGCCTCGGGGTCGGACGAGCTTCGCCGCCTGTACCCCCCGGCCTACCGCGATGATCCGGGTCGCCAGGCGGAGTACGAACAGCTAATGCAGGCCGATCTGACCGAGCGACATCGTCAATCCCTGTCGGTGCTGGCCGACACGGCGGGCTCCCGGTACCTGACCGAGGATGAACTGGCCACGTGGCTCAGGGCCATCAACAGCCTCCGCCTGGTCATGGGCACGCGACTTGGAGTGACCGAAGATGTCGCGTCGACGAGGATGCACAAGTCCAATGACCCCGAGCGGGCCCAGATGGCCATCTACCACTACCTGAGCTATTTACAAGAGCAAGCGGTGGCGGCCTTGTCGGGATCCGTTCCGGAGTAGGCGGCGGCCCTTTGGATCCAATCCGCCATGGACTCCTTCAAGTGGGGTAGTACACGGCGCCGACCGTCCCGGGTCCGGTATGTGCCCCCACGCTGGGGCCGATCCGGTAGCGAACGGACTCGACCACTTCGGGGGCGGCAGCAATTTGTTCGGCCAGCTCGGCGGCCAGATACCCGCTGGCGGGATCAGACATACCCACCCCCACCCTCAGGTTCGAGCCGAACCGCCTGACATGGTCTGCCATGGCCTTCGCCGCAGATTCCAGATCGGGAGCGGACCCGATCACTTCCATGCGCCCGTCCACGAAGGTGAGAATGCTGACGCTCTCCGATTTCTTGAGCTGGGCTGATCCGCTGTCGGGGCCGGGCCCGCCCGCGGTGCCCGTCGGGGCCAGGTCCGCGGTGCCCGTCGGAGCCAGCCGGCCGCCCCGCCGGGCCAGGTCCAGAGTCTGGACCACAAATACGTTGCCGGTGAGGGCACCGACTGCCTCTGCCCGCAGGGCTGCACTATGCGGCGAGGCTCCATCGGCCAGCATCCGAGCCGCCTCCCAAACACAACACGTCACCCCGAATGAAGCCGTCGAAGAGTCGACCAAACGAACCGGAACTCCGACCTCGGCCGCGGCCAGCCGCGCCCCATTGAGGGTGGTCGAGGCAGAAGCAGACACATGCACGGACACGATCTCGGTGGCGCCCCGAGCCACCAGCCTGTCGTAAGCCTCGACAAACCGGGCCGGCCCGGGAGCACCGGTTGACACCTCCCCAGCACCGTCAGCCAATAACCGGTAGAACAGATCGGCGTCCAGATCGACCCCTTCCAAGTATTCCTGGCCTCCCACCACCACGCTGAGCGGAACGACTTCGATGCCGAATTGCTCGACCAATGTCGGGGGAATCTGGGAGTTGGAATCGGTGCACAGTCCGATCAACCGTCTCGCCGCCTCAGCTGTCTCGCCACTTCTGCGACCCGTCGCCTCAGTTGCCCTGAACCCTTGCGGCGCGGAAGCGCTCCATGATGACCGCACTGCTCACCGCTGCCGCTATCGGAAGTCCGACACTGGGCTCGGGCCCCCAGGCATTGGGCCAACCCTTCTTCCACCACACGATCCCACCTCCGACCCAAGCCAAAGATGCGACGGCGGTGGCGGCGAAGGCACGATGGCGGAATCCGGATCGGGATGTCACCAGGGCGACCCCCAGATCGATGGGGAAATAGGCCGGAAACGTCACCAGACACTGGCCCACACTGGCGGCTACGCCCTTTCCCCCCTTGAATCCACGAGCCACCGGATAACAATGGCCCACCACCGCAGCCACCCCACCCAGGTGGGACCCGGTGCCGCCGGCCAGGGTACGTCCGATGCCGCAAGCCAGCGCCGCCTTGGTGACGTCTGCGGCCAAAACCGCGCCGCCCCAGCCCGCTCCCAGCACACCCATGGCGTTGGCCGCGCCGGGATTGCCCGAGCCTCGCCGGCGCAGGTCGGTCGAGCCGGCGGCCCAAGCAGCGAGGTCGGCTGAGGGAAATCCACCCAGGCCGTACCCGAGCAGTGCTGCGGCGATGGCTCGGGACGCTCGCATGGATTCACAATAGCGTCGAGGGTTGAAACCTGACCGACAACCCACGCCGCCGGACGTGAAAGAATCGAAGGTGCCCGGGTGACGATCGTTGAGACGAAATCGATGGAAACTACAAGGATCAAGGTCGCGGCCTCTGTCTCGCTGAACGTGAATACCTGGCCCGGGGCCGGGCCCGGTTTCTTGTTGGTTCACGGCCTGGCTTCCAACGCCCGCCTGTGGGATGGGGTGGCGGACAGCCTGGCCCAAGCAGGATTGGCCGTCGCCGCCCTGGATCAACGGGGACACGGCCTCTCCGACAAGCCCGATGGCGACTATGGCTTCGCCACTATGTGCGCAGACCTCATTGACGTGATCGGTGAGCTGGGCAGTGGTCCCCGCAGCGCCCTGCCGACTACCCCAGCCAGTCGAAGTGACGAGGCGACGTGGGCTCGTCCCGTCTTGGTCGGTCAGTCCTGGGGAGCAAACGTCGTCTTGGAGCTGGCGTGGCGCAGGCCCGGCATCCTGGGCGGGGTGGCCTGTATCGACGGGGGGACGTCAGAGTTGTGGCGCCACTTTCCACACTGGGAGGACTGCGCAAGGGTCTTGGCCCCTCCTATCATGGCCGGACACACCGAGACCGAGCTACGTCGATTCCTGACCGAGGCTCATGCCGATTGGCCACCAAGTGGCATCGAGGGGACCATGGGCAACTTCGCCCTGCTCAGCAACGGGAAGATGGAGCCGCGCCTACGCCGGGAGCACCACATGGAGATACTGAGGAGTCTCTATCTGCAGCGGCCCTCCGACCACTACGCCGACGTTAATTGCCCGGTGCTGCTCATGCCGGCCGGCGGAGGTGGGGGGGCGTGGTCGGCCGACAAGCACGACGCCGTAGACAGAGCCATGGCGGCCATCCCTCGCGGCCGGGTCCACTGGTTCGAGGGGGCGGACCACGATGTGCACGCCCAATGGCCTGACTCGGTGGCTCAGGTGTTGACCGAGGCGGTGGCAGATGGCTTCTTTGACTGATAGCCGGATCCCACGGACCGATAGCCCGGTCCTGCGGACAGTGACCGGAGTGACCGGAGTGACCGGAGTGACCGGAGTGACCGGAGTGACCGGAGTGACCGGAGTGACCGGAGTGACCGGAGTGACCGGAGTGACCGGGCAATGAGCGAGGCGGCAACCGCTCGGATCCTTACCATCATGGGTTCGGGCGAAACCAGTCCGACCATGGTCAAGACCCACCGGGAGATTCTCGATCTCTTGGGTCCCGCCCCGGTGCCTGCCGTGTTCCTCGACACGCCCTTCGGGTTCCAGGAGAACGCGGCCGAACTGTCGGCCAAGACCCAGGCGTATTTTGCCGAGAGCCTGTCCACCCAGATAGAAGTGGCTGGCTTTCGATCGGGGCGCCAGGTCGGGAGCCTGGCCTACGAGCAGATGCTGACCCAGGTGCGCCGAGCCCGCTACGTGTTCGCCGGCCCGGGCAGTCCCTCCTACGCCCTCGAACAGTGGTCGGGCACCGAGCTTCCCCGTCTCCTGTCCGACAAACTCAACAGCGGTGGGGCGGTCACCTTCGCCAGCGCCGCCGCCCTCACCCTGGGCGTGGCCTGCGTCCCGGTCTATGAGATCTATAAGGTCGGCCAGGATCCGCATTGGCTGGCCGGTATGGATCTGCTGGGCCGATTCGGACTCGATGTGGCCGTTATTCCCCACTACAACAATGCCGAGGGCACCAACCACGACACCAGATTTTGCTACCTGGGCGAGCGCCGGCTGGCGGCAATGGAGACCGACCTGGCGTCAGGGGTATTCGTTCTCGGCGTGGACGAACATACCGGTCTCGTTCTCGACCTGGATTCAGGCTCGGCTCGGGTTGTGGGACTAGGAGTTGTCACAGTGAGGGCCGGCGGGCGCTCCCAGACCTACCCAGCGGGCAGCACCACCACCATCGAAGCGCTGGCTCAGCGGGCTCGGGAGCTGGACCAGGGGGTCGACCTGAGCACTGGGGCCATCGGGGCCCCCCACGCCCCGAACGGCGAGGTCCCTGAGGGCGACGGCAGACCCCATTCCCCGCAGGCCCAAGCACCCGGCACGGCACAGTCACCATTTCGAATCGTGGTTCGGGAATTCGGACAGAAATTCGACACCAACCTCAAGGCCCGGGATGTCCCGGGCGCCACGGCGGCCATGTTGTCCCTCGAATCCGAGATCCGGGCCTGGGGAGCCGATACCTTGCAGTCCGACGACAATGACGTAGCCAGATCCGAACTTAGACACATGATGGTTGCCATGGGCGAGCTGGCCGAGATGGGCGCCATCGACCCCCGTCTGGAATTAGGTCCGATAGTGGAGCTGGTGATCGCCGAACGCGACGCCGCCCGCTCGGAGCACAGGTGGTCCGATGCCGATGTAATCAGGGATCGACTCTTGGACACCGGAATCGAGATTCACGACACCCCAGATGGCACGCAATGGTCCTTCAATGCTCGGCCGGCGACGATGACCGGTCCGCCGGGCCAGGCGGAGCAGGCCTGATAACGTATGGGCTCGACCGAGCAGGCAATGAGCCCCCATCGTCTAGCGGCCCAGGACACTGCCCTTTCAAGGCAGCAGCACGGGTTCGAATCCCGTTGGGGGTGCCATACGCGGCGTAGTGGGAAGCAATCGAAGTTGGAATGAGCAACACGTGGGACCTGTGGTGCAGTTTGGAGTGCACGCCGGCCTGTCAAGCCGGAGGTCGCGGGTTCAAATCCCGTCAGGTCCGCTGGGCGCGGTAATTCAGGGCCCAGGAGCAAGGTCGGGTAGCTCAGTTGGTAGAGCGCGCGCCTGAAAAGCGTGAGGTCACCGGATCGACGCCGGTCCCGACCACTCAAAAGCCGCAGGCCAGGGCCGGACCGGCTCGCCACAAGGTTCACCCCGAGTTCACCTTGGATTAACCGTTCGGCAACCGCACGGCTGCGCTGAGGCCACCGGGGGTGTGTACCGTACGCCACGTGAGCAGGATTGGCGCTGACACATCCCCCTCCCGGTCCCCCTGGTCCGGGACCGAGATCACGAGGTGACCTTGAAACGACTGATCATCCTGGCAGTGACCGCTTCGGTGGCCCTGGCCGCCTGCTCGGCCGGCAGTCCCCAGGCCAACAACTCCCCTATCCCGGGGACCCCGGGGTCGAGCGGCACCGGCGCCATCGGCAACCCGGCCAAGCCAGTAACCCTCAACGAGTCAGGCTCATCTCTCCTCTATCCCTTCCTTCAAGAGTTGGTGGCGCCGCTGCACCAGAAGTACCCGAACATCACCCTGGCGCCGGCGCCGGGTGGCTCGGGAAAGGGCATCAGCGACGCGATCAGCGGCACCGTCCAATTGGGTGGCTCTGACGCCTACCTGAGCCCAGGCCAGTTGGCCGCCAACAAGGGGCTACTCAACATCCCCATCGCCGTTTCGGCCCAGGCCATCAACTTCAACCTCGCCGGCATCACGAGCCTGAAACTCAGCGGCAACATCCTGGCCCAGATGTACGAGGGCAAGATCACCAAGTGGAATGACCCGGCAATCTCCGCCCTGAACCCCGGAGTCACAATCCCGCCCACCCCCGTTGTCCCGGTGCGACGGGTGGACTCCTCGGGTGACACCTTCATCTTCACCAGCCTGCTGACCGCCACCAATCCGGCCTGGAACAACGGCCCGGCCTTTGGCACCACCGTGACGTGGCCCCCGGTTCCTACAGAAGTGACGGCCAACGGCAACCCGGGCATGGTTCAGACTTGCAAAGCGACCCCCGGGTGCGTGGCATACGTGGGGGTCAGCTCGGAGTCAGCGGCACAGACGGCATCGCTGGGTGAGGCCATGCTGCAGAACAAGGCCGGGAACTTCGTCCTTCCCACCGCCGACACCATCAACGCCGCGGTGAGCGCCGGTGCGGCCGGCGTGCCGGCCAGCCTGGCCGCTCCGCTGATTTACGAGAGCGGGTCCCAGTCCTACCCCATCGTCAACTTCGAGTACCTTGTGGTCAAATCCACCCAGCCCGACGCTCCCACCGCCCAGGCCATCCGCACCTTTTTGTCCTTTGCCATCGACCCCAACGGGGGCAGCACCCCGCAGTACCTGTCCAAGGAAGGATTCGTGGCCCTGCCCAGCTCGGTGGCATCCAAGGTGCAAAAGGCCATTGGCGCCATCTCGGGGTGAGCGACTACTGATGGTGATCGACAATTGATGGCGAGCGACTAATGACCGTCGTCGGCGAACGTCGGAACCGTTCCCGGTCCGACCCCTCCTCAAGGGCCCGGGAACGTTCATCGGCTCGGGAGCGGCGCCGATCCGAGCTGACCGGTCCCGATCGGGCCCTGCGGGCGGTGCTGGCCTCGGCAGCCGTTGTTCCCGCCGCGGCCCTGGTCTTCCTGGCCTATGAGATGTTCAAGGCGGCCTATCCGGCCATCGTGTTCAACGGGTGGAGGTTCTTCACCACCAAGACCTTTACCCTGGGCAACCTGTACGGCGGGTCGCCCGAGATTCACCACGGATACGTAGCCGCCCACGGCGCCCACTACGGCGTGCTGGCCCTTCTGTTCGGCACCGTGGTGTCCTCGCTCATCGCCCTGGTGGTAGCCGTGCCTGTTGCAGTGGGAGGCGCCGTCCTGCTGGCCGAGCGGGTCCCGGCCCGCCTGCAGGGGCCGCTCGGTATCTTCTTGGAGCTGCTGGCCGGCATCCCCAGCGTCATCTTCGGGCTATGGGGCATTTACACCTTCGGGCCGTTCCTGTCCCGAACCGTATTCCGCTGGATCGCCGACCTGGGACTGCCCTGGCTGTCCGGACCCACCGGCGCCGGTCAGGGCCTTCTCACCGCCTCGTTGGTCCTGGCCGTGATGATCGTACCCATCATCGCCTCGATCACCCGAGAGCTCATCCGCTCGGTGCCGAGCCTGTCCAAGGAAGGGGCCGTGGCTCTGGGCCTGACCCGTTCGGAGACGGTCCGCGTGGTGACAATCCCGTTCGTGCGCACCGGGATCATCGCCGCTTCCATCCTGGGTTGGGCTCGGGCCCTGGGCGAGACCATCGCCGTTCTCATCATCAGCGGCAATGCCTTGAACATCTACCCCCACAGCATCTTCGCCCCGTTCTCGACCATGGCTTCCACCATCGCCGCCATCCTTGACGGTGCCCTGACCGACTCGACGCACATGGCCGTGCACGCCCTGGCCGAAGTCGGCCTGGTGCTGCTGATTGTCACCCTGCTGACCAACTTTGGCGGTCGCTTGCTCACCCGTCGGTTCTCTACCGCCGGCCTGCCCGTGGGACGGGGGGTCTAAGGCGGATGCCCAGAACCATGACCCGGCGGGGAATGCGGGATTTCACCTTCTGGGGGTTATGCACGCTCGCTTTCTTGTGCATCGCCGGGCCGGCCCTGGCCGTGCTCATCAGCGTGTTCCACCAGGCGCTCCCCTCCTTTGGCTGGTCTCTGTTCACGGCCAGGACCAATTCCGTCGGCATCCAGAATGCCATCCTGGGCAGCCTGTTAATGCTGGTCGGCGTGTTGATTCTGGCTGGCACCATCGGGGTGAGCGCAGGCATCTATCTGTCCGAGTTCGCCACGGGTAGAACACAGAGACTCCTTCGCTTTCTGTCCGAGGTCCTGGCCGGGACGCCCTCGATAGTGATCGGGTACATCGGCTACATCACCCTCGTGGTGCAGTTCCACTGGGGCTTTTCTCTCCTGGCTGCCGTCGTGGCCCTGTCGGTCCTGGTGCTGCCCTACGTGGTCAAGACGACCGAAGTGGCATTCCGCCAGGTGCCGACGGTCCTGCACGAAGCGGCCGCCGGCCTGGGCCTGCCTCGTTTCACCACGGTGCGCAAGATCCTCATGCCCGCCGCCCTGCCCGGGGTGGTATCCGGACTGATAGTGGCCCTGGCCATCTCAACAGGGGAGCTGGCCCCCCTCCTGTTCACGGCCGGTTTCAGCGATAAGAACCCCTCGCTTCAGCTCCTTCACCAACAGGTCCCCTACCTGACCGACGTGACTTTCACCGACCTGTCCCTGCCAGGGGCAAGGGCCCACGCCACAGCGGCGGCAGCCGGGGCCGTCACCCTGGTCCTGCTCATCCTCCTCATCATCCTCGGACGCCTGGTGTCGAGGCGTTCCCGACGCAACACGCAAAGGATGGCACTTTGACCAAGCGAAACGGACCCGCCCTCGTCGCCCGCCCCGATACGATGCGGTGGCCGTTCCCCTCCCCAGCGCCGGAGAACCCGTATAACATGCCCGAAACCGTCTCCCCGACCATGACAGTCCACGAACCGCCAGAACCTCAGACTCATTCCGCCGGCGGCACTGAGGTGCCCGACCCCATCTTCAGCGTGGAATCACTCTCCTTTTACTATGGGGGCGTACAGGCTCTAAACGACATCAGCCTGACCATTGGCAAGAACGAGGTGACGGCCCTCATCGGACCCTCCGGCTGCGGCAAGACAACCTTCATCCGCTGCCTCAACCGACTCAACGACCTGATTCCTGGAACTCGGGTGGAGGGCCGCATCGACTTCGAGGGCCAGTCCCTCTACGGCCCTGGAGTACGGGCCATCGAAGTGCGGCGCCGGATCGGCATGGTATTCCAAAAACCCAATCCTTTCCCCCGATCCATATACGACAACATCGCCATCGCCCCCCGGATCAATGGCATCAAGGTCGACATGGACGACCTGGTCGAGGAGAGCTTGACCCGGGCAGCCTTGTGGGACGAAGTCAAGGACAAGCTGCGGGACACGGCCTTCAGCCTGTCCGGAGGCCAGCAGCAGCGGCTTTGCATCGCCCGAGCCATCGCCGTGCGCCCGGAGGTGATCCTCATGGACGAGCCCTGCTCGTCTCTCGATCCGGTGGCCACCTTCCGTATCGAGGAGCTCATGTCGGACCTGAAGACCGACTACACCATCGTGGTGGTGACCCACAACATGCAACAGGCTGCCCGGGTCTCGGATCGGACTGCTTTTTTTACGGTGGATGTGTCGGACGGTGGCCGCACCGGCGTCATGGTCGAGATGGGGCTGACACCCCAGATCTTCACTGCCCCGACGGACCAGCGCACAGAGGACTACATCACCGGCCGCTTCGGATAGTCCGAACGCCGCCGCGCCGACTACCCGCCGGCCATGGCCCCCAGGATCACGAACTGCTCACCCCCGGAAACCACCGCCTCGGGCAGGGCGGCGTCGGGTAGTTCATGGGACAGGTCCTCCTCGCAGGCAAAGAACCGGACGAAGGGGCGGCGCTGCTGGTTGACCTGGTCTCGGATGGTCCCTTTGAGCATGGGGTAGCGATCCTCCAAGGCGCCGAGAACGGAGCGCTGGGTGGCGGCGCCCACGACTTCGAGCTGCACCTCGCCTTTGATGTTGGCCAACAGGCGAAGATGGGCCGGCAGAACCACCCGGATCATGGCAGGGTCTGGACCTCCACCGACAGAACGGCGGGCAGATCTCGGACTATGGGCTCCCAGCTGTCCCCGGAGTCGGCCGACGCATAGACCTGTCCACCGGTGGTGCCGAAGTACACCCCACACGAATCCAGGCTGTCGATGGCCATGGAGTCCCGCAGCACGTTGACATAGCAATCCCGCTGAGGCAGACCTTTCCCGAGCGGCTCCCACTCTTCCCCACCGCTGCGGCTGCGATAGACCCGCAGGCATCCGTCCGGCGGGTAGTGCTCCGAGTCGCTCTTGATGGGCACGACATAAATCGTCTCGGGTTCGTGGGCATGCACGTCGACGACGAATCCGAAGTCGCTGGGCAAGTTGCCACTGATCTCTCGCCATGTTTCGCCGCCGTTGTCGCTGCGCATGACGTCCCAGTGCTTCTGCATGAACACGACATCGGGACGACTGGGGTGGGCGGCGAGGCGGTGAACGCAGTGTCCCACCTCGGCTGTGGGCTCAGGGATGTTTTCGGATCGCAGGCCAACATTGGCCGGTCGCCAGGTCAGCCCGGCATCGTCGGAGCGAAACACCCCCGCAGCCGAGATAGCCACCAGGATGCGATTGGAATCGTCCCGATCCAACAGGATGGTGTGCAGGCACATACCCCCGGCCCCGGGCTGCCACGACGGCCCCGAGGCGTGGCCCCGTAGGCCGGACAGCTCTTCCCACTGCCCACCTCCATCGGTTGAGCGGAACAGGGCGGCATCCTCGACCCCGGCGTAGACCGTGTCGGGATCGAGGGGCGAAGGTTCAAGATGCCATACCCGGGCGAACTCCCACGGATGGGGCGTGCCATCGTAGAACTGGTGGGTACCGGGCACGCCGTCGTAACGGAACTCGTTGCCCACTGGGCGCCACGTGACCCCGCCGTCGTCGGACCTCTGGATCACTTGCCCGAACCAGCCCGTGGACTGCGAGGCATAAAGGCGGTCAGGCTCGACCGGGGATCCCTTGAGGTGGTAAATCTCCCACCCGCCGAAGTGAGGTCCGTTGATATCCCACTTCTGACGCTTGGCGTCCGAGGAGAGGATGAACGCTCCCTTGCGGGTGCCGACCAACACCCTTACTCCGCTCATTCGGTGCCCCCCTGGCTCGGCTGGTAGTGGCCATACCGTATCGCGGAGCCCGAGAGCTCAGGGCTCGATCAGGCCGGGCTCTCCCTGGTCGTTGAGCACCGCCAGGCCATGAGTGAACCAGGCCAACATGCCACCGTCCAGATTGCGGGCATCTATGCCACGGGGACGCAGGGCCTCGACCACCCGGGACGATCGGCCGCCCCGATGGCATACACATATGACCATTCGATCGGCCGGAAGTGCGTCGAGTTGGTCCAGAATCCCGCCCATGGGAATGTGGACAGCCCCGGGGGCATGGCCCAGGGCCCATTCGTCATCCTCTCGCACGTCAACCAGCACCGCTCCGGCGCTGATTAGATCATGGGCCTCAAGCGGTCCCACGCCCGCTCCCGGCTCAGGAGTTGGGGTCATCATCGCCGGCCACATCCATATTCATCGAGCCCACGGCGGCCGCGGCCACCGGGTCCAGCGGGATCAGACTCGTCATCGGCATCCACCTCCAGGAGTTGAGCCTATTGTTCTGGCATGTTCGACAAGTTCGATCAAATCGTGCGCTGCCGGGATGGCCACCTGTTCACCACCATCTGGATCCCCCTGGCCTCATTCAAGGCCGTTCGCCTGGGCTCGAAGAGATGGCAGCACTGCCCGGTGGGCCGGCATTGGGTGACGGTCGAAATGGTTGACGAGAACAGCTTGAGCCCGAGCGATCTGAGCCAGGCCCGATCGGTCCACGACATCCGTATCCCCTGATCGAACCCAGGTGCTCAGCCCAGGCCTAGGACAGCCGGCACCTGGTCGTGGGAATCCACCACGAAGTCGGCCGGGGGCGCATCGGGGCTGCCGGAGGGAGAACCCGCTGCGGGCGCAGGATTGTCGTCACTGATGCCCGTATAGCGGATGGCGATCATCCCCATGGCCTTGGCTCCCGCCACGTCGGTGCGGCTGATGTCGCCGACGTGGGCCACCCGCTCCGGGACGGGGTTGCCCAGAGCGGCCAGAGCGTGCTCGAAGATCTGGGGGGCGGGCTTGTAATGGCCGACCTCGTCGGAAAAGGAAAATGCGGAAAAGAAGTCCAAGAGCCCGTGCTTGTCCAGAAAGACCCGAAGGACCCTCGACGGCGTGAACCCGACGTCACAGATAACCCCCAGGACCACCCCGGCCGATCGCAGCCGCTCCAGGCAATCGCCAACGTGGGGAGTGGCATGGACATCGGCGTCGTGGATGGCCGTGGTGAACGCGGCGATGAGTTGTTGCCGCAACCCCTCGCTCATCGGGTATCCGAGATCCTCGACGATCTGGGTCGCCGCGGCCACCGCCACGAATTGCTCGTTGGCGTGCCACGACCGCACGTAGGTGTCCCAGGCCCGGTCGTAAACGGCATCCAGCGCCTCTCGCTCGGCCGGAAAACCGGCCTCTTCCAGCAGCCTGGCCCAGGCCGCCAGGCGGCGGCCCTTGAGGTGGCCCCGCTCCTCGTAGATGAGCGTGTTCCAAAAGTCGAAAGTTACCGCGTCCACTTTGCCCGGCGAGTCGGGCCCGGTTGATGCGCCACGTTGGTCCACCATGTCTGTCGAGCGCTCAGGCCGGGGCCGGAGTGCGCAACACGCCCTCGGCCCGAGCCGCAGCTCCGACGGCCTTGGCCACGTTCTTGACCACGTCCTTGTTGAAGACGGACGGAACTATGTAGCTGGGCGATAGCTCCGACTCGGGTACAGTGGCGGCGATGGCCTCGGCGGCCGCCAGCTTCATCGACTCGGTGATGGAGTGCGATCCGACATCCAACGCCCCCCGGAAGATGCCGGGGAAGCACAAGACGTTGTTGATCTGATTGGGGTAGTCGCTGCGCCCGGTGGCGATCACCGCCGCAATCCCGTCCGCCTCTTCGGGCGTGACCTCGGGGTCGGGATTGGCCAGGGCGAAGACTATGGGGTCCTTACCCATGCGGCGTAGGTCGTCGTGTGACACCAGACCGGGTCCGCTTACTCCGATGAACAGGTCGGCTCCCGGCATTACCTGAGAGATAGAGCCCTGGCGCTTGTCCGGGTTGGTATTGAGAGCCATCCACGCCTTGGCTCCATCCAGGCCGGGGCGCCCTTCATAGATCGCCCCCTGGCGGTCCACTCCTACGATGTGGGTGACTCCGGCCTCGGAGAGGATCTTCGTGATGGCGATGCCGGCCGCTCCCACCCCGGCAATGACAACCGACAGATCCTGCATCTTCTTGTCCACAACTTTGAGTGCATTGTTGAGGGCAGCCAGAACCACGACCGCCGTACCGTGCTGGTCATCGTGAAAAACCGGTATGTCCAGGCTGGCCTTTAGGGCATCCTCGACCTCAAAGCACCGGGGGGCCGCCACATCCTCCAGGTTGATGCCACCGAACACAGGCTCGAGACGTTCGACCGTCTCGATCAACTCGGCCGCCGAGGTCACGTTCAGGCAAACGGGGAAAGCATCGATGCCGGCGAACTCCTTGAACAGCATGGCCTTCCCCTCCATCACCGGCAGGGAGGCGTAGGGCCCGATATCACCCAGGCCCAAAACGGCGGTCCCGTCGGTCACGATGGCCACCGAGTTCGCCTTGATCGTGTATTTGTGGGCCTCGGAGGGGTCCTTCGAAATGGCATTGCACACCCGGGCCACCCCCGGTGTGTAGGCCATGGACAGGTCGTCTCGGGTGGTAAGGGGGGACTTGGAGGTCACCTCGATCTTGCCCCCCAGGTGCATGCGGAACGTTCGGTCCAGGACCGACACGACCTCTATGCCGCTCAAGGCCGTTATGGCGTCCTTTATGCGGGTCACGTGGTCGGTGCCACTGGCAAGTACGGTGACGTCGCGGACCATCCGGGGACCGGCGATCTCGACGATGTCCAAACCGAGGATATTGCCCCCGGCCCCGCCTATGGCGGTGGTAAGTCGGGCGAGCGTTCCTGGTTGGTTTTCCAGTTGCACCCTGATGGCTACCGAGTAAGAGGCATTGGGAGTTGGCATCAGACCTGCAACGGTACTTGTGCTCGGCCCTGCCCTACCACACGGGGAGAGGTTCGGGCTTCCACACGGGGGAGGTTCAGGCCTCGCTGTAGCTGGCATCCTCGAGGCACTGGCGGATCTCCGATGCCCGGAAACGACGGTGGCCACCCAGAGTCCGCACCGCGGTGAGCTTGCCGGAACGGGCCCAACGGGTCACGGTCTTGGGGTTGACCCGGAATAGAGCCGCAACTTCCGCCGGAGTCAAGAGTGGATCTGGAACGGTTTGATCGGGCACGGGTTTCCTTTGCATTGTTCGGTCCGTTTAGTACCTTTTATGCTAAGAGGAAACGGGCAAACAGTCCATAGGTCGAACGGCCTATAATTCGGTCGTATTTACCCTAAATGACTAGCCACCTTGTAGCTAAATATGACTAGCCCTCGCCAATATCATCCGGGCCTGTCCGGTTCCGGCCACCAACCGACCTACGACCGTGGCCTGGATCCCCGACAGGGCCAGCACATCGATGGCCACCTGCTGCTCTCCGTCAGGTAAGGCCATCACCATCCCCAAACCCAGGTTGAAGACCTTTTCCATCTCCGACGGTTCAATGTCTCCATGGCGTTGAATCTCGTCGAATATGGCAGGCACGGGCCACATGCCCTTGTGGATCTCGGCGTCGCAATTCGTCGGAAGGATACGGGCCAGATTGGCGCAGATTCCTCCGCCGGTTATGTGGGCGATACCTCCTATCTCAACCTGACCAGAGTTGAGCAAACCAAGCACCGCGGGGGCATAGATGACCGAAGGCTCCAACAATTCGTCGGCCAGGCTGCGGTCCGCCCCGGCCCAGGCCGGTCCATCCAGAGCCAGTCCCCCCACGTCAAGGAGGGCCCGGCGGGCCAGCGAATAGCCGTTGGAACGCAAGCCGGGCGACCCCAGCCCCACCAGCACGTGACCCGGCCGCAACTTCGACCCGGTGATGACCGCGTCCTCTTCGACCACCCCGACGGCAAAACCCACCAGGTCGAACTGACCCGGCTCCATGACGCCGGGATGCTCGGCCATCTCGCCACCGATGAGAGAGCACCCGGCCAAGCGACAGCCCCGGGCCACCCCACCGACCAACTCGACCATCTCGGCCGGGCTCACCTTGCCCGTGGCCACGTAGTCCAGGAAGAAGAGGGGCTCAGCTCCCAGGCAGACCAGATCGTCAACGCACATGGCCACCAGGTCGATACCGATGGTATCGAGGCGTCCGGTCTGCTGCGCCACCACGGCTTTAGTCCCCACCCCGTCGGTGCCCGCCACCAGCACGGGACGTTGCCACCGGCCCGAAGCCAGACTGAACAGGCCACCGAAGCCTCCGATGTCGCCTCGTACCTCGGGCCGGAAAGTGGAAGCCACCAGGTCGGAGATGGCTCGCACGGCAGCCTCGCCTCCTTCGATGTCCACTCCGGCCCGGGCGTAGGTGAGCGGGCCGGTCGGTGACGTTTTGCCCGAGGCCGACCCGGACAGCCGAACAGGGCCTGAGTCCCGCTCAGGGCCTGCATGACTGCCCTCAGGCACCCCGGGGGACTTCTTCCAGGCTGGATTTGGTCCAGGTCACCGGGACCTCCACCGGATAGTTGCCAGTAAGGCAGGCGCTGCAGAACCCACCCCCGGGAACACCAATGGCCTCGACGAGGTTCTCCAAACTCAAAAAGGCCATCGAGTCGACCCCCAGGTAGGTCCGCATCTCGTCAAGGGTCATGTTGGCCGCCAGAAGCTCGGAGCGACTTCCCGTGTCGATGCCATAGAAGCAGGGCCAGGAATAGGGCGGTGACGACACCCTGAGATGTACTTCGGCGGCGCCGGCCTCCCGAAGCATCTTGGTAATGGCCCGCTGGGTCGTTCCCCGCACTATGGAATCGTCCACCACCACTACCCGGCGACCGGCAATGTTCTCCCTGAGCGGGTTGAGCTTGCGCCGCACTCCCCGGGCCCTGGCTTCCTGGCTGGGAGCGATGAAGGTACGTCCGATGTAGCGGTTCTTCACCAGGCCCTGGCCGTAGGGGATGCCGCTGGCCCGGGCGTAGCCTTCGGCAGCCGGCACCCCCGAATCGGGAACGCCCATGACGAGGTCGGCTTCTACCGGCGCCGTGGCGGCCAACAGCTCACCCATGCGCCGGCGGGCCCCGTGCACCTCCTGGCCATAAAGCCGGCTATCGGGGCGGGCAAAGTACACGAACTCAAAGATGCACAGCCGGGGATCCACCGCCCCGGGAGGGAAAGGCATGACCGATCGGGGCCCGTCGGCGTCGATGACGACCATTTCGCCCGGATCCAATTCCCGTACAAACTCGGCCCCGATCACGTCCAGGGCCGGGGTCTCGGATGCCAGCACCCACCCTTTGGTTGGGAGTCGGCCCAGGCACAACGGACGGAACCCATTGGGATCGCGCACCCCGATGAGCCGGTCGGCGTCCATGAGGACCAGGGAGAACGCTCCGGCCAGGCGGGGAAGGACCGTCACCAGTGCGGTCTCCAGGCCGCCCTGGTCCTCGCCGGGGAACGCCCTTGACACCATCTCGGCCACCAGATCGCTGTCGCTCGCCACCGTGCCGGGGAGCATGCCCTCGTCAGCGGCCAGCTTGGCCGTATTGGTCAGGTTCCCGTTGTGACCCAAGGCGAATCCGGCGTCGCCCGCAGCTCGAAATACCGGCTGGGCATTGCGCCAAGTGCTCGATCCCGTGGTCGAATACCGGGTGTGGCCGATGGCCAGGTAACCGTCCAGGCCGGACAGGGTCCTCTCGTCGAAGACATTGGTGACTAGGCCCATGTCTTTGACCACGGTGATGGTATCGCCGTCGCTAACGGCCATGCCCGCCGATTCCTGGCCCCGGTGTTGCAAGGAAAAAAGACCGTCGAAAGTGAGCTGAGCTACTGGCTCGCCCGCGGCCCGAACCCCAAATACGCCACACGCCTCTTTAGGGTGATCGTCCAGCTCGCTGCTCAAGCCGAAGGGCCGTTGGCCGGTCACGCCTTCAAGTCTCCCACACCACCCCCTACGCTAGGCCAACCGCCCAGGCAAACCGGCATGAACCGAGACCCGGGGGAGGAGATCGCCCCGCCGGCTCAGAACTCGGGCGCCACGGCCATGCCTTAGCCTGGGCCTGGTGATCGACCTGCACACCCATTCAACCTGCTCGGACGGATCCGAGACCCCCGAGAGGGTGGCCGAGCTGGCCCACGAGGCCGGGTGCCACGCCTTCGCCTTGACCGATCACGACACCACCGAGGGCCTGGGTCGGGCGGCCCGCCGGGCTGCAAAGCTGGGAGTCGAATTCGTCCCCGGTTGCGAGATCTCCTGTGAGTTCTCGCCGGGGAGCCTGCACGTGCTGGTTTATTTCGTGGCCGACGGTCACGGGCCGCTGGCCGACGAACTGGTCCGCCTACGCCAGGACCGTCTGGCGAGAAACCGTCAACTCGTGGCCCGCCTGTCGGGTCCTTCGGTGGGACTTGACATCACCGAGGACGATCTCGCCGCCGAGGCCGGCGGTGACCTGTCCCGGGCCGGCCGTCCCCACGTGGCCACCATCCTGATGCGGCGAGGGGTGGTGAAATCAATCCAGGAGGCGTTTGACACCCTGTTGTCCAAGGGTAGAGCCGGCTATGTGGGCAAGGGACGACTGGGGCCGGCCCAGGTGGCCGATCTGGCCCGCCAGTCCGGGGGCCTCGCCGTGCTGGCCCATCCCCTCAGCCTCGGGCTGGATCCGCCCTCGCTGGCGAGCGCGGTGGCGGAGCTGGCCTCGATGGGATTCGCCGGGATAGAAGCCACCTACGGCCGCTACTCCACCACCGAGCGGGCGGGGCTGGCCGATCTGGCCGCTCGCAACAACCTCGTCGCTACCGGAGGATCCGACTTCCACGGGCAAGTCAAGCCGGACCTGGCCGTCGGTGCGGGCCGGGGTGACCTGGCCGTACCGACGGAGGCGCTGGTCGCCCTAAAAAGGCTATTGGAGAGGCGACCCGGCTAGTCCCCGGCGGGAGTCAGAGCGCAGCGCCATGCCTCTCGGGCCTGTTCCATGGCCAGATCCAACAGGCCATCGATCACCAACCGGTCGCCACCGGCACGCCCGAGCTCTCGCCAACCCAGCCCGGCCCCCTCCACTGCCGCCCGGAGTGTCTCCACCTCGTCGTCGGCCACACAGATGACCACCCTGGAAGGCGCCTCGTTGAACAGGTCGCCATGACCCCTGACACCCGAAACGTGAAATCCGACTTGGGACCGGACCGCCATCTCGGCCAGGGCCAGACCCAAACCGCCATCCGAGATGTCATGAATGCCGCCCAGGGATGGGGCGCCGTGCGGGAACCGAGAACCTCCGAGCGGTGGGACGCCGTCTTGGGTCTGGGGGTCAGACGCAACCTGGGCCGCGACCAATCCGGCCACGAACTGGATCAGGGTCGCGTGAACCACCAGGTCAACCTGGAGCAGCCGACCGCCCCGGTGGCTCCGCTGTCCGACGGCCCAGCGCGACCCGGCCAGGTTGGGGGGGCCGTGGGTGGCACCCACCATGACCAGGCGCTGGCCATCGACCAGGCCCACTCCCGGTGGGCGACGGCTTAGATCGGCGATCAGACCTACCGTCCCGATCACCGGGGTGGGGTGGATGTCGACCCCGCCGCTCTCGTTGTAGAAGCTCACGTTGCCCCCCACCACGGGCAGGCCCAGGCCGACACAGGCCTCGGCCATGCCGTCGATCGACTCCGACAGTTGCCACATCACCTCGGGGTGTTCGGGGTTACCAAAGTTCAGGCAATTGACCACTGCTGCCGGCGTGGCCCCGGCACAGGCAACGTTGAGTGCTGACTCGGCCACCAGCATCGCCGTTCCACGTCGTGGATCGTTGGAGCACCACGCCGAGTTGCCGTCGGTGGACAGGGCCAGCCCCTTTCCCGTGTCGGGCAGGCCGGGGGCCGCCAGGCGGATCACCGCGGCGTCCCCACCGGGACCCTCGACGGTATTGAGGAACAGCTGATGGTCGTACTGGCGGAAGATCCACGACGGGTCCACCAGCATGGCCAGGACATCGGCGCCACAGTCGAGTGGTGCGGCCAGGTCGCTTGGGTCGTTCGACCAGCGAGCTTCCTGGTCGGGCGGGGGCGCCATCGGCCGGTGGTAGACCGGGCCGTCGTCGGCCAGCGATGGGGCCGGTACGTCGGCCAGGACATCACCGTCCCAGTCCGACAGCACCCGTAGACGCCCGGGGCCGTCGGCCGCAGCGGTCACCCGGCCCACAACCGCGGCATTGATCTCCCATCGGCCACAAATCTCTTTCACCCGGTCGAGTGAGGCAGGCTCGACGATGGCCAGCATCCTTTCCTGGCTCTCCGACGTCATCACCTCGAAAGCCTCCATGCCCTCTTCCCGGCGGGGCACGGCGGCCAGGTTCACATCCATTCCCACCCCACCGCGCGATGCCGTCTCGGAAGTGGCGCAGGTCAGGCCCGCTCCCCCCAGGTCTTGAACGCCCACCACCAAACCGGTGTCTAGGAGCTCCAGGCAGGCCTCGATCAGGCGCTTTTCCTCGAACGGGTCCCCAACCTGGACGCTGGGACGCTTCGAGGTGTCGTCACTGAACCCAGCCGAGGCCAGGACGCTGACTCCTCCGATGCCGTCGCGCCCGGTGGCCGACCCCAGCAGCACGGCCAGGTTGCCCGGCCCGCTGGCCCGGGCCAGAACCAGGCGGGAAGTAGGCATGACGCCCAGGCATAGGACATTGACCAAGGGGTTGGCGGAATAGCACAGGTCGAACTCGATCTCGCCCCCCAGCGTGGGCACCCCCACCGAGTTCCCGTAGCCGGAGATACCCGATACCACCCCCTCCAACATCCAGCGGGACCGGGGATCGTCGGGGGGCCCGAAGCGAAGGGGGTCCATGATGGCTATGGGGCGGGCACCCATGGTGAAGATGTCCCTCAGGATCCCGCCCACGCCGGTGGCCGCCCCCTGGTAGGGCTCCAAGGCGGAAGGGTGGTTGTGACTCTCGATTCGAAGGGCCACCGCCACCCCTTCCCCGGCATCGATGACCCCGGCGTTCTCGCCCGGACCGACCAGAACACCTGGACCCGAGGTGGGCAAGCGCTTCAGATGAACCCTGGATGATTTGTAGGAGCAGTGCTCGCTCCACATCACGGCATACATGGCCAACTCCAAGTGGTTGGGTCGGCGCCCCAGGATGTCCTCAATCCGCTCGGCTTCGGCGTCCGACAGCCCCAGCATGAGATGGATGGACTCGCCCATTCCCCCCACCGTAATCGAGCCCACCACCAGGTTCGGATTGCTCCCCATCGTTGGACGGTGGGGTTGATTCGACAGCAAAGATACGAAATACTTATCAAATGCCACGATCATCCAAGGCAGATAAAGTCTCAATGACGATCCAGCACAAAGAAGCTCTGGCCGTCGGTCGAGAGCAAAGTCGTGCCGTTCGCCGCTACCTGGAAGCGCTGGAACAGAACCGGCCCAAACGGGGGAGAAAGCGCACGACGGAGTCGGTGGAGCGTCAGCTTCGAACCGTGGTGGAGAGCCTCAAATCTGCGGAACCTCTTCGTCGACTCAACCTCCTGCAAAAGAAACGGGACCTCGAAGCAGAGCTGGGCCATACGGAAGAAGGCGTCGACATAGTGGCCCTGGAAAGGGACTTCGTGGCCGCCGCCGCCGCCTATGGCGCCCGCAAGGGGATCAGCTATGCCTCCTGGCGGGAGGTAGGGGTTGACTCGACCGTCCTGCGACGGGCCGGCATCGCCCGCACCAGGACTTTGAAGTAGCTCTCCAAGACGAGGGCGCCATCGGCGCCGCCGAGTAGGGCCGACCAACTACGCTCAGGATGGGGCATTATCCCCGTCACATTTCCCTCGGCGTTGCAAACGCCGGCGATGTCCCCCATCGAGCCGTTGGGATTGTCGACGTAGCGCAGAACCACCCGATCGTCGGCCTCCAATTCATCCAAGGTTCGACGGTCACATGTGTAGTTACCTTCAAAATGGTTGATAGCCAATTTGATCCTCTGGCCCGGGACAAGACTCGATGTCAATGCGCTGATCCTGGAGGCAACCGTCAAATCCACCTCGTCACATATGAATCGCAATCCGCGGTTCTTCTGCAGGGCGCCGGGAAGTAGTCCGGCTTCGGTGAGAATCTGAAAGCCGTTGCAAATACCCAAAACTTGTCCCCCGGCGGCGGCAAAGTCGTTCACCGCTCCCATCACCGGGGAGAATCGGGCAATGGCGCCGGGGCGAAGGTAGTCCCCGTGGGCGAAGCCTCCGGGAAGGATGACGGCGTCATAGTCACTGAGGTCGGTATGGCGATGCCAGATGATGGTGGCCGAGGCGCCCAACCCGGTCACAGCGGCGATTACGTCGTGCTCGCAGTTCGATCCGGGAAACTGAACGACGCCGATGTGGACAGTCACAGTCGGATCCGCACTCCCGGGACACCCGGGACACCCGAGACACCCGAGACACCCGAGGACAGCAGGGGGACGATTTTCACATGACCGTGATGATGTTCACGTGACTGTCCTCGATGACGGGATTGGTCAGAAAACGATCGCACATGGCGGCCACCTCGGATTCGGCCGCCTGGGTACTTGGGGCTTCCAGTTCGAAACGGATAGCCTTGCCCACCCGAACGGACTGGACACCCTCGAATCCGAGTGCGGGCAATGACTTTTGCACCGTGGCCCCGGCCGGGTCGGCCACTCCGGACCGCAGTTGCACTTCGACCAACACGGAGAATCTCATCAGGTCAGGCGCCCCACCACTGGGTCAGAGCCAATCCGGATAGGCGTTCGTAGGCCTGCACGTAGCGGTCACTGGTGGCCTGGACCACCTCGGAGGGAAGGGTGGGAGGGGGCGGTACCTTGTTCCAACCGGTCGATTCAAGCCAGTCCCGTACCGGCTGCTTGTCGAATGAGGGACAGGTCCGGCCCGGGACGTAGGAGTCGGCCGGCCAGAACCGGGATGAGTCCGGTGTCAATAACTCGTCGCACAGGGCCAGCTCACCGTCGATCAGGCCCAGCTCGAATTTCGTGTCAGCCATGATGATCCCCTGGTCGGCCGCCCTCTGCGCTCCGCGCTCGTAGGCGGCCAGGCAAATCTGGCGGGCCCGATCGGCCAATGGCCCACCCACCAGGGCCACGGCCTGGTCGTAGTCGATGTTCTCGTCATGGCCGGACTCGGCCTTGGTGGACGGGGTGAACATGGGTTCGGGCAAGCGGTCCGATTCCACCAGACCTGAGGGGGCGGCCATGGAATGAATCGTTCCCGACTGCTGATATTCCTTCCAGGCCGACCCAGATAGGTACCCCCGCACGATGCACTCGATGGGCAACATCTTGGCCCGGCGCACCACCATGGCCCGGCCGGAGGCACCGGCCGGCGCATCGGAGGGGAAGGCGGCCGGGTCGGTGTCCACCAGGTGGTTGGGGGCGATATCGGAAAGCTCGGAGAACCAATAAGTCGACAGGGCGGTAAGGACCCGCCCCTTGTGCAATATGGGTTCGTCTAACACCACGTCGAAAGCCGACAAGCGGTCGCTGGCCACCATGAACAACCGTTCGTCGCCGAGGTCGTAGATGTCGCGGACCTTGCCCGAATAGATCAATTCCAACCGATTACTCCAATTCATCCAAGGCGTCGATGACGCGACCGGCATGGGTCAGGGAACGCTCCAGACTGAAGGCCTGATCCAGCTCGGCCGGTCCGATCCCGACCTCGGGGTCCCCTTCGAGTACGGAGCGAAATGATCTGCCCTCGCCCCAGGCGGTGGAGGCATCGCGCTGAACGATGCGATAGGCATCGTCCCGGGCCATGCCTGACTCCACCATGGCGAGCAGAACGGGCTGGGAGAAGACCAGCCCGTGGGTCAGCCCAAGGTTACGGGTCATGGCCTCGGGATGAATGACCAGGCCTTCGACAAGTCCGGACATCTTTTTCAACATGTAGTAGGCCACCAGACTGGCGTCGGGCAGGATGATCCGTTCCACCGAGGAGTGAGAAATATCGCGCTCGTGCCACAGTGCCACGTCCTCCAAGCCGGCGCCGAGATAGCCCCGCAGGACCCGGGCCAATCCCACCAGGCGTTCGGAAAGGATGGGATTACGCTTGTGGGGCATGGCCGAACTCCCCTTCTGGCCCTCACGGAATGCCTCGGTGGCCTCGCCCACCTCGCTGCGTTGCAGGTGACGGATCTCGGTGGCAAAGGCCTCGATGCTCGCCCCTGTGCAGGCGCAAGCCCACAGATACTCGGCGTGGCGGTCACGGGCCAGCACCTGGGTAGCGGGTACCGCCACCAGATCCAGGGCGGCACAGACATGAGCCTCCACCCTGGGGTCGATGTTGGAGTAAGTCCCCACCGCCCCGGACAGCTTCCCTACCGCCACCCCGGCTCGGGCCGAGCGCAACCGTGCCCGGTCCCGATCGGCCTGCAGGCACCACAGGGCCAGCTTGGCCCCCATGGTGGTCGGTTCGGCGTGAATACCGTGCGTACGCCCGACCACGGCTACCTGGGCCCACTCTCGGGCCCGGCGACGAAGGACGTCGACCAATTCGGAAGATGCCTCGATCAAGAGGTCACAGGCCCTGACCAAGGTGGCCGATAGGGCGGTGTCGACCACATCGGAAGAGGTCAACCCGTAGTGGAGCCAGGCCCCCTCAGGCGAAGCGATGGCGGCTTGAACCACGTCGACGAATGCGGCAACGTCATGGTCGGTCACCTTCTCCCGTTCGGCAATGGCCCTCACCAATTTGGCGTCCACCACCGGGGCCGCTTTGCGCACCAGGTGGACATCCGAGGTGGGAATCGTCCCGATCTCCGCCCAGCCTTCGAGGGCCAGCAGCTCCACTTCCAGCATTAGGGCGAACCTGGCCTCATCGCTGAAAAGGTTCGACATCTCCTCCAGGCTGTAGCGGGGGATCATCTATCGGGCCCCCGCAGCGCGGAACTCGTCGAGTCGCTTGGACATGGCCTCGTCGGCGATGGAGACCATCTCGACCACCAGTACGGCGGCATTGGCCGCGCCGTCGATGGCCACGGTGGCCACCGGGATTCCCCTGGGCATCTGAACGGTGGCGTAAAGGGCGTCCACCCCACCCAGGGCCCCACCCGACAAAGGAACTCCGACCACGGGGAGGGTGGTGTGGGCGGCCACCACGCCGGCCAGATGGGCAGCCATGCCCGCCCCACAAATGATGGCCGAGTAGCCATTCGACCGGGCCTCCCGCGCGAAGACGGCAACCTGATCTGGATTGCGATGAGCCGACATGACGCGTTCGTCGGGTTCGATGCCGAACCGGGTCAGCATCTCGCCGGCCGGAGCCATCTTGTCGTGATCACGGGGCGAACCCATGACAATCGCCACTTTCACTGCCCGCTTGCTCCTTTTGTAATCACGGTCCTGTCGTCGTTGCGCCGGCCGTGGCTGCCTCCCAGGCTATGTCACTTCGGTAGTGGCATCCGGGCCAGGAGATCAGCCCGACGGCCTGATAGGCCCGATTCCTGGCTTCGGTCAGGTCGGCCCCCACGGCAGTGACATCCAGGACCCGGCCACCGTTGGTGACCAGCCGGCCTTCCTCGTCCCGAGAGGTACCGGCATGAAACACTGTCACGCCCTCAATGGCCTCGGCATTCGCCAACCCACAGATGACGTCGCCGAGCCGAGGCGACTCGGGATAGCCGGCGGCGGCCAGCACCACCGTCACCGCCGACTGAGGGCCGAACTTTACCGCCGAGGTCAGTGACCCGTCGGCTGCTTCGGCCAGCAGTTGGGCCAGGTCGCTTCGTATCCGAGGTAGGACGACCTGGGCCTCGGGATCGCCGAAGCGCACGTTGAACTCGACGACCTTGGGACCGTCCTCGGTAAGCATGATTCCGGCGTAGAGGACGCCCCGGTAGTCGATACCGTGGCGGATGAGCCCGGCCAACATCGGCTCGACGGCCCGATCCATGACCTGATCCACCACATCGGGGCCGGCTCCCGGTACAGGTGAGTACGCTCCCATCCCCCCGGTATTGGGGCCCGTCCCGCCGTCTCCCACTCGCTTGAAGTCCTGAGCCGGGGCCAGGGCCACGGCGTTGTGACCATCGCACACAGCGAGCACCGAAACTTCGGGGCCGGTCAGGGCCTGCTCGATGACCACCCGATGTCCGGCTCGTCCGAAACTCAACCCTGCCAGCTTGGCTTGGGTATCAGCCAGGGCCTCGGTCAGCGAATCGGTTACCAGCACCCCTTTGCCCGCGGCCAGCCCGTCGGTCTTGATGACGTAGGGGCCGGGCTGGGAACGGAGGTGGTCCCGGGCCGGGGCGAAGGAGTCGAATTCAGCGTAGGCCGCGGTGGGCACTCCCGACTCGGCCAGCATGGCCTTCATCCAGGCCTTGGAGCCCTCCAGGCGGGCGCCGTCGGCTCCGGGTCCGAACACCCGCTTTCCCCGGGCCCGCAGACGGTCGGCCAACCCATCGACCAGTGGAACCTCGGGCCCGATGACAAACAGATCAGCGTCGATCTCCTCGGCCGGGGCCGCGGTGGTGCTCACATCCGAGGCAACCGAAAGCTCGGACCCTTCGCCAGAGTCTGGCAACATCGCCCCACTTCGGGAGATGGAGCTCGCGGTCGGCTGATCCATGCCGGGATTACCTGGAGTTACCATTACCTGGGCACTGCGGGACAGGACCGCTGCCAGGGCATGCTCACGACCACCCGACCCGACCAGACAAATCCTCACGCGGCGAAATGTACGAACTGCTCGCGACCCGGCCCTACCCCGATGAGTGACACCGGTATCCCGGCCTGCTCAGACAGAAAGGCCACGTAGTCCCGGGCGGCAGGAGGAAGGTCCGTGCCCATGGTGGCGCCCGACAGGTCGGTCTTCCATCCTGGAAGCTCCTCGTAGACAGGGGTCACGTTGTGCAGCACCGACTGGTGGTAAGGGAAGCTGGCATAGCGCTGGCCGTCGGCCTCGTAGGCCACACACACCTTGAGTGTGTCGAAGCTGTCCAGCACGTCGAGCTTGGTCAGCGCGATCTCGGATAGCGAGTTGAGCCGTACGGCGTGTCGCATCATGACGGCGTCAAACCACCCGGTACGCCGACGTCTCCCTGTGTTGGTCCCGAACTCGTGGCCCCGCTCCACCAGCTGCGCACCGTGGTCGTCGTTGAGTTCAGTGGGGAACGGACCCGAGCCCACCCTGGTGACGTAGGCCTTGGCAATCCCAATGACCCGGTCGATGTGTCTGGGGCCGATTCCCGCACCGGTACAGGCCCCTCCGGCTACCGGATTGGACGATGTCACGAAGGGATATGTTCCGTGATCCAGATCCAAGAATGTGGCCTGGGCCCCCTCCAGAAGCACATTGGCGCCGGCCTCGAGCGCCTCGTGAACCAGACCCACGCTGTCCCCGATCATCGGTGCTACCCGAGGGGCATACTCGTCCAGATACCGGTTACATATCTCGTCACACGAAAGCGCCAACCGGTTGAAGACCTTGGCCAGGATGGCGTTCTTCTCCTTAAGCACCACGTCCAGCTTGGCTCGGAAGATCTTGGGATCGGTCAAGTCCTGAACCCTCAGACCCAGCCGCGAAGCCTTGTCGGCGTATGCCGGGCCGATGCCCCGCTTTGTCGTACCCAATTTGTTGTTGCCCAGGCGCCGTTCGGTCAAGGCATCGATCTCATGGTGGTAGGGCATTATGAGGTGGGCGTTACCCGAGACTACCAACCTGGTCACGTCCACCCCCTTGGCCGTTAGGGTGTCGATCTCGGCCAAGAGCACGGCGGGATCAACCACGACGCCGTTGCCGATGACTGGGGTGATGTGGGGATACAGCACACCACTGGGAATGAGCTGAAGGGCAAAGGTAACCCCATCCACCACGATGGTGTGACCGGCATTGTGGCCTCCCTGGTATCGCACGACCAGGTTCATCTCCTTGGCCACGAGGTCGGTGAGCTTGCCCTTTCCCTCATCACCCCATTGGGTTCCGACCACTACGGTGGCGGGCACGCACGTCCTCCACTTGCCATTAGACGGTCCGCACAGACTACCCGACCCGGATTGCCCCCGGGACCAGGAATTGGGGGCTCGATCCTGGTCGATCCGATAGATCGGACTCGATCCCGCATCAGGAGTCCGATCCCGTCGTCAGGGGTCGATCCGGACGTCCAGGGTCAATCCCGAGGTCCCCGAGTCCACGATGATCGTGTCGCCGTCGCTGAACCGACCCTCCAGCAGGGCGAGGGCCAGCTTGTCGGACAGCTCTCGCTGCATCACCCGACGAAGGGGTCGAGCCCCATAGTCGGGGTCATAACCCAGCTCCGCCAGGCGGTCCACTGCGGCGTCGGTGACCTCCAGGACCAGGCGCCGGGGTGCCAGCCGATCCTTCAGCCGCCCCAACTGGATCTCCACGATGCGCCTGATGTCTTCCCGGGTAAGCGCGGTGAACCTGATGATCTCATCGATGCGATTTATGAACTCGGGTTTGAAGAACCCTGCCGGGTCGCCCGAAAGATTCGACGTCATTATCAGCACAGCGTTGGTGAAGTCCACCGTCCGTCCCTGCCCATCGGTCAGTCGACCGTCGTCGAGGACCTGGAGCAGGATGTCGAATACATCGGGGTGGGCCTTTTCCACTTCGTCCAGGAGCACCACGCTGTAGGGGCGCCGCCTCACCGCTTCGGTCAGCTGGCCTCCTTCGTCATAGCCAACGTAACCAGGGGGCGCCCCCACCAAGCGGGCCACCGAATGACGCTCGGAGTATTCGCCCATATCGATGCGGACCATGGCCCGTTCGTCGTCGAACAGGAAGAAGGCCAGGGCCCGAGCCAGCTCCGTCTTGCCGACCCCGGTCGGACCGAGAAACAGAAAGGACCCGATGGGCCGGTTGGGGTCGGATAGGCCCGAGCGGCTCCGGCGGATGGCATTGGCCACCGCGCTCACTGCCGGAGCCTGGCCCACCACCCGGGCCCCCAGCACTTCCTCTGCCCTGATGAGCTTGTCCACCTCACCTTCCATGAGCCGCGCTACCGGCACGCCGGTCCACCTGCTGACCACGTCGGCCACGTCCTCGGCGTCCACCTCCTCCTTGAGCATCTTCTGATCGGCCTGCAGGCCGGCCAGCTCTGCGGTGGCCAACGTGATTTGTTCCTCGATTGAGGGGACCTGGCCATAGCGGATCTCTGATGCCCGAGCCAGGTCACCGTCCCGCTCGTGGCGCTCAGCCAGACCGCGGGCCGCCTCCAACTCCTCCCTCAGAGAGCGTATGGACGAGATGGCGCCAGACTCGGCATTCCACTGAGCGGTCAGTGCGCCCGATTCCTCCCTCAGGTTGGCCTGCTCCTCATCGAGGCGGCCCAACCGTTCGACCGATGCCGCATCGGTCTCCTTGGCCAGCGCCACCCGTTCGATTTCCAGCTGGCGGATGCGGCGGTCAACAACGTCGAGCTCGGTCGGAACGGAGTCGATCTCGATGCGCAGCCGACTGCCCGCCTCGTCGATGAGGTCGATGGCCTTGTCGGGCAGGTTGCGACCTGTCACGTAGCGATCAGAAAGTACTGCGGCGGCCACCAGGGCGGCGTCCTGAATCCGGACGCCGTGGTGTACTTCGTAGCGCTCGGCCAGGCCCCGCAGGATGGCGACTGTGTCGGTCACACTCGGTTGCCCGACGAACACCTGCTGGAAGCGTCTCTCCAGTGCGGCATCGGTTTCGATGCGCTTGCGGTACTCATCGAGAGTGGTGGCCCCGACCATGCGCAACTCACCGCGGGCCAGCATGGGTTTGAGCAGGTTGGCGGCGTCCATCGACCCTTCGGCCGCACCAGTCCCCACGATGGTATGCAACTCGTCGATGAAGGTGATGACCTGCCCAGCGGCATCGGCGATCTCCTTGAGGACGGCCTTGAATCGCTCCTCGAACTCTCCCCGGTACTTGGCCCCGGCCACCATCCCGGCTAGGTCCAGAGCCACCACCTTCTTGTCCCGCAGCCCGACGGGGACGTCACCCTGCACGATCCGATTGGCCAGACCCTCGACTATGGCGGTCTTACCCACGCCTGGCTCGCCGATCAGAACCGGATTGTTCTTGGTCCGGCGGGACAGCACCTGGATGACACGGCGGATCTCTTCGTCCCGCCCAATAACCGGATCCAACCTCCCCTGGCGGGCGTCCTCGGTCAGGTCTCGGCCGTAGCGTTCCAGAGCTCGGTAGGTGCCCTCGGGATCCTCGGAGGTGACCCGCTGGCTGCCCCTGATCTCTTTGAGTGCGGCCAATATTTCATCGCTACGCGCTCCGATGAGGTCGGCCAATGCCAGGAGCACGTGCTCAACCGACAAGTACTGGTCACCCATGTCGCCACGAAATCCGTCCGCCCGATCCAACGCGTCTGACAGGTCGCCGGACAGGGTCGGCCTGGGTGGGTATGAGGAAGACCGGGCGGTATGCACCTGGGGAAGCCGGCCCAGTTTGGCTTCCAGCTCCCGACGCAAGTCGGGCACCGACCGGCCCAGGCGAGCCACCAGGGGCACGGCCAAGCCGTCGGGCTGGTTGAGCAAGGCCAGGACAATGTGCTCGGGCACCACCTCGGGGTTGGAGAAGGCGAGGGCCCGCTCTGACGCATCGGCCAGGGCCTGCCTGGTCTTGACCGTCCACCTGTTGGGGTCGAGGGCCACGTCAGTGCCAAGGCCTCGGGAGCGACGAGCCCACGAACACCGCTGGGGCCTGACTCAGAGGCACGAGATCGCGCCGGTATTGGCGGTGGGTACGAGCCACCGCCTCAGCCCCGGCCCGGCGAAGCTCGATGACCTCGAGCTGGAGGCGGGCCACCTCGGCCTCCAGGGCCAGGACCCTTTTGACGCCTTCCAGGTTGAGTCCGGCGTTGGTCAGGTCCAGGATGCGCCTGAGCTGGGCGATGTCGGCCTGGGAATAGCGCCTGCTCCCCCCTCCCGTCCGGGCCGGGTCCAACAGTCCCCGGCGCTCGTAGATGCGCAGGGTCTGAGGGTGCAGCCCGGCCAGTTCGGCCGCCACCGATATGACAAACACCCCGGCAGTGTCAGGCATAGAGACAAATCCGTCCTCAAACATCATCACGCTCCTAGGTATTCGCGGGGAGAGGGGCCCGACACCTTGTCCAGGGCCTGGATGGCCCGGCGCTGCTCCTCGGTCAATTCGCTCGGTACGATGACCTCCACCGTTACGAGGAGGTCCCCCGCTCCTCCGGATCGGGGTGCGCCCCGACCGGCGACCCGGAAGGTTCGCCCCGATCGAGTGCCGGCCGGGACCTTGAGCGTTACCGGCGCGTCCATGGTGGGCACGGTGACAGATGCACCGAGAGCGGCCTCGGGAAACGTCACCGGCACGGTGATTGTCAGGTTCGATCCCCGACGGCCAAACACGTCATGGGGACCGACCCGAACGGTGACGAACAGGTGACCCGGGGGGCCACCATTACGGCCTACGGCGCCACGGGACTTGATCCTGATTCGTTGGCCGTCCTCCACTCCCGGCGGTATGCGAACCTTGACTTTGCGAGCCCGATGCTCGATACCCCGGCCACCACAGGTGGCACAGGGACGCTCGATGATCGATCCTCGCCCGGCACAAGTGGCACAGGGCTGAGAAAAGGAGAAGACGCCCTGGTTTTCCTCGACCAGTCCCCTTCCCCGGCAGGTGGGACAGGTACTGGGAGAGCTTCCCGGCGCCGCTCCCGTCCCGTTACATGTAGAGCAGGCCGCATCGCTGGTCAGGTTCACCGCCGTTGTCACCCCTCCGATGGCATCGGCAAACGATAGGTAGAGCTCGGCCTCGAGATCTTCACCCCGCTGAGGAGCACCCGCCCCCGGACCGCGACCGGCGCCGCCCCGGTTCCGGCCGAAGAGGCCCCCGAGAAGATCGCCCAGATCGCTTACCTGGAAATTGAACCCGCCGGCGCCGCCCGAACCTCCTGGACCAAACCCGCCCATCCCCACCGGGCCCATCCTTCGGACTTCGTCGTACTCTTTTCGCTTGTCGGCGTCCCCCAGCACGTCATAGGCGGACGAGATGTCCTTGAAACGGTCCTCAGCGCCAGGGTTGGCATCGGGGTGGAACTTCTTGGCCAGCTTGCGGTATGCGCTGGTTATCTCCCGGGGCGTAGCCGAGTCCGACACACCCAGGGTTTTGTAATAATCCTTCTCGAACCACTCCCGTTGCGGGCTCACTCTGGCTTCGCCGTCCTGTCAGTCGTTGCTCTCCGTTGCTTGCCGGATACTCTCCGTTGCACTCCGGATCTCGTCTATCCCCGCACCTTGACCATGGCGGGGCGAACTACCCGACCCTGAAACCGATAACCGGCTCTGAGCACCTCGGACACCAGCGGTCCCTCCTCGCCGTCCTCGTGCATTACGGCATCGTGCTCATTGGGATCGAACGGACTGCCAACCTCGGGGTCAATGCGCTCCAGGCCTTCCTTGGACAAAACATCATCCAGAGCCGTGGCCACCTGGGTGACGCCGGCCGAATCGGTGCCGTGGGCCTGAGCCATGTCCGCTGTGTCGAGCACGGCCAGCAACTTGACCACGAGGGCCTCATTGGCCCTGGCTCCGTATTCTCCCTGCTGACGAGACACCCGCTTCTTGAAGTTCTCGAATTCGGCCTGAAGGCGACGCAACGAGTCCAGGTATTCGTCGCGCTGTCGGGCCGTGGCCGTAAGGTCCGCTGTCCCTGTGACGTCCCCTTCCTCCGGGCAAACATCACCGTCGTCGAGGTCTGGCTGGTCAAGCGACGAGGTCGGAACGTCTTTTCCATCCTGATCGTCGTCAGTCTCAAGCCCGACCTCGACCTCGACATCGAGTTCGTGTTCGCCCGACACCGCGTCCGAACGGGCCTTCCCAGTCGCAGGGCGCGGCCCACTCATTTCTTGGGCTCGTCGACGATCTCGGCATCGACCACTTCTTCGTCGTTGGGCGCGGTGCCGGGCTGATCCGAAGCTGCACCGGCACCGGCCTGGGAGCTGGATGTCGACGCCGCGTCGTAGAGCTTCTGGGCCAGGCCGTGACTGGCGGTGACCAGGGCCTCGGTCTTGGCCTTTATCGACTCCAGGTCGGTTCCGCTCAAAGCTTCCTTCAGCTCGGACAGAGCCGCATTGACGCTGTCGGTGTCCTCGGCGGGGATCTTCTCGCCCTGCTCGGCCACCAGCTTCTCGGTCTGATACACCAGCGTGTCGGCGTTGTTACGCACCTCGGCCTCCTCGCGCCTGGCCTTGTCATCGGCGGCGTGGGCCTCGGCATCGCGCACCATACGTTCGATATCCTCCTTGGCCAGAGAGGACTGACCGGTAATGGTCATGGACTGCTCTTTGTTGGTGGCCCGATCCTTGGCCGACACGTGCACGATCCCGTTGGCGTCGATGTCGAAGGTGACCTCGATCTGGGGCACCCCCCGGGGGGCGGGAGGAAGGTCCACCAGTTGGAACTTACCCAGCGTCTTGTTGTAGCCCGCCATCTCCCGTTCGCCCTGGAGCACGTGGATCTCCACCGACGGTTGGCTGTCGTCGGCCGTGGTGAACACCTCGGTGCGCCGGGTGGGGATGGTGGTATTGCGCTCGATCAACTTGGTCATCACCCCTCCCTTGGTCTCGATGCCCAGGCTGAGCGGGGTGACGTCGAGCAACAAGACGTCCTTGACGTCGCCCTTCAGAACGCCGGCCATGATTGCCGCACCTACAGCCACCACCTCGTCGGGATTGACCCCCTTGTGGGGCTCCTTGCCCGTCAGATCATGAACCAGCTCCTGGACCGAGGGCATCCGGGTCGAGCCCCCGACCATGATGATGTGGTCGATCTGATCGGTGCTCAAGCCGGCGTCCTTGATGGCTTGCTCGAAGGGACCCTTGCACGCCTCGACCAGATCGGCCGTGAGCTCGGTGAATTTTGCTCGGGTCAGCTTGAGATCGAGATGCTTGGGGCCGTCCGATGTGGCGGTGATGAAGGGCAGATTGACTTGGGTGTCCTGGACGCTGGACAGTTCCACCTTGGCCTTCTCGGCGGCTTCCTTGAGGCGCTGCAAAGCCATCTTGTCGTTGGACAGGTCCACCCCTTCGGTGTCCTTGAACGTCTTGACCAACCAGTCGATGATCCTCTGGTCCCAGTCGTCACCCCCCAGGTGCGTGTTGCCCGCGGTCGACTTGACTTCGAACACCCCGTCGGCGATATCCAACACCGAGACGTCGAAGGTCCCGCCCCCCAGGTCGAAAACGAGCACAGTCTGCTCGGCCCCTTCCTTGTCCAGGCCGTAGGCCAAGGCAGCGGCCGTCGGTTCGTTGATGATGCGCAGCACCTCCAGGCCGGCGATCTTGCCCGCCTCGCTCGTGGCCGTGCGCTGGGCATCATCAAAATACGCCGGGACCGTCACGACGGCCTGGGTCACAGTGTCCCCCAGGAAGGCCTCGGCATCCCTCTTGAGCTTGCCCAGGATCCGGGCCGAGATCTCCTGGGAGTTGTAGTCCTTGCCCTCGATGTCGACCTTCCAGGTCGTTCCCATGTGGCGCTTGACCGAACGAATGGTCCGGTCGGGGTTGGTGATGGCCTGGCGCTTGGCCACTTCGCCCACCAGGACCTCTCCGGTCTTGGAAAATCCCACAATGGAAGGCGTAGTACGCCCCCCCTCGGCGTTGGGAACCACGGCGGGCTCGCCCGCCTCCAGAACGCTGACCACCGAGTTTGTCGTGCCTAGGTCGATACCGACGGCCCTGGACATAATCCTGCCTCCAAATAGCGCTAGATTGTTGTTGCGCTCACTATAGCAGAACTTGAGTGTGCTTGCATCAACTTGTCCACTACCCTGGCGACCTCCGTCGGATTACCCTGGCAAACATGCCCACACTGGTATTGCTGAGACACGGCCAGAGCACTTGGAATGCCGAGAATCGCTTCACCGGCTGGACCGATGTTGATCTGACGCCGTTGGGGGAGGAAGAGGCCCGATCGGCCGGACGCCTAATGGCAGACCAGGGTGATCTTGATCTGGGAATCGTCCACACCTCGGTCCAGACGCGATCCATCCGCACCGCAGAGATCACCCTGGCCGCGCTGGGCCGGTCCTGGCTCCCGGTCCGTCGTCATTGGCGCCTCAACGAGCGCCACTACGGCGCCTTGCAGGGGTTGGACAAGAAGGAGACCACCCGTCAGTACGGTACGGAGCTGGTCAAGGCCTGGCGGCGGGGTTACCTGACCCCACCTCCACCGCTCGACCCTGACGACGAGCGCCATGCCCGCTTCGATCCCCGCTACGACGGGGTCCCCCCTGAGCTCCTTCCGGCCACAGAGTGCCTGGGCGACGTGGTGGCTCGCCTGCTGCCCTACTTCTACGACGCAATCGTGCCCGACCTTCTGACCCACCCTGCGGTGTTGGTGGTGGCCCATGGCAACAGCTTGCGTGCGATGGTCAAGCATCTTGAGGGGATCTCTGACGACGACATCTCCGGATTGGACATTCCGACAGGCGTGCCCCGCCTCTACGACCTCGACAAATTCATGGTTACACGCTCCGCCCGCTACCTGGGCGACGCCGAAGCCATCGCTGCGGCCCAGCGCTCAGTAGCGGGTCAGGCCGGATGAGTCCGCAGGTCAACTGGCCTGGACGGCAACGACCAACCACCTGAAAAGCGGGGTGAAACGGCTAACATCGGGTCGACGAGGCTGCCGTTTGGCGGGAATACGGGAAGGACCCCATGAAGCTGGTCACCGCTGTCGTCAAACCATTCAAGCTCGAAGACGTCAAGGAGGCGGTGAAGGGCTTGGGTGTCGAAGGCCTGACAGTAACCGAGGTTCAGGGCTTTGGGCGCCAGCGGGGCCACACCGAGATCTACCGGGGAGCCGAGTACACGGTGGACTTCCTACCCAAGGTTCGCATCGACCTGGTGGTGGATGAACCAGAGTTGAATGCCGTCCTCGACGCCATCGTCGCTGCCGCCCGCACCGGCAAGATCGGCGACGGAAAGGTGTGGGTGACCGAGGTAGAACAGGTCGTGCGAGTCCGTACGGGGGAACGGGGTGCCGACGCCGTCTGAATGGGGAGCGTCGAGGAGCCTCAAGGAACGGCGCCAAGCCCTCCTTGACCAAGCCGATCTCA
The DNA here is from genome assembly GCA_050742455.1 of Acidimicrobiales bacterium. Classification (GTDB taxonomy): domain Bacteria; phylum Actinomycetota; class Acidimicrobiia; order Acidimicrobiales; family JBOGIG01; genus JBOGIG01. The sequence goes on from JBOGIG010000029.1 coordinate 59,401, forward strand.
AGGGGGTGGCCTTCACTCGAGCCTATGCCGAGGCCGCCGATGATTGGCTGCAGACCGTCTTTACCTCGGCCGTGGCCGACCACGCCGACAAGGGGTCCAAGCGGGCGCCCGGCGGAGCAGCCGGGCTGGTGCTGATGGCCGTAGGCGGCTACGGGCGCAGCGAGCTCTACCCAGGGAGCGATCTGGACTTGGTGCTGGTGCACTCGGCCCGAAGATCGGCCCGGGAGGTCAAGGCCGTCGCCGAGGCCATCTGGTACCCGATCTGGGATCAAGGCGTGCGCCTCGATCACAGTGTCCGCACCGTCAGCGAGGCGTTGGCCGTGGCCGGTACCGACCTCAGGGCGGCCCTCGGCCTGTTGGACGCCAGAGTGGTGGCCGGCGACCCGGAAATCGGCGAAGAGCTGACGGACAAGGCCATGTCCCAGTGGAGAACTCAGGGCCGGCGCCGTGTCCCGGAGTTGGTGGAATCCGTCCGGCAGCGTCATCGGATAAACGGAGAGGCGGCATTCCTCCTCGAACCCGACCTGAAGGAAGCCCGAGGTGGTCTGCGCGACCACCACGCCATAAGGGCCCTCGACCTGGCGACACCGGTCCTGGCCGACGTGGCCGCCGGTCCCGAGCTGGACCAGGCCGTGGTCACCCTTTGCCAGGTCAGGGTGGCCCTTCAGCGCCGCACCGGAAAATCGGGCGACGTCCTGCGACTCCAGGAACAAGACGGTGTGGCCGAGCTCTTGGGCCTTGAGGATGCCGATCGACTCATGGCCGACGTGGCCACCTCGGCCCGATGTCTGGCCTGGGTCATCGACGATGGCCTCCGCCGGGTGACATCGTGGCTGGCCGGCCCCAAGGGGCACGACGGGACGGCCGAACGCCGGCTCGGTAAGGACCTGGTGCTGAGGGACGGCGAAGTCACCATAGTGGCAGGGGCCCAGCCATCCACCGACTGCTCCCTGGCCTGGCGCACCGGAGCGGAGGCCGCGCAGCTTGGAGCCCCCATCGCCCGGACAAGCCTCGCCCGACTGGTGGCCGAGGCCCCAGCCATGGAAGACCCTTGGCCGCTCGCCGCGCTCCAGGGACTGCTAGCCCTGTTGGGCGCTGGGCCCAATGCCATCGAGGTGCTCGAAACCTTCGACCAGCACGGGCTGCTGGTTCGCATGGTCCCCGAGTGGTCCGCGGTCCGCAACCTTCCCCAGCGCAATGCCTACCATCGTTTCACCGTCGATCGACACCTGTGCGAAGCGGCGGCGCGAGCTGGAGAACTCGTGCGCAATGTGGCCCGTCCCGACCTGTTGTTGGTGGGTGCATGGCTCCACGACATTGGAAAGGGCTACCCCGGTGACCACACCGAGGCTGGCATCAAGATCGTGGCCGAGATGGCTCCCCGATTGGGCTTCGCCCCGTCGGATTGCGCCGTGCTGGTCGATTTGGTGCGCCACCATCTCCTCCTCCCCGACACCGCCACCCGCCGCGACCTGGACGACCCTTCCACCATTGAGCTCGTCGTCTCGTCGGCGCGCAGCACGGTGGTCCTCGAACTACTGACCGCCCTCACCGAGGCCGACAGCCTGGCCACGGGCCCATCGGCATGGGGCCCGTGGAAGGCCCAACTGGTGGCCGAGCTGTCCCGGCGAGCCATGCGGGTCCTGGAGGGAGCCGCCATCGGGGAACCTCCCAACCCGATCACGCCGGAGCACAGATCGCTCATCGACGCCGGTCGCCTCGCGGTGGCGTGCCAAGGGTCGACATTGACCATCGCCGCACCCGATCAACCCGGTCTGTTGTCGGCCATGGCCGGAGTGCTGGCCCTGAACGGTCTCGACATACGCTCGGCCAGCGCCCTTCCCAGCTCATCGGGGATGGCCATCGACGTCTTCGACGTGGATCCGGGATCTGGAGCCCCCATCCAGGGCGACAAGTTGGCGTCCGACAAGTTGGCGTCCGACCTAACTGCCGCCCTGGAGGCCCGCCTGCCCTTGGAGGCCCGCCTGATGGAGCGAGCCCGGGCCTACGGCGCGGCCCGGCGTCCCAGTTCAGCCACCCCGGCCGAACCTCGCGTTCTGGTGGACAACCGGGCTTCGAGTTCGGCCACCGTCGTGGAAGTGAGAGCGCCCGATGCCATCGGCCTGCTCTTTCGGATTACTGGGGCCATTGCAGCCTGTGGCCTTGACGTAGCTTCGGCCCGGGTCAACACCCTGGGACACGAGGTGGTCGACTCCTTTTATGTCAGAGACGCCACCGGGGCCAAGATCACCGACGGCCGTGCCCTGGAGCAACTGGAAGCCATGATCCTGGCCGGATTGGCCAAGCACGTTTGAGCATGCCCCGCCTCCGATCACATTTGTCGAGCATGATGCCTCGCGGGCCATTACTGTTCCCGCCATGGCCCGACAAGACTCTCGCCTCGACCACCTGTCAAACATGTGGCTCTTCTCCGGCTGCAGCCGCAAAGAGCTCTCGCTCATTGCCCGGGCTTCGGACGAGGTCCAGGTACCTGCAGGCCGGGTCCTTTGTGACGAGGGCCGGGTTGGCCAGCAGTTCTTCTTGATCATCAACGGCCAGGCAGTGGTCAAGCGCAAGGGCCGCAAGATCGCCATGTTGGGACCCGGTCAGTATTTTGGCGAACAGGCCCTCCTCGATCGGATGCCCCGATCGGCTTCGGTGGCCTCCCATACCGACATGGACCTCCTGGTGCTCGGCCAGCGTGAGTTCAACGGAGTGATAGAGCAGATCCCCTCGCTCGCCCGCAAGATGCTCAGCGCCATGTCCATGCGCCTGCGCGGCGCAGACCCCAAGGTCTACACCTAAGCGGTCTCGTCTGTCCCGGGGCCCGCCGGTTCGGGGGCACGCTCAGTCACGGCAGTCTCATCGGCGGCGACAAGGGGGGCATGATCGGCCGTCTCGGCCGGTTCGGAGGCAGGCTCAACCGGGGACGGTGGTGCGGTTCGAATTTGAAGCGAGCCCTCCAGGATCTGGGCCACGTCGAGAACCCTGATCTCCTCGGATGCCCCTCCCTCGCCTTGGCGTTGGCGCAAAGCGTCGTCGATCATGATCATGCAGTAAGGACAGGCAGTGCCTACAACGTCGGCCCCGGTGGCCAGCGCCTGATCGGTTCGCTCCAGATTGACCCGCTTTCCTATCTTCTCCTCCAGCCACATCCGGCTCCCCCCCGCCCCGCAGCAAAATGACTTCTCCCGATGGCGGTGCATCTCGATGGCCTCCACCCCCGGCACCGCAGCCAGCACGCCACGGGGTTGGTCGTAGACATCGTTGTGCCGCCCCAGATAGCACGGGTCGTGGTAGGTGACCTTGGCATCGAAGGGCATCGACGGCTTCAGCCTTCCTTCAATCAGCAGCTTCTCGAGGAGCTGCGAATGATGAAGCACCTCGTAGTTCCCCCCCAGCGCCGGGTATTCACGGGCGATGGTGTTGAAGCAATGCGGACACGAAGCAATTATCTTTGTGGCCCCCACGGCGTTGAGTGTCTCGATATTCATAGCCGCCTGGGTCTGATACAAGTATTCGTTGCCCAGGCGGCGGGGGGGATCGCCGGTGCAGGTCTCACGCCGGCCCAGGATGCCAAACGCCACCCCGGCCGAATGCAGGATACGGGCTATTGACTGGGTGACCTTGCGGGCCCGTTCATCCAGAGCTCCGGCACACCCCACCCACAACAGGTACTCCATGTCGTTCGGGATAGCGGAATCGATAACCGGAATCTCGAACCCGAGACCCTCGGTCCAGTCCAGTCGCTTGGACTGGCCCAGGCCCCACGGATCACCCTGGTTCTCAACGTTGCGCAGCATGAGCCCGCCTTCGGTGGGAAACCGGGATTCCATCAGAACCTCATAGCGGCGCATGTCCACGATGGCGTCAACGTGCTCGATGTCGACGGGGCACTCCTGGACGCAGGCCCCGCACGTGGTACATGACCACAACACGTCATTGTCGATGACGTCGGGCACCAAACTCACCTCGGTGGTGGGTCGCACCTTGGTGGCCACGGCCCCTGCACCTTGGGCTCCATCGCCAAGCAGCACGTCGGCCGAGCTGAACATCTGGTCCCGCAAAGCCATGATGACAAGCTTGGGAGACAGGGGCTTGCCCGTGTTCCAGGCCGGGCACTGGTCCTGGCACCTCCCACACTCGGTGCACGTGGCCGTATCCAACAACTGCTTCCAGCTCAACTGCTCGATGCGCCCGGCCCCGAAGACCGAGTCCTCGGTCAACAGCTCGGGATCCATGTTGGGGGTGGACAGGGGGCCAAGGGCCTTGGGCCGTCGGGAGAAGGCCACGTTGATGGGCGCCAAGAAAATGTGGAGGTGCTTGGAGTACACCACGATCACCAAGAAGGCCAGGATCACCGCTATGTTCAGTTCCAGGAGAACCGATTCCAGGGCCAGATTGGCCGAGTGGGGGAAGTGGGTGAACCCGGCGCCGACGGCATGGGAGAAGAAGGCCCAATCTCCGTAGGGGAACCGGTGATCGGCCACCTGGGCGGCCCGATAGCCGATGAGGGTGATGATGACCAAGGCGATCATGCCCAGCACTACCCACGCCGCGGTGGTGTGGGAGCCGAAAAAGCGACTCTTTCGCTCGATCCGGCTGGGTGATTGGGTCAGGCGGATGGCGGCAAAAACAGCGAGACTGATCAGAATGGCGGCTGAGAAGAAATCTTCGAGAAAGCCCAGCCAGGCCCCGTGGCCGATAATGGGGATGGCGAAGGTATTGGTGAACAGGCTGCCGAATGCCTCCAGGATGGTGGCCATGAGGATAATGAATCCCCAAAATGTCACGGCGTGGGCTACACCGGGCACGGTCCTTTGGAACATCTTGCGCTGGCCGATGACCTCGGTGAGTTCGGCGTAGACCTTCTTGGTCACGCCCTTCCAGCGATCGGGGGCCGGTGCGCCCGACGCGATCAGCCGGTATAGCCAGAACAGCCGCTGGCCGGCAATGGAGAAGGCCACCACACAAATGATGGCGCCTATGACGATTCTCATATCTCCTCCGGGGGGCCGATCAAGCCACGAACACTACTAATGGTGATGGGGCCGACCCAACTCGACGGCCCGTCGGCGCCTGGCTCAGGACCGGAAGTTCTCGAAGTAGCGACTGGGAGTGGGACCGCGCTGGTGTTGATATTTCGACCCGACGCTGGAGGATCCGTAGGGGTGGTCGGCCGGAGTGGTCATCCGTAGGAAACTTATCTGGCCGATCTTCATGCCGGGGTAGACGGTTATGGGCAAATTGGCAACGTTGGACAGCTCCAGGGTTAGGTGGCCGTCCCAACCGGCATCGACGAAACCGGCAGTGGAATGGATCAACAGACCAAGCCGTCCCAGGCTCGACTTGCCCTCTAAGCGGGCCACCAGGTCAGCCGGAAGCGCTACCCGTTCGGCCGTGGAGCCGAGCACGAATTCTCCGGGATGCAGGATCAGGGGGTCGCCATGGCGGATCTCGACCAGCTCGGTCAGTTCCTCCTGGTCCTCCTTCACGTCGATGACTCGCATGGAGTGGTTGCGAAAGAGGCGGAAGAAGCGATCGACGTGCAGATCGACCGACGAGGGCTGGACACATCCATCGTCGAAGGGCTCGATCACAATTCGGCCGTTGACGATCTCCTCGCGAATGGTCTTGTCGGACAGGATCATGGTTGAGCGCACGTTAGTGTGTCCCGATCTTTGACGGTAGTGTCTCGGTTGCCCGCGGGTGTAGTTCAGCGGCAGAACATCAGCTTCCCAAGCTGAGAACGCGAGTTCGATTCTCGTCACCCGCTCTAGATGAAAGTCCGGGTAGACGGGGTCAGGTGACGGAGGCAAGGCGAATGCTTACCGAGATGGACCCCGCCCAAGACCGCCGCTACGGCCCCTTCGGGCGGGACGACGCCTAGACCCCAAGCGCTGGAGACGCCCCTATATGCCGCACTCGTCGCCCTCGAGACGATCTCCGCTACAATGTAGTAGTTGTAGTTAGGAGGTTGGTTGTGCCGAAGGGTCAGCCATTCAGCGTACGCTTGCAAGAGGACACCGAACGCCTCGTTGAGACTGAGGCGCGGCGGACACGTAGGACCAAGAGCGCGGTCGTGGAGGCGTTCACCGAGGAGACCGCCCGTACTCGACGCTTTCCCGGCGTTGGCTTCCGCGGCGGCGACGCCCGCCGCCGCGGATGGGTGATCGGCTCTGGACTGGATGTGTGGGAGATCGTCCAAATGACGCAGGACTTCGGCTCGCCTGAGGAGCTGGTAGCCGAGACACAACTGTCAGCTGCGCAGGTACGGCTCGCTGTCGCCTACCGAGACGCCTATCCCGACGAGATCGCCGACGCGGTCGCCGAGAACACGCTGCCGATCACCGACGTCAGGGTCTTGTTCCCCTTCGTAGCGGTGGCGGACCCCTAAGGGGTGCGCCTACTACTCGACGCCAACCTGTCTCCAAAACGGATCGGTTCTGCGCTCAACAATGACGGTCACGACGTTCTGAGCCTCGCTGCGGACCCTGCACTCGGTGCCCTCGACGATCCGCAGGTGCTGGAATTGGCAGCCCAGCAAGATCGCATACTCGTCACCCGCAACTCCCGCGACTTTGCCCCATTGCTGCGGGAGTGGGGTGAGGACAGCCGTCATCATGCCGGCTGCATCTTGATCTGGACGCTCGCTCACAACGAGTTCGGAGCGATCATCTCCGGCGTCATCCGACTATTGAGTGAATATCCCAACTCTGACCAGTGGCGGGATTTCACCGTCGCACTCTGAGCCGTCGGCTCAGGATGTCAGCCGACTTCGGTCTTCTATGGACAAGGCCGGTCGCACACTCTCCATCAAAGTCCGGGCCACCCGCCGGCACCGGCGTAGGCGGTTCAGACCAGACGAGATCTGAGACAAGCGGCAATCGAGCGGCCTATTGTCGAGTGGATGTCCGCGCTACCCCGACTGCGCCAGGTAGCCCTGGCTGTCAACGACTGCGCCACGGTTTCGCGGCAGCTTCAGGAGGCCTTCGGGTGGGGCGAGCCCTTTCATGACCCGGGGGTGGGCGCATTCGGCCTGTCCAACTCCGTCTTCGCCGCCGGCGACACCTTCGTGGAGGTGGTGTCCCCCGAGCGCCCGGAGACCACCGCCGGCCGCTACATCGAGCGAAGGGGGGGCGATAGCGGCTACATGGCCATCTTCCAGGTGGCCGACCTCGGCGCCACCCGCCAGAGGGTGGCCGCCGCCGGGGTGCGGGTGGTGTGGAGTTCCGACCACGCCGACATCGCCGGTACCCACCTTCACCCCAAGGACGTGCCCGGGGCGATCGTGTCCCTCGACTGGGCCGAGCCGCCCGAGTCATGGCGGTGGGCGGGGCCGGCGTGGACGGGGAGGGCGGCGCCCCATGATTCGGGTGGCGTGGCGGGTTTGACCATAGAGGTAAACGACCCCCAGGTTGCTGCGGAGCGCTGGGCCATTGTGCTGGGCCTGTCTGCGGCGGTCAGCGATGCCGGCTCGGCGACGATCGCATTGGGCCAGGCCGGCCAGGAGCTGCGTTTCGAGCCGGCGCTCTCCCGTCGGGGCGAGGGGATCACCGAGGTGCATATGGTCGGGATGACCACCCCGGTTGTGGAGATCGCCGGAGTCCGTTTCCTCAAGAAAGAAGGCTGATCCATGACCCAACTCGACACCGGTACCGAGGACCTGTTGGGCGAGGTCGACGACGGTGTGGCCACCCTCACCATGAACCGGCCCGAGCGCCGAAACGCCCTCTCCAACGCCATGCTCTCGGCCCTGGACCGGGTCCTGGCTGAGGTGGAGATCGATGACGCTGTGGGTTGTGTGGTGCTCACGGGTGCGGGAGGTGCCTTCTGCGCCGGGGGCGATGTCAAGGCCATGGCCGAAGGTTCATCTGAAGGGGCCGGGGGTGGCGGCAGCCGGGGGCCGGGGGGTGGCATCGACGCCGCCATTCATCGCCAGCGGCTCAGCCAGCGGGCGACCAGCGGCCGCCTGTGGCAGATGCCCAAGCCGACCATCGCCGCCATCCCCGGTCCCGCCGCCGGCGCCGGCCTGTCGCTGGCCCTGGCCTGCGACCTGCGCTATGCGGCCGAGGGCGCCGTATTCACCACCGCCTTTGCCAAGGTGGCCTTCGCCGGTGACTACGGGGGGACGTGGTTCCTGACCCGCCTGGTGGGTAGCGGCAAGGCCAGGGAGCTTTACTACTTCTCCGATCGCATCGGGGCTGTCGAAGCAGAGCGGCTCGGCCTCCTAAATGCAGTGTTCCCCGCCGACGACCTTTCTGACGAGGTGGGCCGGTTGGCCCGCCGGCTGGCCGCCGGGCCGGCCCTGGCCTACCGGTACATGAAGGAGAACCTCAACCGCGCCGTAACCGGGGAGCTTGGCGACTGTCTGGACCTGGAAGTGACCCATCACGTCCACACAGGGCTCACCGAGGACCACCGCGAGGC
>JBOGIG010000030.1:0-44631 GCA_050742455.1 Acidimicrobiales bacterium
CGGCCCCCCTTATACCCCCGACCTCGACGGACCAGGCGCTATCGGTCTGGGTGAGGGCGCCTTTGAACGCTTGGTGTCCGAGTCCCCCGACGGGATCGTGGTACACCTCGACCGCCGGATCATCTACGGGAACGATGCGGCCGCGAGGATGCTGGGATTCGATGCTGGCCCCAGGCTGGCCGGCGTTGTCCTGAGTGACTTGTTGGGAGCCAAGGCCCTGGCCAGCGTCAGGAGGCGCATCCTCCGGATGGTCACTACCGGTGAACCAGCAGAGCCAATCGGCCTGGTGCTCCGAGTCCGCCACGGGGTCAGCCTCAAGGTGGAGGTCAAGAGCAGGCTGTACCCCCTAGACGACGGCCGGGTCGCCATCCAGACCATCGTCAGGAAGCTCAGCGACGACCGTTTATCCGAGGAGCGTCACCGGGCACTGGTCGACAACTCGGCCGAGATAGTCGCTGTGCTGGATCTGGACGGCACTTTGACCTATGCCAACGCCGGACTGGCCGACGCCCTGGGTTATGGCCCTGATGTCATCCTCGGTCGTTCGGCTTTCGATTTTGTCCATCCCGAGACGCTGGAGCGGGTCAAGCTCGACTTCGCCACGATCGTGGACGGACCGACGGGCGCCGGTCCGACGATTGATCTGGACCTGGTGGCCGCCGATGGCGGGGTTCGGATCTTTGAAGGAACGGCCACAAACTTGGTGGACGACCCCTTTGTGGCCGGAATCATGGTCTCGCTCCGAGACGTTACCGCCCGACGATCGGCCGAGCTCCGCTTGGCCCGCCATTCAGAAGTGATGGACATGTTGGCACGGGGCGAGTCGGTCCAGCGCATACTTGCAACGGTCACGGACCTGCTCCAGTCGGCATCACCGGGAGCTGCATGTCTGATAAACGCCATCGAAGGGAACGGCCGAGACTTTTACCCGATGGCCACGGCCGGACTGGATGACCATTTCCAGGAGGCATTTTTTCATGCGCGCTCAGGCCCATGGGACGAGCTTGGTGACGACGACAAACCCATGATCTTCGAGGATTTGGGGTGGCGGCTGGAGTGGGGAACGTGGGCCGGACCCGCCATGACTTCGGGGTTTGTCGCCTGCAGTTGCCTGCCCCTCCTGGGCTCGTCGGATCGCGAGCTGCTCGGGACGCTGACCATCTTCACCTTGCGCCCATTGCTTCCCCAGGATCAAGAGTGGGAGGTCGCCAGATTTGCCGCTGATCTGATGGCCATCGTCTTGGAGCGCACCCGGGTAAACGCCGAGTTAGTCAGGGCCGCTGATTTTGACCTGCTCAGTGGTCTGCCGAGTCGCCACTTCATGCTCCGACACCTGACCGCTTTGTTGACCGACGCCGACCACGCCACTGACAGCAACATCGAGGAGGGTCGATTGGAGACAGCTCGTCGGCCCAGGATGGGCCGCGTCACCTTATTCTCCATCGATCTGGATCGATTCAAGGTAGTCAACGACTCCCTGGGGCACGGCATCGGGGACCTGGTCATCAAGGCCATCGCCCAAAGGATCTCCGCCGTTCTGGGTCCTGACGATCTGGTGGCTCGGTTCGGCGGCGACGAATTCGTCATTTGCTTTGACCAGGTGAGAGGTCGTAAGGAGGCGGATGTGCTGGCCCTGGGCGTTGCCTCGGCCCTGTCCGAACCAGTGGTGGTGGAAGGCAGATCGGTCTTTGTCACGGCCAGCATTGGGGTGGCCTTCGGTGGCCCCGACGTCGACGGTCCTGAGGACCTGATCCGCAACGCAGACGCTGCTATGTACCGGGCCAAGTCCATGGGGCGAGGCCGGGTGGTGGTGTTCGATGCGGGCTTGCGGGATCTGGCCCGGTCCCGCCTGGAGATGGATCACGACCTGCGCGTTGCGCTGGAACAAGGACAGTTCCATCTGGAATACCAGCCCCTGATGGAGTTGGGCAGCGGTTTGGTGCACGGGGTGGAAGCCCTGCTGCGCTGGCAGCATCCGCAACACGGCGCCATCTCGCCGGCTGATTTCATTCCGGTAGCCGAAGAGAGCGGTTTCATCATTCCCATGGGCGAATGGGTGCTGGAGACGGCCTGTGAGGCGCTGGCCCGTTGGCGCCAGCAGTTGCCCCGGCCCGCGTTCCTCTCGGTTGGGATCAACCTTTCCACCGTGCAGCTGGCCGCCCCTGGGCTGACCGCGGTGGTGTCCCGAATCATGAGTCGGACGGGGGTGGACCCTGACGACCTATACCTGGAGATCACCGAGAGCGCCCTGTTGGTGGACTCCCCTGGGGGTATCGAGATACTCAGTAAGTTGCGATCGCTTGGGCTTCATTTGGCTCTGGACGACTTCGGGACCGGGTACTCCTCCCTCAGTTTCCTAAAGCGCTTCCCTGTCGACATGGTCAAAGTCGACAGGGCCTTCGTCGATGGGTTGGGAACCAGGGATGAGGACGACGCCATCGTCGCCGCCATTGTCTTCATGGCCCGGGCCCTGGGCTACCAGTCGGTGGCGGAAGGGGTGGAGACCCAACAGCAGATGGAGCGGTTGTTGGCCATGGGTTGTGATCTGGCCCAAGGATTTCTTCTGGCCCGCCCCCAGCTGTTCGAAGCTGTAACCGACCTGCTCCTCGGTGGTCCTCTGCCCACAGCCGACACCACATAGATGGTCTACATGCCGGCTCGGCACTGACAGCCAAGGCCCCTGCCAGTACCATTCGACAATGGACTTGGGTGAGACGCGCCATCAGCTGGGCCAGGAGCGCTCCCGGCTGGAATCCATCCGGGACGCCTTCGTGGCCGACGGCCTGACCGTCGAGTCGGAGGAGGAAGCCCTGGGCGACATGCCGGTTTCCAGCCAGCATCAGGCCGATATAGGAACCGAGACCTTCGAACGAGAGCGCGACATATCCATCTACGAACAGGTGTCGGCCGAATTGTCGGACGTGCAATGGGCCTTACGGCGCCTGGATGCCGGTTCTTACGGAACGTGCGAGGCGTGCGGTCGGCCGATCGAGGAGGCCCGTCTCCAAGCCTTGCCCGCGGCCCGCTTCTGCTTGGCCGATCAGGCCAAAGCCGAACACGAAGCACATTCGAATTGATGGCTTGTCACCTGCTTCCCGACCCCGTCCCGGGCTCGAGCTGGTAGAACACCACTCCGTCGACCGTTGCGGCCCGCATGTAGCTGTGCTGGATCGATGCCCACAAGGCAGTAGCCGTCAATGGGTAATGGCCAAATCCGCGGATGTGGGCCGGGCTGGTGTCGACGATGAGTCGGGGCGGATGGTTGTCGAAGTCGGCCTCCAAGGTTACCCAGGCGTGGGGGATGCCATTAGTTGACTGGGCCCGACCGGCTTGGCGCCCGCCCGAGCTGCCCGTCAAAAAAGAGGCCAGGATGAAGCGAGAGGCCGGAGGACGCCCGCTCAACCAGTAGATCTCACTCAGCTGACCCCACACGAAGATTGGAGCCTGCGGGCCGGTCAGGGAATCGGTGACGGCCACCAGCCGGGCCAGGTCGGGCTCCTGATTGAACCAGTGCGGGAAGAAGCCCACGGCCACCAGGACCGCAGGTCCTAGAGCCGCACCGGCGATGGCTCGGCGCCGTTGGGGCAGGGTCCAAGAGGCCAGGCCCGCTCCGGCCAGGAGGGCCAGGGCAGGCAGGATCTGAAGGAAGTAGTGATCGAAAAACCGCAGTCCCACGATCACCGCGACAAGACCGCCGGCCAACCAAAGCCACAGGTCGAGACAGACTGGGACGAGGCGCCGGGCTCGGCCGGCCAACCACAACAAGACGAGGTTGGCTCCCAGGTACGGGCCAATCTGGCCTCCGGCATTCAGGACGATCGAGCCTATTCCCCCGTCGACGGCCAGGTAGCCACCATTGCCGGTGATGTTCCATAGCAGAAAGCGACTGGGACCAAATGCCAGCGCCGTGGCAACCAGCACACCGAGACCGGGGACGGCCGCCCGCAGCAAGGACGTCCATCCGCGCTCCCGGATGAGGAGGTAGGCGATGGGCAGGGCGCTGACAATGGCGGTCTGCTTGCACAGGCAGGCCACGGCCAGCAGGACACCGGCCCCAACGGCTCGGCCCCGAACGGCGGCGACGAAGGCCGCCGTCATTGGCAGGACCATGAACATCTCGAAGGTGGCGGCCTGGCCGCTGTCGGGTAGCAGGGCCACGCTGCCGATGAGGAACAGCAACCCGACGGCGAGTCCGATGCTCCGACCCCCATAACGGCGGCCTGCTTCCCTGGCCAGGATGTAGGCCGTTGCGGCCAGAGCCAGATCCCCCAGTACCCTCACCGGGCGTAGGTCGTGGGTCCCGGTAATCGTGAACACCCCGGCGTACAGGTAAGGGACCAGGGGAGGCTTGCGATCGGCGACGGTTAAATAGAGCCTTCCCCCCCTAAGGATGGAAATGGCCAGAGTCGCGGTGCTGGCCTCATCGGAGCTGAAGAGGGCAAATATGAGCCCGGGTAGGTGGACCAGCAACGAGAAGGCAGTCAATTCGAGAAACAGGATTGGCCTACGCCAGGCCGAGGAGGGTTTACCTATGGCCACTGGGCGATGCCGGCGTCGCTCAGCGTGCCGTCGACCCTTGCCAGGATCCACCTGCCACCCAGGTTGGGAACTGGCCCCTCGGGGGGTGTGACGCCGAGGTGTCGCTCCACGGTCCGGATGAGGCCGCCGTGTGTAATAACTATGGTGGTGCGGATGGCCCCGGCGCGCCGGGCCAGAGCGGTGAGGGAGTCCAGGGCGCGGCGGAGGAGGGTCGAAGTATCCTCGCCTCCGGGTGGGGTTACCAGGGGGTCATCCTTCCGGTAGGCGCTGAACTGGCGAGGCCAGGTGCGTTTGATCTCCTCGGTTCTAAGGCCGCTCCACTGTCCCATGTGGCGCTCCCGGAGACGAAAGTCGCTCGAAACGGAAAGATCCAGATGCTCGGCCATGATGCTCGCAGTTTCCATCGCACGGGTCAGGTCGGACGACACGATAGCGGCTTGCCCGACGGGTGTCCGGCTGAGCCACCTGCTCGCTTCTATCGCCTGGCGGCGTCCAAGGACGGACAGTTGGGGATTGGCCCAGCCCTGCCACATTCCGGCCTCGTTCCAAGTGGACTGGCCGTGGCGGAGGAGCAGCAGATGAGATTGCCCAGTCGCCGGGTCGCGCTTGGCTCGGGAGGTGGGCGTGACCATGCGATAAAGCTATGCGCGATAAGTGTCCGGGTAAGCCAATGGCTGCGAACATGAAAGGCTAGGAGCATGTGGGACTGGCCGGGAGCATGAGTGCGGAGCTGAGGCTATTTGCCGGCGCCCGAGAGGCGGCCGGGTGCACCTCGGCGGCGACAGAGGGGGCAACGGTGGCCGAAGTCCTCGAACTTGCCCGCCGCCAGTTCGGACCTGAATTTGCCCGGGTGTTGACTACCTGTCGAGTGTGGCTGAATGGGCAGCCGGCCGATCCCGATGATGCGGTGGGAACCGGTGATGAAGTGGCCATTCTCCCTCCAGTCTCGGGTGGATTGAACTGAGCAGGTCTGTCGTGGCGAGCATGCACCGGGCCCGCCGTCAACCTCGGGGCCAGCAAACCGACAAACCAAGCCTGCCCCACGGTCGTCTTGGGGTGGTCTGGGCGATTGTCACCGGGGCCGCATTGGTCGGTGGCCGCTACAGCACCGCAGCGTGGATGGTGGTGCTGGTCACCCTGGCCGCGGCCCAGGGATGTCGGTCGTGGCGCCACGGCACCGATCGCCCCCGGATCCTTCCAGCAGCAGTGACCGCTCTGGCCGTGACGGCGGCCGGCCTGGCCGGGCCTTGGGCCATCGGGGCCGCGGTGTTGGGCGGCCTAGGCCTGGCCTACGTGGCCGGAATCCTGGCCGCTGATCGCAGTAACAGGCAGGGCCTGGTCATCCTCGGCTCCAACCTACGGGTGTGGGCTCTTACCGCAGCGTTGGGAATAGCTCCTGGCCTGGTGGGAGCGGTGATCCTGGTCGAACGGACCCACGGTCTGGCCCAGGCCTGCCTGCTTCTCGGCTACATGGTGGCCTACGACGCCGCCTTTTACCTGGTCGGCTCGGGCTTTGCCCGGGCCTGGGAAGGGCTGGTGGCCGGATTTGCCGCCGTCGGGGTCCTGACGTTTGGGGTGGCGGCGGTAGCCAAGCCCAGCCAGCCCGGCTATTACTCGTGGCTGCTCGGCGCCATCGCCATAATTCTCATACCCCTCGGGGGCGCCTTGGGTGAACGTCTGGTCGGACACCGTGGAGCCCGGGCGCCCGCCCTGCGCCGGCTGGACAGTCTCTTGATCCTGGCTCCCGTATGGGCTCTGGTCGCTCCCGTGCTGTTGGGCTGACTACTTCTTGGTCTCCCAGAAGATCTTGTCGATCTCAGCGATCTGGGCTAGCAAGTTGTCGGCCACTGCGGGGTCGTTGCTTTTCTTGGCGTCTCCGGCTGCCTTGGTGGCCTGCCAGAAGGTTTTATGAAGGTCGGGGTACTTGGTTAGATGATCCGGCTTGAAATAGTCCGTCCAGAGCACCCACAGATGGTGCTTGACCAACTCGGCCCGCTCTTCTTTGATCGCCACAGCCCGGGTCCGGAACACGTCGTCGTTCGAGGCGTTGAACTTTTCCATGCAGCCCTTGACCGACTCGGCTTCGATCCGGGCTTGGGCCGGGTCATAGACCCCGCAGGGCAGGTCGCAATGGGCCCGCACCTGTACAGGACGGTCGAATGTGTCGATCAGGGCAAGAAGGCGAGATGCTGTGCGCATGGGCGAAGCTCCTTGGTCAAGGACGTCGGGACGTTATCGGCCTCACCTTACCCGCCCAGGACCAATTTCATTCTTGGTCGTGGCATCCTCGGTCCTGGCCTGGGGCGGACGGTACCCGTGGAGGGTTGAGGTCCAGGGCCAGAGCATGGAGCCTGAGCTTGTTGAGGGCGACCGCTTGGTGGTGGCCCCGCCTTGGTGTATTTCGCCTGGCTGCCTGGTGGTGTGTGCTGACCCCCGCTTGGCCGGTCGGGTCGGCCGGGGGTCAGTCCTGATGGTCAAGAGAGTGAGCCGCCTCGATGCCACCGGTGTCGTGGTAATAGGCGACAACCCCGCACACAGCACGGACAGCCGCCACTTCGGTCCTATCCCTCGCTCCGCTGTGCGGGGGGTCGCCCTGTACCGCTACTACCCTCCGGAAAGGGCCGGTTGGCTACGTCGAGCCCCTATGCAGTCACATCCCCAGCCGTTGGACCGGGGTAGCATCTGTGGTCAGTGATTTCGAATCCGCAGGATCTTGACAGGTTGCTTGCTCCGGACTTCGTTGAAGGCCTATCCGACATGGCCTTGGCTGATCTGCGGGAACGTCGACACCAATGTGAAGAGGTGGAGGTGGCCCTGTCCTACGTGCGCCGCATGGCGCAGGGCCGCTTGGACCTGATTCACGCCGAGAGTGCTCGTCGCATCAGCGGCGAGCCGGTGCCCGACGATCTTGTCGACCAACTCAGCACCGCCCTGGCCCACAATGTGACGGCACCGGGCGCCGGTCGTCTGGCCTCGGTAATGGCTCCCGACATGGAGTCGAGCAACCTGATGGTGGATTTGGACAGCATCGTAGGGCCAGCCCAGCTGGCCAGCCCCGAGGAATTGGGTCAGGACGACCTCGACGCTCTCATCGAAGCCCTGGCGGCCTACGAGGCGGCAATATCAGCCCAGCGTCGAGCCCTGCACGAGCGAATCGACTCCATACAGGCCGAAGTCGTCCGTCGCTACAAGAGCGGTGAAGCCAGTATCGACACCCTGCTCAAGTGACCCAGCCCCAAGCGGGGAGCGAGCGTGTCGACCTGGGAAAGTTCATCCGGGACCAGCGGAGCATGTCCAGGCTGTCACTCCGGCGTCTGTCCGAGTTGGCCGGTGTATCCAACCCATACCTGAGCCAGATCGAAAGAGGACTGCGTAAGCCCTCGGCCGACATCCTCCAGCAAATAGCCCGAGCCCTGCGCATCTCGGCCGAAACGTTGTACGTGCATGCGGGCATCCTTGACGCCCGAACCGAGGAGACTGATCTGGTGGCCGGGATCATGGCCGATCCGCACATCAACGGAGACCAAAAGCAGGCGCTGGTGCAGATATACGACACCTTCCGACGTGAGAACGAGGTCAGCGCGACGGTAAGGTAGTTGGGAATGCGAAGTCTGGCCGTGCTGTCCATGCACACATCGCCGCTGGCCCAGCCTGGTACAGGCGACGGTGGCGGGATGAACGTTTACGTGCGAGAACTCTCCGCTTCCTTGGCCCGGGCCGGTGTGGAATGCGATGTGTACACGCGGGCCGATTCAGCGGCTTTGCCCGCCACCGTCACCGTAGAGCCGGGCCTGCGGGTTCATCACGTGCCGGCCGGACCGTTGGCCCCGGTCGTCAAGGAGTCCTTGTTCGATCTGGTGCCTGAGTTCACCGAGGGGGTGCTACGCCAGATCGAGATGGCGTCTTCGATGGGCGCCGGACCGGATGCCATCCACGCGAACTACTGGCTGTCGGGATTGGCCGGGCATGTCATCAAGCACCGGCTCGACCTGCCACTGGTTTCGACTTTCCATACCTTGGCCCGGGTCAAGGCAGAGGCCAGCCCTGAAGAGATCGGGGCCGACGAGCCGGCCCGGCGGGCGGCGGCGGAGGCGGAGTTGATCGGGTGTTCGGACGCCGTTCTGGCCTCGTGCAGCGTCGAGGCAGATCAGATTTCGCACCTCTATGGGGCTGATCCCGAGCGGATCGAGATCATGGCGCCCGGGGTGGATCATGCTTTCTTCGCCCCCGGTTACCGCCCTCAGGCTCGCCGGGCACTGGGTCTGCCCATCGACGAACCGATGATGTTGTTCGTGGGCAGGATCCAACCACTCAAGGGCATCGATGTTGCCGTGCGGGTGCTGGCCGTGTTGCGCCGGACCATGTCCCAAACAGGTGCGTCCGATAGCGGAATGTCGATGATGCCCACACTGGTGGTCGTGGGAGGCCCCAGCGGTGTACACGGGGCCGATGAGGTCGAGCGTACCCGCCGGTTGGTCCTTGACCTGGGTCTGGCCGATCATGTGCGGTTCGTGCCCCCCCAGGCCCACGAATTGCTGTCCAGCTACTACCGGGCCGCCGATGTGTGCCTGGTGCCGAGCCGGTCAGAGTCCTTCGGTCTGGTGGCGCTGGAGGCCGGGGCGTGTGGTACCCCGGTGGTTGCCGCCGCGGTGGGTGGGCTCCGTACTCTGGTTGACCACGGCCGGACAGGCTTTTTGGTGGAGGGCCGCGATCCCCGCGTATTTGCCTCCTATGTCGCGGAAATCCTGGCCGATCAGACGCTGGCCGGAGAAATGTCGGCCGCCGCCGCGGAACGTGCCCGCGGCTACACCTGGTCCATCTCGGCGGCCCGACTTCGGCGCTTGTACGGGGAATTGACCGGTCGCCGCCTGGTCGAGTGTCGGTGAAAGGAACCGGCCCGATCTCCCACCCCAGTTAGGGTTGGGTTGTGAGAACACGACTGGTGATCATGGGCGGGGGCCGCATGGGATCGGCTCTGGCTGCAGGGCTGGTTGCATCCGATTGGGGCAGTGGAAGCGAGATATCCGTAGTCGAGAAGAACCCCGCCCGGCGTATTGAACTGTCGGTTTCCCAGCCCGAACTGGCGGTGTGTCCCGAGCCTCCGACCGATCTGGATGACGGCACTGGGTGGGTCTTAGCCGTCAAGCCGGCGGATGCTCAGGAGGCCGGGCGTCAGGTTCAGTCGATGTGGGGCGTTCGCCCGGGCCCAGTGCTGTCAATTGTGGCCGGATTGCGCCTGGCTCGGCTGGAATCGTGGCTGGGTGACGCCAGCCGGGTGATCAGGGCCATGCCCAACACTCCGGCGTTGGTAGGAGCCGGGGCCAGTGCCCTGTCCCGCGGTGGCAGCGCCACCGACCAGGACGTTGCGTGGTCGGAGGCGATTCTAAGCGCCGTGGGCAGTGTCCATTGGGTGCCGGAGAGTCTGCTCGATGCCGTGACCGGGTTGTCCGGATCGGGCCCGGCGTATGTTTTCTTGATGGCCGAAGCTCTGACGGAGGCCGGTGTTCTCGTGGGATTGTCCCGTGACCTGAGCCTGGCGCTTACAACCCAGACTCTGCTGGGGGCCGCGCAAATGCTGGCTCAGGGATCCGAGGGGCCTGAGGCGCTGCGAGCAGCAGTGACCTCTCCGGGCGGGACCACGGCGGCGGGGATAAAGGCCCTGGAGGACAAGGGCATGCGCTCGGCCTTCATGGATGCGGTGGTGGCGGCCACGGCAAAATCCATCGAATTGGGAGCTTGAGCGTAGCGTCCCTCTCGCGGTCCTGAGCGTCCCTCTCGCGGACCTGGGCGTCCCTCTCGCGGTCCTGATTGTTCCTATTGCGGTACAGTCGGGGTTGGCGGAGAGGGGTGATTCCATTACCAACCAAACACAACCGATCAGGTCCCGGTACCTCACTGTTGGCGAGGTGGCCGAGGTGCTGCGTATCTCCAGCATGACCGTTTACCGTCTAATCAACGCAGGCCAGATTCCGGCCACTCGAGTGGGCAAGTCCTATCGCATGCGTGAGGACGACGTCGACAAGTTCGTGGCCGATCGCTATACCCAAGCAGGCTGAGGTGACGGGAGGCGGCGCCCTGGTTGGCGCGCGCCTGTGGCGCCGGGAATTTGTGGCGCCGGAGAAGGTGGCGCCTGGGGAGGCCCCGAAGAACAATGACGGGTGCCCGATCCTGTGGCCCCAACCGTAGGCGCCTTGTTCCTTTGAATCTTGCTCGCATAATCGAAGAGCACCCTCCGGGCGCCCCGGCTCTGCTGTGCGCCCGGGCCCCTTTGGGCGAGGGGGAAGATCCGGTGTCAGGCCCTGTTACCTACGGCGAGCTGGGGTCGGCCGCCGCGCGGTGGCGACAGGGACTGGCCCAGTGTGGGGTCGGCCGGTCGGATCGGGTGGCCATCCTCCTGGAAAACAGCGCGGACTTCGTGTTGGCCTATCTGGCGGTGCTGGGCTTGGGGGCAGTGGCCGTCCCCCTCAATCCGGCCAGCCCCGGTCCGGAGCTGGAACGAGAGCTGAGGGCGGTCCAGCCGGTGGCGGCGGTGGTCGGATCGATGGGCTCGAGCACCATTTCGAGCCTGCCGGGATCGGTGGCCGCTCTGCGGGCCATTGTGGTCATTGAGGCGCCCGCGTCCCTGTCCGGGGCCGGGGCCGGGGCCGGGGCTTGGGCCGGGGCTTGGGCCGGGGCTTTCGGGGGGGATGGTGTCGGCCCTTTGATCGTCGACCCGTCTTCGTGGTCGAGCCTGCCAGGGATCGAGGTGGTCGATTGCCTAGGCGATGATCTGGCCATCCTGCTGTTCACGGCAGGGACGGCCGGATCGCCCAAGGCGGCTCAGCTGACCCATGCCAATCTGGCCTCCAATCTGGATCAGATCCAGCACCATCCCGGCCGAGCCGTTCATGTCGATGATGTGAGTCTTGGCGTTTTGCCCATGTTCCACATTTACGGTCTCAACGCCGTGTTGGGTCTGACACTCGCTGCCGGCGCCTCCCTGGTGCTGGTCGCCCATTTCGACACCGCGACGGTGGGCGAGCTCGTCCAGCGTTGCGGTGTCACGATCCTGGCCGGCGTTCCCTCGATGTTCGAGTCCCTCAGCGCGTCGGACCTCCCCGGGGACGTCTTCAGCGGGTTACGGGCCGTCATTTCGGGCGCCTCGGCTCTCGATCGCCACAGTGCAGAGACGTTCCGGGAACGATTCGGCCACGTCATCGTGGAGGGATACGGTCTGACCGAGGCCTCCCCGGTGGTCACATCATGCATCCCCGGAGAGGAACTGCAGCCCGGTTCGATCGGGCCTCCACTGCCGGGGATGGAGGTCCGGTTGGTAGATGAGGACGGTCTGGACGCCATGGAGGGGGACATGGGCGAGATCTGGGTCCGGGGGCCCAACGTATTCTCCGGCTACTGGGAAGATCCCGCCGCCACCGCACTGGCCGTCGACGGCGACGGTTGGCTGCGCACCGGTGATGTGGCGGTTGCAGGCTCGGACGGATACCTGCACATCGTGGACAGGGCCAAGGACCTCATCATCGTGTCAGGGTTCAATGTATATCCGGCCGAGGTGGAGGAGGTATTGATCATGCACCCTGGAGTGGCCGAGGTGGCCGTGGTCGGTGGATCTGGTCAGGCCATTTCCGAGACCGTTAACGCCTACATCGTGTGCGACGGCCCAACGTCGCCCGACCGGGCGGAGTTGGTAGAGCTGTGTCACCGCCATCTGGCCCGTTACAAGTGCCCCACCAGTTTTACCTTCGTGGAATCGATCCCACACGGTCTGACCGGAAAGCTCCTGCGCCGCGCCTTGCGCCAGCCTTGAGCGACTGACGGGGTCAAGGCGCCGATCGCTTCGACTTTGTGGGTTCAGTTCACGGATCGGTACCGTAGGGGGATGGATCCGAGTCATTTTCGTCGCATCCCGCCGGCGACAGTGGCTCGACTGCCGGTGTACTTCAGGGTTCTCGAAGGTGAATCCGGCGACGGGGTGGCGACTATTTCGTCGGAGCGACTGGCAGAGTTGGCTGGTCTCAATGCGGCCAAGGTTCGCAAGGATCTGTCGTGCCTTGGGTCATATGGAACCCGAGGGGCCGGCTACGATGTCGACTTTCTGTTATCCCAGATCGGCCACGAGCTGGGGCTCAACCAGGATTGGCCCGTGGTCATCGTCGGGGTGGGAAACCTGGGCCGGGCCCTGGTCAACTACGCCGGGTTCCAGTCCAGGGGTTTTTCCGTAGTGGCCCTCTTCGACTCCGACCCGGCCAAGGTGGGCCAATCGGTGGCTGGCCAAGTGATCCGACCGGTTGATGACATCGTCGCCGTTCTCGGGACCGCATCGGGCACCATTGGGGTCGTTGCCACACCTGGAGGAGCGGCCCAAGGTGTTGTGGATGCTCTGGTGTCGGTGGGTGTCACCTCGGTCCTGAACTTTGCCCCCACCGTGTTGAGCGTGCCCGAGGGGGTCACGGTCCGCGATGTGGACGTGTCCATCGAATTGCAGATCCTGAGCTTTTACCAGCGGCAACGGGCCCGAGCCGGCTGAGGTGGGGTGATGGTGAGTCACGCCGTCGATTACCCGGCCAATCTCGTAGTCCGGGGAATGAGGTGCTTGATCGTCGGCGGGGGGCGGGTCGCGAAGGTGAAGGCCCAGGGTCTCATAGGCGCCGGAGCCCTGGTGGTGATGGTGGCCGAGCACTTGTGCGACGAGGCCGAGAACCTGGCCGGGGTGGAGTTTCACCGCCGACCCTATAGAGCAGGGGAGATCAGTCAACTGGCCCGCCGGGGCCGGCCGACCCGGGCTGGCGCCTACCGGTTGGTGGTGGCGGCCACCTCCGACGAGACCGTCAACGACAGGGTCTGCATGGATGCCGAGACGGTCGGCGTGTGGGCCTGCCGGGTCGATGCGGGCGGTCCGGGGGACTTCTACGGTTCAGCCGTCCTGCGCCGGGGAAGGTTGACCGTGGCCGTGTCCACAGGGGCCGCGGCGCCTGGACTGTCCGTAGCGGTGAGGGATCGCCTGGGCGCCTTCCTGGGCGAGGAATACGCCACCCTGGCTGAACTGTTGAGCACAGAAAGAGCGGATCTCCTCGATCGGGGAGGTATGGTCCGGGACGCCGATTGGAAAACGGCCCTGGGTTCCGACATGCTCGAACTGATAAAGGCCGGTCATTTGGACCAGGCGAGGGAGCGGCTCCACCAGTGTCTGTCGTAGCCATAGGGATCAACCAGCGCAGTGCTCCCCTGGAGTTGCTGGAGCGAATGGCGGTGGGCGAGGACCTGTTGGGCAAGGCCCTTGCCGACCTGTCGTCCCGCTCCAGTCTCAGCGACGTTGTCGTGCTGTCAACCTGTATGCGCACCGAGGTCTATGCCGTGGCCGAGCGCTTCCATGGGGCCATCGACGACGTGACCGACTACCTGGCCCATGCCTCGGGCGTCGCGCGCGAGATGGTGTCCGAACACCTGTACTGCTTCTATGGGGAAGGGGCGGTAACCCACCTGTTCACTGTGGCCTCCGGACTGGACTCGGCGGTGCTGGGCGAGGGTGAAGTCCTGGGCCAGGTGCGCCATGCGTGGGACAGGTCTCGAGAAGAGGGCTCGGCCGGTCCCGCCATCTCGGCTCTTTTCCGCCATGCCATCGAAGTCGGCAAACGGGCCCGAACCGAGACATCCATCTCCCGGGGCATCACGTCAGTGTCCCAGGCCGCGGTGGCCCTGGTCGAACAGCGCCTGGGCTCCCTGGCCAACCTGTCGGTGGTGGTAATCGGCGCGGGTGACATGGGTGAGGGGATGGCCTCCTTTCTCGCCGGCAAGCGGGGAGGCCGGCGCCCCCGGGAGGTGGTGGTGGTAAACCGCACTTGGGACAAGGCCGTGGACCTGGCCGGACGCATAGGCGCCGAGGCCGTGCCGATGAGTGATTTAGGGGGCGCGATGGTCGGCGCCGATGTGATCCTTACCTCCACCGACTCGCCGGCCGCCGTGCTCAGTGGCGATGAATTGGCTCTGACCATGGCCGAGCGCCCCGACCGTCCCCTCCTGGTGGTCGACGTAGCAGTGCCTCGCGATGTCGATCCCAGTGCCGCCCAGATCGACGGCATAACGCTTTTGGACATGGACGACCTGTCCGACTTCGCCCAGTCTTCGATGCAGGACCGCCGCAGTCAGGCCGGACCGGTGGCGGCCATTGTGGCCGAAGAGGTGCAACGCTATCTGAACGCCTCGTCGGCCCGAGGAGCCGCCCCCCTGGTCAGCGCCTTGCGGGACCAGGCCGAAGCCATCCGCCTGGTGGAACTCGACCGTCACCGGGGCCGCCTGGGCGACCTCAGTGATCGACAATGGGAGGCGGTGGAGGCCCTGAGTCGGGGCATATTGGCCAAGGTGCTGCACGAGCCCACCGTGCGCATCAAGGAAACGGCCGGCTCGCCCCGGGGTGAGCGACTGGCTGAGGCCATGAGGACCCTGTTTGATCTCTGAGGCACAATAGGTTGTGAGCCCGGCCCCCGAAACCAACCGGCTGTGAGCCCTGACCCGAGGACGTTGCGTATTGCGACACGGGCCAGCCCGCTGGCTTTGTGGCAGGCCAGGCATATAGCCGGGATGTTGGGTATCGAGTGCCGGCTCGTTGTGGTGAACACCACCGGTGACCGCCGCCATGACGTGCCGATCCACGCCATGGGGGGACAAGGAGTGTTCGTGAAGGAGGTTCAGGCCGCTGTCTTGGATAACCGCGCCGACGTGGCCGTGCACTCGGCAAAGGATCTGCCCTCTGCTCCCTCCGCCATCCAGGCCGGATTGATGATCGGCGCCGTGCCCGAGCGGGGCGATCCTCGAGACGCCCTCGTGGGGGCCGGCATGGCCGACTTGGCTCCCGGGGCTCGCGTTGCCACCGGCTCTGTGCGTCGCCGGGCCCAGATGCTGGGTCTGCGGCCCGATCTGGTCATCAGCGATCTGCGGGGCAACATCGAATCGCGTCTAGCCAAGGCCGGGCAGTTCGACGCCATTGTCATGGCCACCGTCGCCCTGGACCGTCTGGGAAGGTCCGATGTAATTAGCCAAATCCTAGAACCGGAAGTCATGTTGCCCCAGGTGGCCCAAGGGGCCCTGGCAGTGGAGTGCAGGACCGACGATGAAGCCACGGCCGACCTGCTTTCCCGTGTCAATCACGAACCTTCTGCTGCCGCGGTGCGATCAGAGAGGGCCTTCCTGGCCCAGCTTGGCGCCGGGTGTGACGCCCCGGTGGGGGCCTGGGCCCGGCCTGCCAAAACGAATTCTGACGAATCGCTCGAACTGGTGCTCGACGCCCTGGTGGCAGACCCCGATGGCACCCGGATCCTGCGCCAGCGTCACACCGGTACTGACCCCGAAGCGCTCGGTAGGGCTGTCTTCGCCCTTCTGGCCGCCCAACCGGGAGCATCCGACCTCCTGGCCTATTCACGGTCTTCGTACAAATGACCGTGTACCTGGTCGGGGCGGGACCGGGCCATCCGGGGTTGATCACCGTTCGGGGGGCTGAACTTTTGTCTCGGGCCGAGGTCATCGTTCTCGATCGGCTGGCCGAGCCCAGCCTGATTGATCTAGCCCCCGAAGGGGTGGAGTTGATCGACGTCGGCAAGCGGCCCGGAGGTGGCACGACCCAAGAGGAAATAAACGAGATCTTGATCGAACGGGGCCGGCGCGGAACCGAGGTGGTGCGACTCAAGGGAGGAGACCCTTTCGTATTCGGCCGGGGTGGGGAGGAGGCTTTGGCGCTGATGAACGCCGGCGTGGATTTTGAAGTCGTGCCCGGAGTGAGCGCCGCCGTTGCCGTCCCTGCGTTCGCCGGCATTCCGGTTACCCACCGAGGACTTTCCGCCGCCTTTACCGTGGTGACCGGCCACCCCCATCGGGCAATCGAGGCCGATGTCGACCTGGAGGCGCTGGCTCGCCTCGGGGGAACCATAGTGGTGCTGATGGGGGTGGCTCGACGAGGCGAGATCGCCCAGCGCCTCATGGATGCAGGTATGCCTGGCGCCACACCGGTGGTCGCGGTGCGTTGGGGCACCCGACCCGATCAGCAAGTGCTGCGTACCAATTTGGCGGAACTGGGATCGGCTCGGGTGGAGGCCCCATCGACCCTGGTCATCGGGGCCGTGGCCCGGCTCGACCTGCGCTCCGTGGGATCCCACCCCATTGCGCCCAGAGGCACCACTTCGGCGCGGGCCCTGGCCGGATGGAGAGTGGGAGTCACCCGGGCATCGTTGCAGGCCTCCACCCTGTCGGACCGTCTGGCCGCCGCGGGAGCCGAGCCGGTGGAGGTGGCTCTGGTGCGCATCGACCCGCCGCCCGACGGAGGTAAGGCCTTGAGTGGGTTGGCGGCCCGGGCCGCTTCGTACGACTGGGTAGTGTTCACCTCGGCGAACGCCGTGAACTGCTTTGTCGCCCACCTGCGTGATGGGCGGTCCTTTGGGTCGGCCAAGGTGGCCGCGGTAGGGCCTGGTACGGCCGGGGCCCTAGCTACCTTTGGGATCCAAGCCGACCTGGTACCGGGCCGCTTTGTGGCCGAAGGGCTCCTGGATGTCTTTCCCTTTCCCGATTCCATCCGGTCCGGGGAGGGAGACGGGGCGACGCCTGCCACCGGCGACACCAAGCCCGGGCCGCCCCGTTTGCTCCTTCCCAGCTCCACTCAGGCACGGACTGAGTTGGCCGATGGCTTGCGGTCGAGGGGTTATGAGGTTGACGTGGTTGCCGCCTACCAGCCAGTGGCCCTGGTGCCGAGCCCAGATGAACTCCGGCCCTTGATGAATTGCTCCGCCATAGTGTTCACGTCCGCCTCGGGAGTAAACGCCCTGGCCGATGCCCTCGATTCGGCCGGTTTGACCTGGGGCGCCGGCCGCGGCGCTGGCCCTCGGGCGGTGTGTATCGGGCCTGTCACCGGCCAGGCGGCCCGAGAGCGTGGGATCCCGGTAGCCGGAGTGGCCGGCGTGCATACCCTCGACGGGCTGGTAGATGAGCTGGCCCGGTTGCGTAAACTGTCAGGGTGAGCTTTCCTGCCCGCCGGATGCGGCGGATGCGCCGGACACCGGCCTTGCGCCGCATGGTGGCCGAGACCTCGCTTAGCATCGACGACTTGGTGGCTCCCCTATTCGTACGGGAGGGCATCAACGAGCCCCAGCCCATCGCCTCGCTGCCGGGGGTCTACCAGCACAGCGTGGCGTCGCTCGGCGCCGAGGCCAAGCGGTTGGCGTCTCTCGGCATTCCCGGTGTCATGCTTTTCGGCGTGCCGTCCTCCAAGGACCAGTTGGGCTCGGGCGCCTGGGATCCGGCCGGCATCGTCCAGGTGGCCCTCGAATCACTGCGCCAGCAACTGGGCGATTCGATGGTTCTAATCGCCGATCTGTGCCTGGATGAGTACACCGACCACGGCCACTGTGGACCGCTCGACGACCGGGGGGGCGTGGACAATGATGCAGCGATCGAGCTCTACGCCAGAGTGGCCCAGGCCCAGGCCCAGGCCGGAGCCGACGTGGTCGCTCCCAGTGGGATGATGGATGGCCAGGTGGCGTCGATCCGAGCCGGCCTGGACCAGTGCGGTCACCCGGAAGTGGCAATCCTGGCCTATGCGGCCAAGTACGCCTCGGCCCTGTACGGACCATTCCGTGACGCCGTGGATGTGCAAATCATCGGAGGCGGCGACCGCCGGGCCTACCAGCAGGACCCATCCAACCGACGCGAAGCCCTCGCCGAGGTGTCACTCGACGTGGCGGAGGGGGCGGACATGGTGATGGTCAAGCCGGCCCTGGCCTACTTGGACGTCATCTCTGATGTGGCCCGGACCGTGTCGGTGCCGGTAGCGGCCTATCACGTGAGCGGTGAGTACGCGATGGTAAAGGCGGCCGCGGCCAACGGGTGGATCGACGGCGCCGCGGTGGCGGCTGAGCATGTGGGCGCCATAAAGCGGGCCGGGGCCGATATGGTGCTCACCTATTTCGCCGGGGAACTGGCCGAAGCCCTGGGTTCTTAGGAGCCGATTGACACCTTCGGACACCAATGCCGGGTATTTTTCCCGGGCTTGTCGGGTGATCCCGGGCGGAGTGAACTCACCGGTCCGTTCGTTCGCCTCCGTCGGGGGGACCCCCTACTGCGTGGCCCGCGGTCAAGGGGCCTACATCTGGGACGTGGAGGGCAATTCCTACTTGGACTACGTCCAATCCTATGGAGCTTCCATCCTGGGCCACGCCCACCCCGACGTGACTGCCGCTATCTCTCGGGCGGCGGGGGCGGGGGCCACATTCGGTGCGCCAACGCCGGGAGAGGTGGAACTGGCCGAAATGATATGCGGGCGGGTCACCGGATGCGACATGGTGCGCCTCACCTCCAGCGGTACCGAGGCGGCAATGAGTGCGGTTCGGGTGGCTCGGGGCTTCACCGGCCGGAACCGGATCGTCAAATTTGCCGGCTGCTATCACGGACATTCCGACGGCCTTCTGGCCGCCGGAGGCACTGGTGCGGCGACGCTGGGGCTCCCTGATGGGGCGGGCATTCCCCAGACCATGGTCGCTCAGACCATGGTTGTTCCCTACAACCAGGTGCCCCAGCTCGACCACGATGTGGCCGGGGTGATCGTGGAGCCGGTGGCAGCCAACATGGGGCTGGTGGCGCCATCGGCCGGATTCCTGGAAGGGTTGCGCCGGGCCTGTGACGAGGTCGGCGCCCTCTTGATATTCGACGAGGTCATCACCGGGTTTCGTCTGTCGTACGGAGGGGCTTCGGAGCAACTGGGGATCAGACCCGACCTATGGTGCTTCGGCAAGGTGATCGGTGGAGGGCTCCCCGTCGGGGCCTTCGGCGGCCGTGCTGAGGTCATGGAGGTACTGGCCCCGAGCGGTCCGGTGTACCAGGCCGGGACGCTGTCGGGCAATCCGGTGGCCACGGCCGCCGGTATCGAAGTGCTGCGCCACCTGGGGCCTCGGGCTTACCAGGAATTGAACGATCTGGCCGGGGCCCTATCGGGCGGGATCACCGAGGCGCTGGATGCGATCGGCGTGGAGGGCAGGGCTTGCGCCGTCGGACCGCTGGTGGGGCTGTTCTTCGGGCCGGGTCCGGTGACCAACTACGACGAGGCCAGGCGGGCGGGAGGCAACGGGGCCTACCAGGTGTTCTTCCATTCCATGCTCGATCAGGGAATAGCCATTCCCCCCGGGCCCTACGAAGCGTGGTTCCCGAGCCTTTCCCATTCCTCGACCGACATCACCCGGACCGTTGAAGCGGTCCGGGTGGCTCTCGGGGCAGTGGCCGGCACCGACGTGCGGATCTAGCGCACCGACGCGGTTAATGGCAGGACGGCGCGGGTCAACGGTTCAACCTGTCTTCCCAGGGCGACCACCTTGGCGCTCACCAATCCGAGCACACCGCTCGTGGCTGTCGTTACCGGGGTGGAAGTTGCAGGCGAAAGACCGCTGGAATCATGACCGGGGACCGATGACCCGGGCGAGCTCACCAGATTCGTGGTCAATGGTACGGCGGCCAGAATGGCGGGCACCAGGTTCGCTACCGACGTGGCGCCGGGCGCGGTCGACGTCCCGAGCGCGCTTGGGCCGGTGGTCACCGAAGTGGCCGAGGGTCCAGGAGTACTGGTCAAGTCGGTAGTTGGTGTTCCGGCTCCAGCGCCGGGGGAGGATGACGCGGTGGCGGTGGCGGTGCTGCCCGGCGCTTGGGCTCGCCGCGCCAGGTGGTCTGCGGTAGCTGAACTCCACGGGACGGCGCCGGGCTGGGCCAAGGCCGCACTGCCAGGGATCGTGGACCGAAGTGCCGGCCCCGTGCCGAGCATTCCGGGCAGGATCAGAACGGAGGTGGTGGCTCCCACCACGGCCGACACCGCGGCCTTGGTCACCCAACTTGCGGAGCTGAAAGGCGACCCAGAACCTGGGACCAGGGACGGGAAGTTCCGCACATGACCGGTCATCGACCAGACCCGGCGAAGGACCTGATGCCAGCCCCCGAGCAGGAGAGCCCCGGCCATGGGTACCGGGCCGGGGCGCCGATGACCATCAGGACCGGCTTCGTAGGCTGCGGCCAGCCGTCGCCGCGCCCGCATCAACAAGGAGTCGACTGCCCCGGTGGACATTCCCATCCCGGCGGCGATCTCAGGTGGTCGTTGTTCGTTGATGTCCCGAGCTATCACCACCCGGCGCTGGCGGGGGGACAGAGTGCCCAGCGCCCTCCACATCTCTGATTGCCTCTCGGCTTTCAAAAGGCCCTCTTCGGGGTCGGCAAAGTCGGCCACGTGGGTCCCGGCCAGCAACTCGGCCACTGACCGGTAGCGCAAGCCGGCCCGGTAGGAGTCGGTGCACATGCGCTGGGCTATGACGTGGACCCAGGGCCCGAACATGCGATCCCCCCGGCACTGTCCGATCCGCTCCAGGGCCCTGACCATGGCCGCCTGGGCCACGTCCTCGGCATCGGAAGGATCTTCGAGGCGGCGCGAGCAGGCCAGGCGCACCGAGGTGAAATGGCGTTTGAACAACTGGCCGAAGGCGGACACGTCTCCGGCCTGGACAGCTCGGACCAGCGCCTCGTCCGGCTCATCGATGAGTGCGGCCGCAGGCTGACGCCGTGTCATGTGGTGGTAGGCCTTGGCGGTACGAGACGATCAGTCTGATCCACAGGGCACAAATACTCCCACAATCCAGACCCAGGCATTACCGCGCCCTCGGCATCACCCAGGTATTACCGCGCCCTCGGCATCAGGCCCGGGCGGCCAGGGCGGCCAGGGCCTTGTATGCGGCTTCGGCCGGGCCGATCTCGTCGGGGCGCAACATGTTGGCCATCACCCGTAGGACCCAACCCATGAGGGTGGAGCTGTACATGCCCGTAGCCACCAGAGCCCTCATCAACTCGGGTTGCCCGATCACCTTCACGAAGGCTCGGGCCACCTTGAAGTACAAGCTATAGGTGGCGTCCAACTGGTCCTGGTAACCGCGCAGCGCGGCCGGGGAGCCGCTGACCAAGGCGTCGGCCACGGCTAGGGCCGCCATGCGGCCAGTCTCGTATGCATAGGCGATGCCCTCGCCGTTGAAGGGGTTGATGGAACCCCCGGCGTCCCCGATCAGTAGGTGGTTGGACCCCAGGCAAGGTTTGACGGACATCCCCATCGGCAGGCGTCCCCCGGTCGGAGGTCCGCACGAGGTGGCCGGGCTCAGTTCCCACGAAGCTGGGGCATAGTCGACGAAAGCCTCCATCAGCTTTGTGGTGTTCACCGACTTCCACTGGTTGAAGGTGGACAACAAGCCGATTCCCACGTTCACTCGGCCGTCGCCGAGCGGGAAGATCCAGCCGTAACCGGGAAGCACGTTGTCATCGGCGTCGCGGATGTCGAGGTGGGATTCGATCCAGGGCTCGTTGCTGCGGGGGGAGCGAAAGTAGCCCCGGATGGCCATGCCCTGAGGGAAGGTGCGGTCCCTCGTGGCTCCGAGTGCTCGTCCGAACCGCGAGTTGGAGCCGTCGGCCACTACCACGTAGTGGGCGCGTATTTCGTCGATTCGTCCCAGGTCCTTGCGCTTGACGAAGGCCCCAAGGACCCGGTTCCCGGCGGTGATCGGTTCGGTGGCCTCGCTGTTTTGCCACAGCACGGCGCCTGCCTTCTGTGCCCGCTCGGCCACCATGTGGTCCAAGTCGGCCCGGGTCACCACGTATCCGTAATCTGGGAATCCGGCCAGGTGGGGCC
Source organism: Acidimicrobiales bacterium (assembly GCA_050742455.1). GTDB lineage: Bacteria > Actinomycetota > Acidimicrobiia > Acidimicrobiales > JBOGIG01 > JBOGIG01. The sequence continues at coordinate 22,220 of JBOGIG010000030.1, forward strand.
AGGCCAGTTCGATGGTCCGCCCGAAGGCCACTGATCGCAGTCCGTGGTAGCGGTGGTGGTGGGACAGGTCGTCGCCCAGGCCCATGTCCTGGAGTTGCCGCACCGACCGGGGGGTGAGCCCGTCACCGCAGGTCTTCTCCCGGGGGAACTGTTTCTTCTCGATCAGCACCACATCGTGGCCGGCCTGGGCCAGCCAGTAGGCGCAGGACGCTCCTGAGGGCCCGCCACCGATGACGACCACGTCATGTCGATGAGTTGTGGCTTGCATGGGGGTACGCTCCTCGGCTCCCGCGGTAACGATGATGCTAGGGGACGCCAGGACCGGTTCGGCCGTGGCTGGATCGGCACCTTGATGTGCCTGTTCCGGGGGCGTCGTGATAGAACCGAAACCGACTTATTGGCCGGGTCAGTCATGGCCCGGGTGGGTGCCGCCACGGCGGCCGAGAATCAGAAGGGAGGCTCAACGGTGGACAACTACCTGCCCATCTTTGCTTTGATCGTTCTGGCCACGATATTCGCCGGCGGTTCCTTTCTGGCCTCACGTCTTCTGGCCCCCTACAAGCCGACGTCGGCCAAGAGCGCTCCATACGAATGCGGGATCATCCCGAACCGGGAACCGGCTCAGCGGTTCCCGGTTCGCTTCTACCTGGTCGCCATGATCTTCATCATCTTCGACATCGAGATCATCTTCTTGTACCCCTGGGCGGTGATCTTCCGTCAACTCAACGGGTTTGGCCTGGTCGAGATGGTGATCTTCGCCTTCGCCGTCTTTGTGTCATTTGTGTACCTGATCAGTAACGGAGCTTTGGACTGGGGTCCGGTGAAGCGCTTCCGGCCCGTCGCCATCCCGCCAAGGCGTACCTCCGAGTCGACTGTGGCCCGGATCGGTCGCGCCGGCGACGAAGCGGCGTAAGGGGCGCCCATGGGCTTGGAGGATCTGAACCACAACTTTCTTACCGGCAAGATCGAGGACCTGGTCAAATGGTCTCGCCGCAACAGCGTGTGGCCCGCCACGTTCGGTCTGGCGTGTTGCGCTATCGAGATGATGTCGGTCGGAGCCGCAGACTTCGACATCTCCCGCTTTGGCATGGAGGTATTCCGGGCGTCACCCCGACAGGCCGATCTGATGATCGTCGCCGGTCGAGTCTCCCAGAAAATGGCGCCTGTCCTGCGTCAGGTCTACGACCAAATGATGGAGCCCAAGTGGGTCATCTCCATGGGCGTGTGCGCCTCGACGGGTGGCATGTTCAACAACTACGCCATCGTCCAGGGGGTGGACCAGATTGTTCCGGTGGACGTTTACGCCCCTGGGTGTCCCCCCGGCCCTGAGACCCTCCTTCACGCCATCTTGACCTTGCACGAGAAGATCCGCACCGGGGAGATAACCCGGCGTCGATCGAAGACGGGGGCCGGAGCCGGTTTGCATGTCGACTCCGGCTACCGGACCGAGCGAGGCGAGCACGAGCCGGTGGCCATCCATGTGGGAACTCCGCGCTGACCATGGGTGTCGTCGAGTCCGATCTTGGAGGCCAAAGGGTTCTCCACGTTGACAGGGACAACTACCTGCCCACCGTCGAGGGTCTGCGCCGGGAGGGATATGAGATGTGCGCCGACGTGTGCGCTGTCGACTATCTCCTGCACCCCGACCGCGCTTTGCCTCCGGAGGCAACCCCGGAGCGCTTTGAGGTAGTGGCCAATCTGGTGTCATTGTCGCAGCGGCTTCGGGTCCGGGTGAGGGCCCAGGTCCCCGCTTCGGATGCTCACATCGCCTCGTTGTTCGATCTTTACCCGGGGTGTGAGGCCATGGAGCGCGAGGTGTTCGACCTCATGGGCATCTCCTTTGACGGTCATCCTGACCTGACTAGGATCCTCATGCCCGAGGACTGGGAGGGCCATCCGCTGCGCAAGGACTACTCGGTGGGGCGGGTGCCGGTTCAGTTCAAGGAAGCGCCGGGCCCCCGGTGAGCACCCACGAGCCAACCCAGGAAATGGGCGACCGATCCGAGACGGCGCCAGCGGAGCGCTCCGTTGAATCCGGTGCATTCCTGCGACTGCCTGAAGGGGTCGCCATCGATCCCACCGACATCGACGTCGAGGTCAGCTCGGACGAGACCATGATAATCAACATGGGGCCGCAGCACCCTTCCACCCATGGAGTTCTGCGCCTGATGATGGAGTTGGACGGCGAGACGGTGTTGCGTACCAAGCCGGTGATGGGTTACCTGCACACCGGGATGGAAAAGACAGCCGAGGACCTCACCTTCCTTCAGGGTTGTACCAACGTCACCCGGATGGACTACCTGGCCCCGCTGCACAACGAACTGGTCTTCTCCCTTGCCACCGAGGCCCTGCTCGGGGTAGAGATCCCGCCCCGGGCGGTCTGGATCAGGATGCTGATGGCGGAACTGAACCGGCTGAGCTCCCATCTCATGTGGATGGCTACCAATGGCATGGATCTGGGCTCAACCTCCATGATGATCTACGGATTCCGAGAACGCGAGATGGTGCTGCGCTTCTTCGAGAAGGTCACCGGCTTGCGCATGAACCACAACTACATCCGCCCCGGCGGAGTGGCGGCGGACCTCCCCCCGGGCTGGGAATCCGACGTAATAGCCATCTGCGAGGCGATACCCCCTCGCCTGAGCGAGTACGACGACCTGTTCACTGGTCAGCCTATTTTCCAGGAGCGGACCGAGGGCGTGGGGCTGCTCAACGCAGAGATGGCAGTGGCCATGTCGGCCACCGGGCCCATCCTGCGGGCGGCCGGCGTGGCTTGGGACCTGCGCCGGGACATGCCTTACCTTTATTACGATCAGGTTGATTTCGATGTGGTGGTGGGCACCTACGGTGACACCTTCGACCGTTACGCCGTGCGCCTCAACGAGATGCGCGAATCCATCAGGATCGTTCGCCAGATCGTCGAGCGGATGCCCCCCGGTGACTACCGGGTGCAGGACAAGCGGGTCACCCCGCCCCCTCGGGGACGCATCGACGAGTCCATGGAGGCCCTGATTCACCACTTCAAGATCTTCACCGAGGGCTTTAGAGTGCCCGAGGGCGAGGTCTACGTGGCCATTGAGTCGCCACGGGGAGAATTGGGCTGCTACATGGTCTCGGATGGTTCGTCCCACCCGTACCGCATGCACATCCGGGGGCCTTCCTTCGTTAATTTGCAAAGCCTTCCACCCATGATGCGGGGTGGGCTCATCGCCGACGCCGTCGCCATCATTTCGTCGGTCGATCCTGTTATGGGAGAGGTGGACCGCTGATGGCCCGCTTCAATTCAGAAAGCATGGCTCAGGCCAAGGCCACCATTTCCCTCTATCCCCAGAAGCGATCGGCCCTCATCCCTCTTTGTCACCTGGCTCAGGCCCAGGATGGGTGGTTGACGCCCGAGGCCATGGAACACATCGGGGAGTTGGTCGGGGTGACCGCTGCCGAGGTATACGGCACCGCCAGCTTCTACGACATGCTGCACACCGAGCAGATCGGGCGCTACCTGATCGGTGTGTGCACCAACATCGCCTGCCTCCTCGACGGCGCCTACGAGCTGTTGGAACACGCCGAGCAACGACTGGGCATCCGGGTCGGCCAGACGACGGGCGATGGCGAGTTCACCCTGGAGGAGATGGAGTGCCTGGCCCACTGCGACCAGGCTCCCTGCCTACAGGTCAACTACCGGTTCTTCTCCCGGGTGACCGGTGCGGACTTCGACTCCCTGGTCGACGACCTGACCGAATCCAAACGTGGGGACGAGGTCCCGTTACACGGCGTGCTCAACCGGGTGGCCCGTGAGGGTGGACTGCGATGCAGCGCGGAAGAAATCTCCCAACGGCGCCACCCGGGGGCCGCCAAGGCCGCCAACTCCGGCCACCAGGGTGGGTCATAGGTGGCCATAACCGATCCACCCAAGATCGTCACTTCCCGGCTGGGCTTCGAGGACTCCCATACCATCGACAGGTTCCTGGCCACTGGCGGCTATACGGGCTGGCGCAAGGCCTTGACCATGACACCCGAGCAGGTGTGCTCAGAAGTGTCGACGTCGAACCTGCTGGGCCGCGGTGGGGCGGGTTTCGAGGCAGGACGCAAGTGGTCCATGTTGGGCAAGGGCCCGGTCAGTTATCTGGTGGTCAACGGGGACGAGAGCGAACCGGCCACCTTCAAGGACCACATGCTGATCGAACGGGATCCCCATCAGATCATCGAGGGAACCTTGATCACGGCCTACGCCACCCAGGTCAACCAAGCGTTCATCTACATACGAGGCGAGTTCGCCCTGGGCCTCGAACGCATGCAGGCGGCCCTCAATGAGGCCTACGCCCATGGGGCGGTAGGTCGGAACATCTTCGACTCTGGCTTCTCCATCGACGTGGTAGTCCACCCGGGCGCCGGGGCCTACATCTGCGGGGAGGAGACGGCCCTGATCGAGAGCCTGGAGGGCAAGCGGGGCTTCCCGCGCATCAAGCCCCCCTATTTTCCTGCCGCCATAGGACTTTATGATGCTCCCACCGTGGTAAACAACGTCGAGACGGTGTCCAACATGGCCTGGATCGTCAACAACGGTGGGGAAGCCTTCGCCTCGCTTGGACATGGGAGGTCAACGGGGACCCGACTGTTCGCGCTTTCGGGCCACGTCAAGAACCCTGGCAACTTCGAGTTGGAGATGTACAAGACGACTTTCCGGGACCTGATCAATGCCCCGGTTCTGGGCGGTGGCGTGCGCCACGGTCGGGCGGTCAAGGCCGTCATTCCCGGCGGGGCGTCCGCTCCTTGGTTCGGACCCGAGCAGCTCGATCTTCCCCTGGGCCAAGACGAGGTGGCCCAGGCGGGCTCGATGCTGGGTTCGGGGTCGATCATCGTGATGGACGACCACACCTGCATGGTCCGGGCGGCCTGGAGGATCGTCCAGTTCTTCGCCCGGGAATCGTGTGGGCAGTGCACCCCGTGCCGGGAGGGCAGTGGGTGGCTGGAAAAGATCATGCGGCGAATCGAATCCGGCGCGGGCCGCGAAGAGGACCTCGACCTGTTGCTCGACGTCAGCGACAACATAGCCCCCGGCTTGACCTGGCCCCCGGCTCAGACGACTATCTGCGTCCTGGGCCCATCCATCCCCTCAGCCATCACGTCGGCTTTAGGTATGTTCAAGGACGAGTTCCTGGTTCACATCAAAGATGGCGGCTGTCCCTACCAAGGCCACGGCCAATGACCGACACGCCCGCTTCCGCCCACGATACTGCCGCTTCGGCCGTCGAGAATGGGGCCGCCGAGAATGGGGCCGCCAAGAATGGGGCCGCAGAGAATGGGGCCGCGACCGTAAGGGTGATCCTCGACGGTGTCGAGATCCAGGCTCGCCCCGGTGAGATGATCATCGCAGCCGCCGAGAGGGCCGGCAATTACATTCCCCGGTTCTGCTATCACCCCCGAATGAAGCCGGTGGGGATGTGTCGAATGTGCCTGGTCGAAGTCAAAGGGCCTCGGGGCTTTTCCCTGCAGCCGGCCTGTTTCGTCGCCGTGGCCGACGATCAGGAAGTGGTGACGGACTCGGACAAGGTGCGCAAGGCTCAAGACGGGGTGCTGGAGTTCTTGTTGGTGAACCATCCCTTGGATTGTCCGGTGTGCGACAAGGGAGGGGAGTGCCCCCTCCAGGACCAGACTCTCACCTACGGTCCCGGCGAGACCCGCTTTGTCGAGGAGAAGAGGCACTTCGTCAAGCCCCTGGCCATCTCGGAACTGGTCTATCTGGATCGGGAGCGCTGCATCCAGTGTGCCCGCTGCACCCGTTTTGCAGACGAGGTGGCGGGCGAGGCCCTCATCGACTTCGTGGGACGGGGGGATCAGATAGAGGTCAACACCTTTCCCGATAGCCCCTTCGCGTCCTACTTCAGCGGCAATACCGTGCAGATCTGTCCGGTGGGTGCGCTTACGGCCAGGCCCTATCGTTTCAAGGCTCGCCCCTGGGACTTGGAACAGGTGGAGAGTACCTGTACGACGTGCTCGGTTGGCTGTCGAGTGGCGGTGCAGTCCTCGTCCAACCGACTGACGCGCTATCTGGGCATCGATTCCGATCCGGTCAATCACGGGTGGTTGTGTGACCGGGGCCGGTTCGATTTCGAGACGGTTAATTCCACCCGGCGGGTAACGTCCCCCATGGTCCGCCGGGAGGACGAGTTGGTCGAGGCCAGTTGGGCCGAGGCCCTGGGTCGGGTGGCCACCCAGGTGCGGGCCGAGATGGATGCCGGCCGAGGCGCTCAGGTGGCCGTGCTCGGGGGGGCCCGACTGGCCAACGAGGATGCATACGCCTGGTCCAAGCTGGCCCGCAGTGTCATCGGCACCGATTCGGTCGATGCCCAGATGGGGGACGGGCTGCCTCCCAAGGTCGTGCTCGGCCTGCGGCGGGCCACGATCGATTCAGCTTGTTCCGCAGCGGCTTTGGTGCTGTTGGCTCCTGACCTGCGCCAAGAACTCCCGGTGCTGTTCTTGCGACTGCGAGAGGCTGTGATCGAGCGCGGCTTGCCCGTGATCGAGATATCCCCTGTGGCCACGGCCATGTCCCCCCTCGCCGAAGTCCTCCTGCTCCACCGACCCGGTGAGGCAGGGCTGGTGGCTCGGGCCCTCATGGCCGAATCCGATCCCGGGTCAGAAGTGGGAGGAGTGGGGGCCGAGGCCATTATCCGGGCTCGCCGACTGCTGTCCGGGGCCGCCAGCCGTGGTGAGCCCGGAAGTACCGGAAGTGACAGTCCGGCCGTGGGTCAATCTGGGACCCCCGGCGATGTGGTGGTCGTGCTCGGCCGGCCATCCCTGGCCGAGTCAGCCGACTCGGTCACCGACGCCGCCGCAGCCTTGGCTCGCGGCGGGGGGGGAGGGTCCGCTAATTCCCCGAAGGCGACGGTGAGCTTCTTGTCCGCTCTGCGGCGGGGCAACATCCACGGCGCGTTGGACATGGGTCTGGCCCCCGGCCTGCTGCCCGGGCGGGTTGATCTACAAGAGGGTCGCCAATGGTTCACCCAGGCCTGGGGTAGCTTGCCCGAAAACTCGGGCCTCGATGCTGCCGGCATACTGGCCGGGGCGGCCTCTGGGGAGGTATCGACCATCATTCTTCTAGGCGCTGACCCGTTGTCGGACTTTCCCGATGCCACGGTGGCCCGGGCCGGATTGGCCGGAGCCCAGTTCGTGGTTGCCGTAGACAGCTACCTCAATGCATCGTCCAGTCAGGCCGATGTGGTCCTGCCCGCGGCCATGTACTCCGAGCGAGCCGGAACCACCACCAACCTGGAGGGGCGAGTGACCCGCTTGGGCCAGAAGCTGGTGGCGGCCGGCCTGTCCCGGCCCGACTGGGTCATCGCCGCCGAGCTGGCCCTCGAGCTGGGAGCCGACCTGGGCCTGGAAACCCTGGACGGAATCTGGGACGAAATAGAACGGCTGGCCACCGCACATGCGGGGGTGACCCGCCAGGTACTGGAGCGGGCCGCCAGCGCCGATGGTGTGCTGGCCCCCATTCCCGCCACTCGGGTGCAGCTATCGGGCCGTCGCAACCGTGGGCCCACCACCGATCCGATGGCCGTGCCGGGTATCGGATCAGTGCAGCACCAGGGGGCGGATTTCGATGCCGGCAGCATCGACGACGTCGGTAACGACGTCATGTTGTCAGGTATGAGCCGTCCTCCTGTCGTGGTATTCGAACCCGGTCGGATCGAAGTGCCGGTACCGGCTCAGGATGGCTATGCCCTGCGTCTGGTGTCGGGACGCCACCTCTACGATCGGGGTACCTCGGTGGTCACCAGTGAATCCCTGGTCGCCCTGGTCGACCCCCAGAGGGTGGCGGTGAATCCCTACGACTTGGATCGCTTGGGCATCGCCACGGGTGGAGAGGTGCGGGTGCGGTCTCACCGGGGCAACCTGTTGATGCAGGTCCATGGAGATCGTTCGGTACCGCGGGGGGTGGCGGTTGTGGGATTCAATCTGGCCTCGGAAGGGGCATCCGACCTCATCGACTCGACGGGGCTGGTCACCGACGTCAGGCTGGAGACGCCGTGACGACCCCCAGCCTGATCACTGCCGCCGGAGATCCGCTATTTGCCCATGGGGTAGATGGGATAGCGGTTCTCTTCGTGGTCATCAAAGTTCTGGTCGTCTTTGGCTTTTTGCTGGTTTCCACCATGATGATGATCTGGTTCGAGCGCAAGGTCATCTCCGGCATGCAAAGCCGCATTGGACCCAATCGGGCCGGACCCTTCGGAACCTTGCAGAGCCTGGCCGACGGAATCAAGATCTTCTTCAAGGAGGATCTGCTCCCCGACCGGGCCGATCGTCGAATTTTCCGGCTGGCTCCCTACCTGGCCGCTGTCCCAGCGTTCTTGGCCTTTGCCATCGTCCCGGTGGGCGGGTACATCACCATCGCGCACCACACCACCGAGTTGCAGTTGGCCGACCCCCCTATAGGCATCCTCTTCCTGCTGGCCACTTCGTCGATCGCCGTCTACGGCGTCATGCTTGCCGGCTGGGCGTCGGGGTCCAAGTACCCGTTGCTGGGCTCGGTGCGGGCGTCGGCTCAGATGGTCTCCTACGAAGCCGCCCTGGGTCTTTCCGTGGCTGCCGTAGTGCTCATCACCGGCTCCTTGTCCACCCGCGACATCGTGGCTTCCCAGGCTGCCGGACCGTTCCTTATCCATTGGAACCTGGTGCGGCTGGGATTCGTCCCCTTCATCGTCTTCGTCCTGGCCGCCACCGCCGAAATGAACCGCCCGCCCTTCGATCTGGTCGAGGCCGAACAGGAGCTGGTTGGCGGATTCAACACCGAGTACTCATCGGTCCGCTTCGCACTTTTCTACCTGGCCGAGTTCATGAACACCATCACCTGGTCGGCGGTGATCGTGACGCTGTTCTTGGGGGGACCGGCCGGGCCCGGGTTTAGTTTCTTGCGCTGGCTGTGGCCCATCCTGTGGTTCTTGGGCAAGACCCTGGTGTTCCTGTTCGTCTACGTGTGGCTGCGGGCCACCCTGCCCCGATTCCGCTATGACCAGCTGATGGACCTGGGATGGAAGAAGCTCATTCCGCTATCGCTGTTCTGGCTTCTGGTCGTGGCTGGAACCCTGATTCGCCCTGTATATGGGATTGCCGTGTTCATCGGCGGCGCCCTGCTCGGGCTCATGTTGTACCGGGCCGTGAAGGTCGGGCGGGATACCGACCAATCCGGGAACCGATCTGGTCCCCGGCCCTTGACCGGACCCGTCAACCAGGTGGGGCGGTGATGGCCTGATGGGTTACCTCAACGGATTCCTGGTCACCTTGCGTCAGATTCACAAGCCGGTGACCAAGCCCTACCCCGACGTCAAACGACCCAAGCCCGAGCGTTTCCACGGCCGCCACGTGCTCAACCGCTATGAGGACGGGATGGAAAAGTGCATCGGTTGCGAACTGTGTGCCGGCGTGTGTCCGGCCCGTTGCATCTACGTGCGGGGACTGGACAACCCCATGGACGACCCGGTGTCGCCGGGCGAGCGTTACGGGTACGTGTACGAGATCAATTACCTGCGTTGCATCCACTGTGACCTGTGCGTTGAGGCGTGCCCCACCGAGGCCATTACCGAGTCCAAGCTCTTCGAGTTCTCCTTCACCGATCGAAACGATGCCATCTACACCAAGAAGGAACTGGTCGTGGCTGAGGACGGCCAACCCCAGCACCTGGCATGGGAGGACTGGCGCGAGGGTGACGACCAGGACACATCGGCTTGGATGAGGGCTACCTCCCCGTCCGGATCGGCCTCCGCCGAGGGTCAGTATCACTGGTCGGCCGAGCTGGGCTACGGAAGTCGAGCACCCGAGCCCGCCCAATCGGCCCCGCCCGCCCAATCGGCGCCGCCCGCCCAATCGGTGCCCGGTGTCCAGTCGACTGAAACAGGCCCCCAAGCCGAGCCGCCGGTCGGAACGGGAGAGCAGAACTGATGGAGCCGGGTTCGCTTTCTGGGCTGCTGGTTGCCGCCACCACCCCTGACGCCATCACCTTTTCCATATCAGCGGTGATCGTCCTGGCCGGTGCACTGGGCGTGGTGGTCTCTCGCAGCTCAGTGCACTCCGCCTTGTTCTTGATCATGACCCTGTTTGGGGTTGCCGTTCTCTTCGTCGAGCAGCAGGCCAACTTCCTGGCTGCGGTTCAGGTCATCGTCTACGCCGGCGCCATAGTGGTGCTGTTCCTGTTCGTGATCATGTTGCTCGGCGTGGACAAGATGGAGAACATCACCAGCGAGTCTCTGCGTGGTCAGCGTCCGGCCGCCGTCGTGATCGGGGTCCTGGCCCTGGCCGAAGTGCTGCTCCTGGCCCGCGTCCAGTGGGCCAGCGGCGCCACCGCCGTGCACGGAGCGGCCAACGGAGCGGGCACCAACGTAGAAAAGCTGGCTCGCTCCATATTCACCACCTACCTCCTACCCTTTGAGGTGACCTCGGCCCTCCTGGTCATTGCCGTGGTCGGGGCCGTAGTCCTGGCCCGCCGCTCCTCCCCGGGCTCGGACCCGACCGGGATGGCGGGTCCCCCGTCCCCGGCAGGAGCGGACCAGGCCGAGGAGATCTCTCCTCCCAACGGGAACGAGGGCTCGAGCGGGGGGAACGAGGGATCGAGCGAGCCGGCCGGCTCCGACCAGGGCGACCCGGGCGAGCGGGAGGCAACCGAGACCAAGGTGGTGAGCCAGTGAGCATCGCCGGTGGGTGGTATCTGACTCTGGCCGCCATCTTGTTCAGCATCGGAGTGGTTGGCCTCCTGGTGCGCCGCAATGTCCTGGTGATGTTCATGTGCGTCGAGCTCATGCTCAACGCGGCCAACTTGACCTTTGTCACATTCGCCCGGATGCTCAACGACATCGGCGGTCAGTCGCTGGTCTTTTTCGTCCTGGTGGTGGCTGCGGCCGAGGTGGTCGTGGGCCTGGGCATCATCGTGGCCATTTTTCGCCGACGCAGCAGTGCAACTGCTGACGACCTCCATCTACTCAAGGGCTGAGCCGACCACATGCTCCAAGCTGCCTTCCTCATACCCCTCCTGCCCCTGCTCGGCTTCCTGGTCGTGCTGGTCGTCGGCCGCAGGCTGGGTGATCCAAAGGCCGGATGGGTGGCCACGGGGGCCGTCGGCCTGTCCTTTGTTGCCGCCCTGGTGACCTTCGCCGGACTCCTGGCCCGCTCCGGGGCTCACCGCTCGTTCACCCAGACCTTTTACTCCTGGGTGCCTGTGGCCGGCTTCCAGGTCAAGGCGGGCATCCTCATCGACCCCCTGTCGATGACCATGGCGTTGTTCGTGACCGGGATCAGTGCCCTGATCCACCTTTACTCGATCGGGTACATGCGCAGTGACCCGCAGTTCTCCAAGTTTTTCGTATACCTGAACCTGTTCGTCTTTTCCATGTTGATCCTGGTCTTGGCCGATAACTTCCTGCTGTCTTTCCTGGGCTGGGAAGGAGTGGGGGCCTGCTCCTATTTCCTGGTCGCCTTCTGGTTCGAGCGGGACTCGGCTGCCACTGCGGGCAAGAAGGCATTCGTCGTTAACCGCATCGGTGACTTCGGCTTTCTCATCGCCATGTTCTTGATTTTCGGGACGGTTGGGACGCTTGACTACGCCGGTGTGTTTGCGCGGGCCGGGTCCATCTCGCCCACCACGGCCACGGGCATCTGCCTGCTGTTGTTCCTCGGTGCGGTAGGCAAGTCAGCCCAGATCCCGCTGTTCCCCTGGCTGGCCGACGCCATGGAGGGTCCCACTCCGGTGTCGGCCCTGATTCATGCTGCCACCATGGTCACCGCCGGGGTCTACCTGATGGCCCGGGTCAGTCCCTTGCTCGTGAGGACGTCGTCCACCTCGACGGTCATCGCCATTGTCGGGGTGGCCACCGCATTCGTGGCGGCCACCATCGGTTGTACCCAGACCGACATTAAAAAGGTGCTGGCCTATTCCACCGTGTCCCAGCTGGGCTACATGTTCCTCGGCATCGGGTCGGGGGCCTACGTGGCTGCCATTTTCTTGATGGTTACCCACGCCTTCTACAAGGCCCTTCTGTTTCTCGGAGCAGGCTCGGTCATCCACGGCCTGCATGACGAACAGAATCTCAAGCGCATGGGCAACCTGCGGAAGTACCTCCCAATCACCTATGTGACTTTCATAATCGCCTGGCTGTCCATCGCCGGTGTGCCCCCCTTCTCCGGCTTTTGGTCCAAGGGTGATGTCCTCATCGGCGCGTTCAATAAGAGCCCGTGGCTGTGGGCGGTGGGCGCCGTCACCGCCGTTCTCACTGCCTACTACATGGGCCGGGAAGTGTTCCTGGTCTTTTACGGCGAGGACCGTTGGCGGGAGGCAGGCGTTCTGAGTCCCCACGCCGCCGCCGCCTCCCCCGCTGTCTCGAGTGGCGCCACCCCCAGCGATGTTGTCTCCTCGGGAACGGACCAGGTTCCGCCCGTGGCAGTTGGAGGACCCGAACCTCATGAATCCCCCTGGATCATGTGGGTGCCTCTGGCCGTCCTGGCCGTGCTGGCCGCCCTGGGCGGGGTGCTTAACTTCCCCTTTGCCTCCAGCGTGGAGTTCCTCGGTCACTTCCTGGATCCGGTGCTCGGCCCGGTAAGCCGCCACGTGGACCTGGCCAGTTCGACAAAGTTCATCCTCGGGGTGGCTGACGCCGTGTTTGCCGCCGCTGGCGTGTTGCTGGCCGGCCGATTCTGGCTGCACCATTGGCAGCAGCCCAAGTTGGAGCCGAACTTCTTACAGCGGGCCTGGCGACTCGATGATGCCTACAACCTGGTACTCGGCCGGGGGGGAACGGCGGCCGCCCGCTTCTCGGCATTTGTCGTGGACAACAAGATCATCGACGGTGCTGTCAACGGCCTGCCGCAACTGGTGCGCAGCTCGGGCCGGAGTTTGCGTCGCCTGCAAACGGGCTACGTGCGCAACTACGCCCTGGGCATCGCCGCCGGGGTCGTAATACTGCTGGCATTTGTCGTCTCGAGGTCCGGATCGTGAACGGCACCGTTGCCCTGCTCGCTTCCGGCGCCCAAGCGGGATCGGCCGGCGCCGGGGCTCACTTCTCTTACCCCATCCTGGCCTTTCTGGTGCTCGTTCCCGCCGTCGCCGCGCTGGCCGTGGCCCTGGTCCCCCGGAGCAAGCCGGAAATAGTCTCGGCCCTGGCCTGGTCATCTTCGCTCATCGAAGTCGGTCTGGCCGTGGCCCTGCTCGTCAACTTCAAGGTCGGGGTGCCTGGTTACCAGGCCGTCACCAGTCACTCGTGGATATCGCAGTTCGGCATCTCCTGGAAGCTGGGAGTCGACGGCATTTCCCTGTTCCTGGTGCTCATGTGCGTCGTGCTTTTCCCGTTGGCCTTGGCGATCAAGCGCACCCGAGCCGCCGATAGGGCCGACCCCAAGGGGTTCGTGGCCTGGATGCTGTTGTTGGAGGCGGCATGTCTGGGCAGCTTCTTGGCCCTCGACGTCTTCTTGTTCTTCGTCTTCTTCGAGCTGACGCTCGTCCCCACCTATTTCATAATCAGCGGTTGGGGCCACTCCCGGCGAGGCTATGCCGGCGTGAAGTTCTTCCTCTACACCTTCTTGGGATCCGCCTTCATGCTCGTCGGCATGTTGACTCTGGTATTCCTGCACCAGCGAGCCACCGGCCACTTGACCTTTGACCTGGTGGCGCTGTCGAACGGGAAGGGGCTGGTGGGAACTACCGGGCGCTGGCTGTTCCTCGCATTCACTGCTGCCTTCGCCGTCAAGGCACCAATCTTCCCCTTCCACACCTGGTCGCCCGACGCCTACACCGAGGCGCCGGCAGGGGGCTCGGTCATCCTGGCTGCGGTGATGGCCAAGCTGGGTACCTACGGCATCGTGCGCTTCGATTTTTCCCTGTTCCCCAGGGCCGCCTATGACCTGGCCCCCCTGCTATTGACCTTGGCCGTGATCGGGGTGCTTTACGGGGCGGTGGTGGCGGCCGTGCAGAAGGACTTCAAGCGCCTGGTCGCCTACTCGTCCTTGGCCCACCTGGGATTCATCGTGCTCGGCACCTTTGCCTTTACCGATCAGGGACTGGCTGGAGGGGTGCTGCAAATGGTGAACCATGGCCTGTACACGGCCGGGTTGTTCATCCTTATCGCCTTCATCTACGAGCGCCGCCATACCTGGCAGCTCTCGGATCTAAAGGGTCTGCAGAAACCGGCCCCTATCTTTGCCGGAATCTTCATCGTGGTGATCATGGCTTCTCTCGGCTTGCCCGGTCTCAACGGCTTTGTTGGTGAGTTCCTCATCCTGCTCGGGACCTTCATCACCCACCGGTGGTGGGCGGTGGTGGCCACGGCCGGGGTCATCCTGGCTTCGCTCTACCTGTTGTGGGCCTACCAGCAGGCCTTCCACGGAACTCCCACCGGGGACAATTCCCGCTTCGCCGAGATCACCTGGCGGGAGCGGGCCATCATGGCCCCCCTGGTGATCCTCATAGTCTTCATCGGGCTTTATCCCCGCCCCATCCTTGACCGCATCACACCATCGGTCAATGCCTTGGTCTCTCACGTTCAATCGGCCTCGCACCATCATCAACCCGCGGTGGCGGAAGGCAAGGTGGCTCCATGATCCGGCCATGGTTGAGCGGGGCGGGGCTGATCGGCGCGGCGGGAAACTCCGGTTCGTCGCTCGGACCGCTGCACCTTCCCCACGTGGCCTATTCGGCCATGCTGCCCGAACTTATCCTGATCGGCGGCGCCCTTATTCTTCTAACTGGTGCCTCGATGTTCCGGTCGAAAGGACGCTCGGGCATCTATGCCGCCTACACCATGGCGGTGGCCACGGCCAGCCTGGTGGCTTCCGTCTGGCTGTGGCACCACCTCCAGGGCCGCCACGGTCATGGCTACACGGCGGTGGCCGGAGCCTTGGCCATCGACGGATTCACCATCTTCTTTCTCATCATGATGTCGTCGGCGTTGATCATCAGCGCCATGGCATCGCACTCGTTCCTGCGCCGTGAGGACCTTGACGGTCCTGAGTTCTACGTGCTGGCCATGCTCAGCGTGTCGGGCGCGATGTTCATGGCTTCGGCCAACGACCTCATCATGATCTTTCTCGGCCTGGAGATCCTGTCCATCGCCCTGTACGTGCTGGCCGGTTACAACTCCCGCCGGCCCCAATCCGGCGAGGCAGCCATCAAGTACTTTGTGCTGGGGGCGTTCTCCTCGGCCCTTTTCCTGTACGGGATCGCCCTCACCTACGGAGCGACCGGTAGCACCAATCTGGCCCAGGTGGCCGACTTCCTGGCTCGCAATGTGATCACCTCCAACGGCGTACTGCTTGCCGGAATGGCCTTGATCCTGGTGGGGCTGGGGTTCAAGGTAGCCGCCGTGCCCTTCCACGCCTGGACCCCCGACGTTTACCAGGGCTCGCCCACTCCGGTGACCGGATTCATGGCCGCTGTGGCCAAGGCGGCCGGGTTCGCCGGTCTGCTCCGGGTGTTCTTCTCCACCTTTCCCACCCTGCGGCTGGACTGGGAGCCGGCCATCTGGGTCATAGCCGTTCTCAGCCTCGTGGTGGGAGCCGTAGTGGGCCTGATGCAGTCCGACGTGAAGCGGATGATGGCCTATTCCTCGATAAACCACGCCGGCTTTGTCCTGGTTGGATTGCAGGCGGCCACTGCCCTGGGGATTGCTGGATCGCTGTATTACCTTTTCGCCTACACCTTCTTGATCCTGGGCACGTTCATCGTCATCAGCCTGGTCGGGGGCAAGGGTGATGCCGGCCACGACTTGGCCTCGTACCGGGGCCTGTACCATCGCCGGCCCTTGCTGGCCCTTTCCTTCACTGTGTTCCTGGTGGCCCAGGCCGGGATCCCCTTCACAACCGGGTTCCTGGCCAAGTTCTATGTGATCTCGGCTGCGGCCGCGGCCCACTCCTACGCCCTGGCCGTCATTGCGATGATTTCGGCGGTGGTGGCGGCCTTCTTCTACCTGCGGGTGATGCTGGCCATGTACAGCCCGGCCGGAGCCGGCGTGAGGGACCTGGACACCTCGGGGTCCTTGACGCTTCCCGAATCCGAGGTGGCCGCGACCGCCCCCGCGGGGTCGGGCACGACGCCACCAGCCCCCGTGACGACAACCCAGACCGCGTCGGCCTCCTCCGCCCTAACGATGACGGCCGAGCCGGGCGACATAGCCACGGCCGAGCCGGCCACCAGCACCGTCGGTCCCGCCGAAGTAGAGGTTCCCTTGGGTCCGGCGCTGGCACTGGCCCTCTGCACGGCCTTTACCATTGTCTTTGGAATCATTCCCGGACCCATCATCGACTTCGCCCATCACGCCACGTTGCTCTTCTGATCCGGACCGTATGTTTCAGGGCGGCCAACAACTAAAGACCCCGGGCCGGCTACACAGCGTTGCGGACGTCAGCCGGAACCAGGAATCGCCCGATGATGGGGATCTCCCAGAAGGATTCGGCCCGGGCGATTGCCACGGCGATTGCCACCATATGCTCGGGCGAGTCATAGACGGCGTAGCGGGGAAGCCAGGCCGGGTCGTATTTGGCGTTGAACTTCCACAGCGATTCGATCTGCATCGACCCCGACAGCTTCCGCAACAGCCACCTCTCGGCTCTTTGGGTCACATTGTCGCCGCTCTCGCCGGCCACCACAGCCCTCATGGTGGCGAAGTTCAGACCCAGCCCGCCCATGTGGCGATCCTTGAGATGACGGATGGTCTCGACCACGACGAAGTCGATCAGTCCGTTTGGGTGGTCCCCTTCGTCGCGACGCATCAGGTCCAGTGAGTAGCCATTCACTCCGGGCGCCGGAACGTACTGGCAAAATGCCACCGGCTTGTTCTCCGGGTCCCGGGCCAGGGCCAGCAGAAGCCCCCGGTCGGCGGGGTCAAGGACCCGGCCCAGTGTCATGGAAAAGCCCCGCTCTACGTCCCCTTGGCGACTCTTGGTCATTACCCGGCGGAGCTCGTCACCCAGGTTCGAGTCCACATGAGCCGGGTCGCAAAATGAAATGGTGTAGCCATACTTGGCGATGCGGTTGACTGCTTGGCGCAGTCCCTTGTTGCGACCGCCTTCCAAGGTGAAATTGGCCACGTCCACCACCGCCTCGTCGCCCACGTAAAGGTCGTGCATACCTGAGGAGCGATAGATGGGCAACCATTCCTCGCCGGCTCCGATCAGGCCGACGGACCAGCCCTGGCGATCGGCGAAGGAGCGAAAGCGGGACCAGACCTGGTCCCGCTCGGCCTCGGGGCCGATGGGATCGGGCGACACCAGGCAGACCCCGCCGTATACGGCGAAGGAGACCAGGCTCTCGTGATCAAAGAAGTACTGCTTGTCGCTGCGCAGAGCGAAGTAGTCCAGTGTGCCTCGGCCCCAGCGTGCGACGACCGACCGGGCTCGATCCCAGTCCGATGAGGCCGGCTTGGCTGTCGGTCCGAGCGATGTCGAGGGCCCTGGGATCGCCGAGGTGGGCCTGCGTCGCGCTGTGCGGTGCCCCACTACGGGACGAAACCCCAGGACCAGGATGAAGGCGGCCAGACCGAGGCCGATGGCGGCCAGTGCAGGGCTGAGGAATTCGTTGACCCGATGGGGCAGGGTCACGGTGCCCAAACCCACCAGTCGTTCCGCCACGGCCTGAAGTGCCACGGGAAAAGACAGGGCGTGGTGGTGCCTGGACAGCGCCAATGAGAGCTCCAAAGCGCCGGTTGTGATGAGGGTGACGGCCGTGGCGCCGCCAACCAGATAGGCAAGCCCCCGACGCTGGGAGGGCCGATCCACAGCGGCATCGAACGCTTTCCGGTTGACCAGCAGGAAGACGATGGCCAAGCACGAGACCACCGTCTCTTCTACGTCGATGGCCTTGACCAGATTGAGGATGGCGGTGCCGACCAGCAGCCCGATGCAGATGGCCCAGGCCTGGCGCTGGCCCCGCCGGATGCCCCGGGCCAGTCCGGCCAGACCCAGACTGGCCAGGGCCACCAGGGCATCAGCGGTCTCGGATACGCCGAGAGGTACCAGGTGAAGGATGAAACGAAGTCGGTGCTCCAGAGGTGGGGTCACCGCCGATAAGAAGTTGGCTAGTCCAGCCAGGGCAATGATGGCGGCCGACCACCGTCGAACCCGGCGTTTGCCTAGTACGGGGTCCGAACTCATTGGCCAGCTCTGGCCCTGGGGAAACGAGGCCACCACCTGCGGGTGAGCATCGGATCGGCGTGGTCCCCGGGCGGCCAGGCGCTCGGCAAGGTTGGCTCCGGGGAGGTCGATCCGGGCCTGGAGCAGGCGAACGTGTAGATCGGCCCCGGCCTCCAGCTCCACCCATGAAAGCTGGCGGTAGGCCACGAACACCGGAGGGAGTCCCAGGCGACCGGACCGTTCCTCCACCACTTCAGCCCCCGCTCCGGTATTGGCATAAAAGCCAGGACCGAGGTGGGTTAGCTCGGGTTGGAACGTGTGGCTTGTGACCACGCCGGCGCAGCCCGCATTGATCATGCGCCGAGCCAGTTGCCGAGCCGGCCCGTTGCCGGTCGAGTCTGATCGACCCAGAGTGCTGGCTCTGAGGGCGTTCCAGGTGCGGCGGCTGACCAGCGAGACAATGCCGGCGAATAGCACCAGGTCGACTCCGGTGGTGGCCCCGACCAGGCCCAATCGATCCAGCCACGTGGAGGAGAAATCGATGTGATGTCCCTTGAGGCGCAGCCAGTAGGCCAGGGGAAATTTGAGGACGAGCGCGATCGCAACGGGTATCCCCAGCCACCAGATGTGGCGCAGGGCCCGGCGGTAAGTCAGGCGTGACGCCACAAAGCGGGCCATAGCCGATCGGTCCACCAGTCGGTCCATGCCCGAGAGCCAGTTTCCTTTTGTGCGCCCCAGGCCGGGTAGCACCTCGGCTACCAGGTGGTAACCGAGCGGTGTGTCCAGGGGATTGCGAGGGTCGACAAAGGCGCTGGAAGCGTCCAGTCCGTGGCCCGGCTCCACATGGACCACCTTGGTCTCCCCGGCCTGGGCCAGGTGCAGATCGGCGGCCAGGGCGAATTCGACACCGGCGATGCGGGATCTGAGCAACCGAGCCGAGCCGTCGTCCCAGGCCAGGCGGCTGTCCCGCGCTCCGGGCATGATAAGAACTTCGCGACCGGGCTGGGCCGCGAAGCGGTCCAGCGCCGTAATCAATGCCCGGTGGGCCTCCAGGGTCGAGGCCAAGGCGGGCTCGGTCGGCGGCCGGCCTGATCCATCGTGGGGTGAGGAGACCAGATCGAAGAGGTTCCCGTTGAAGACGATCAGACCGGGACCGGTCCATCCATCCACCGCCCGGGCAAGGTCGCCCGATGCGGATATCGAGGCGGGCGTGGCCACCGGGGCCAGCAGGAGGTCGCCCGCGATCATTACCCGGCGCCCGACGGGGACATCGATGGTGGCAATGTCGGGAATCGCCGGCCCGGTATCCATGAGGGGCCATTCTGCCAGTACAGGAGAGACACCTGGGGTGGTGCCCTAGGTAGTGTGGGTCAATGCCCCATGGCCCGCCTGCCATCCCCGGGCACTGGCGTTGGAGAAATGGCCCCGTCGAGCCCACTTCGGCAGTCGTCTTCGACATGGACGGGGTGCTGTCGGATGCCGCCAGTCGCCAGCATTACCTGGAGTCGAGGCTTCGGGACTGGGACTCCTTTTTCGAGGCCTGTGGCGATGACCCCCTGATCGAGGAAGTGGCCAGGCTGCTTGGCCTGATGGACCAACGCCTGTGCGTGATCCTCCTCACCGGTCGGCCCCTGCGTGTCCAACCCCAGACCCTGGCCTGGTTGGCCCGCTATGGCTTACGCTGGGACTTGCTCATCATGAGGGACTTTGGCGAGTACTCGGCCGCCCGGGTCTTCAAGCGCAGGACCGTTGCCCTGCTGCGCCGGCAGGGATTCGCGTTGGAGCTGGCCTTCGAGGACGATCGGCGCAACCAGGACATGTTCCGCTCCGAGGGAGTGCCCTGCGTCTACATCCACTCCGGTTATTACGACTGATCCCGATCGGCGCCTGGGGTCGTATTCCATCAGGGTCGGCTGGGCCATCAGGAACGGTTGAGCCATCAGGAACCGTTTGGTTTCAGGAACGAAATACCCGGCGCTATCGTTTTGGAGCCATGGACCGCAACACTGTCAAGACCTATGTTCTCCTGGCCGCACTCGGCGGTCTCATCGTCCTTATCGGAGCGGCCCTCGGCGGGCCCTCCGGCGCCGCAATCGGCCTGGTCATCGGTGTGGTCATTACCGGCGCTTCCTACTGGTTCTCCGATTCCATCGCCATCAAGGCGGCCCGAGCCGTGCCGGTTTCCGAGAGCGAGATGCCGGAGTACTACAAGGTTGTACGCGAGCTCACCCAGCGGGCCGAGATGCCCATGCCCAAGCTGTATGTGACCCCTGACCCACAGCCCAACGCGTTCGCCACCGGCCGCAACCCCCACCATGCCGCCGTCGCCGTTACCCGGGGCATCCTGTCCATCCTGGACTGGGATGAACTACGGGGCGTGCTCGCCCATGAGATCAGCCATGTTCGCAATCGCGACATCCTGATCGGATCGGTGGCGGCGGCTGTGGCCATGGGCATCACCTTCGTTGCCCGCATCGCCATGTGGGGCGAGATGTTCGGTGGCAACAACAACGAAGGCGAGGGCGGCATCGTCACCATGCTGGCCCTGTCGATCCTGGCTCCCATCGCTGCCGTGCTTCTTCAGATGGCCCTTACCCGTAGCCGCGAATTCGAGGCCGATCGATCCGGCGCCAGGCTGGTGGGCGACGGCGAACCGTTGGCCCGAGCGCTGATCAAGATCGAACAGGGTGTCAAGGCCGTGCCCATGGCCGTTGCCCCGGCGGAGGCGTCCATGTTCATCATCAACCCCTTCGGGGGCCGCAAGGTTCAGTTCTCCCACCTGTTCATGACCCACCCTCCCACCGACCAGCGCATAGCCAGACTTCGCTCCGGGGAGTGGCGCAGCTGAGTAATTGGCTCAGCCAGGTAACCCCTGACCTCTCAGATGCTGGAACCCATGTACTAAATGGCACGATACCCTAGACTTGCCCGCCGGCGACCGAGTAAACCCTCAGCATAGGCACGGAGCGGGATGCGTCAGTATTCGTTTCATTCAAGCTGTACCTGGGCCGTTTACGGTCCATGGATGCACAGTCCGAATGTGTGGACGGCGCAGATATCGCGTTTCACCTAAGTTAAGAAAAAAAGAGGAGTGCACCATGGGATTGGACAGCGGGAACTCGGCAGATATGCCTTCGGTACCTCAGAAAGGTGCCCGTCGCTGGCGCATCCCGGCCCCCTATGCGCGGCGGGGAAAGTTTGCAGCTGCCGTGTTCATGGCACTGGGGATGGTGGTGCCACTCCTAACTGCATCTCCGGCCCTCGCTGTCGTGACAACTTCCGTCACCCCAGGCCCGGTTGCCCCGAGCACTTCGACCGAAGGGGCCATCGCTTCGTACAGTATCCCGTTCACGACGAGTGCCTCCGGTGCCCTTTTTGCGAACTCGACGATCACCTTAGTGGCGCCCGCTGGCACGGGTTTCTCATCGACCTCCGCTAACTACACCGTCACTAGTTCGACGGTTGGGAGCGTGGCCGTGTCCAAGTTCAATAGCAGTTCCACGACCAACCAAGTCATCATCACTCTTGCTTCCTCGACGGTTGTCGCCTCGACGTTAGTGACCGTTGCGGCGGCAGTCACGACCAACCCGACGGTGGCCAGCTCGGTCTACACGATCAGTGAATCCACGTCTGCAGATACCCTTGCAGTGTCGTCGCCCGCTTACTCAATCACGGTCGGCGCCGCCAACCAAGTGGCATTTACCACCCAGCCCAGTGGTGGCACCGGTGGAAGTGCCTTTGGCACCCAGCCGGTCGTGACCGTCGAGGATGCCGGAGGCAATACCGTCACCACTGACTCGTCCAGCCAGGTGACCCTGTCCATCACCACTGGAACCGGGACCGCCGGAGCGACCCTGGCCTGCACCACCAATCCGGTTACGGCTGTCAATGGCGTGGCCACCTTCGCCGGCTGCAAGATCGACAAGGTCGGCTCCAACTACAAGCTCCACGCCACCGACGGAATCCTCACCCCCGCTGACAGCTCGCCCTTCAACGTCACCGCCGGTCCCGCCGCCACGTTGGTGTTTACCGTCCAGCCGGGCGGCGGCACCAGCAATGTGGCCTGGGCCCAGCAGCCTCAGGTCACTCTCTATGACGCTGGCGGCAACGTCACCACCGACCCCACTGTCCCCGTTCTGTCCATAACACCGGGAACGCCCACCTCAGGCGGGCCTAGCACTCTGTCGGGCTGTGCGGGAACCAACACTTCCGGCGTTGTGAACTACACCGGCTGCAAGATCGACCGGCCTGGCACTGGCTATCAACTCCGGGCCACCGATAGTGCAATCACCGCAGATAGCTCC
>JBOGIG010000031.1:0-29703 GCA_050742455.1 Acidimicrobiales bacterium
GCCAACCGTCACTGCCCTGTTGATCAAGGAATCGGTCAATCAGACGGTGGACAGCATGGGCTTTTACAATGCCCTGCAGTCCTGCTTCACCCTGCACCAGCTCAACCATTCCCATTGGGCCGAGATAAACGAGGATCATTACCCGGTGGCCAAGCCCGAGCACGGAGTGCCCGACTGGCGGTCCGCCCCTCCTGTGGTTCCCGCCGTCAAGGACCTGCCCCGGGCCCCTACCCCCACCCGCTAGGGCTAGGAGTCGTAAGGCCCGGCCGGGCGGTTGTGGCGCACCTCGTCAAAGGGCCGGTCCCGATCGGCGGCATACTCCCGTGGCATGCCGAGGACTCGTTCGCTGATGATGTTGCGCTGCATCTCATTGCTGCCACCGCCCAGACTCCCGCCCTGGCGAGACAGGTATAGCTCACCCCAGGCTCCGGCCGGGTCGCCATCGCCCCAAGCTCCGGCCCCTGCCCCGGCGATCTCCAGGCCGATATCAAAGTGTCGCTCGCTCGTGACGGCGGCGCACAAGCGCGCAAGGGAACCGGCCGGAGCGGGCATTCGTCCAGCCCGGATGGCGGCCGTCACCCGCTCGGTGAGCTGGCGACGGACCCGATCATTGACCAGACCTTCCGCCACGAGCTGGCGCACCCGGGGGTCCGATCCCTGGCCCGTAGCGCGGGCCAGGTCGGCTAGGTCGCTGCGCCGGTCCTCGATCCTGGAGGAGACCATGGCCGCATTGACGTACTGGGACCCTCCGCCCACCGCCTCGCGTTCGTGAAAAAGCAATCTCGACGCCACCGTCCAGCCGTCATTGACCTCTCCCACCACCGCATCGACCGGCACGGCCACGTCGTTGAAGAACTCCTGACAGAACTCGGCGGTGCCGTTGACCATCTTGATCTGCTGCACCTCGATGCCGGGCTGGTGGATCTTGACGATGAACATAGTGAGACCCCGGTGCTTGGGCACATGCCAGTCGGTGCGAGCCAGGCACAGGGCGTAGTCAGAACGGAAGGCCCCCGACGACCAGATCTTGGACCCGTTCAGGATGAACACGTCGCCGTCCCGGGTAGCCCTGGTCAACAGACCGGCCAGATCGGACCCGCCGCTGGGCTCGGACAAGAATTGCACCCACAACTCATCGCCCCGCAGGATGGCCGGGATGTGGGCCGCCTTGTGCTCCTCGGTGCCAAAGTCCAACAGAGTGGGAGCCAGGATGGACAAGGTCGGCACATCGAAGAGCACGGGCAATTCATAGGGCAGGGCTTCGAGGGCGAAGGCTCTTTGGTGGGCCGACGTCAGGCCTTGACCTCCGTAGCGGCGGGGGAAGCACAGGCCGGCGAACCCTCCATCATGAAGAATCCGCTGCAAGTACCGGGCCCGGGACCCGCTCTCGTCCTCGTGCATGAGGGTGGCGTTGTCCACCCCCTCGGGCAAGCGGGGCATAGTCTCGGCGAGCCAGGCCCGGGCTCGTGCTCGAAAGACCTCGACCTCCTCGATCGCCTCGGCGCTCTCGATCGGCTCGACCTCCTCGATCGGCTTGGCATTCTCGGCCGGTTCAGCCGCTCCGGCTCGATCCACCGGGCCGACCCGGTCGTTGGGCTTGTCCATGGTCATGGCCGTCGCTTCCCTACAGATCCATCATGGCGGCGATTCGCTCCCGGTGATCCCGGGGCGTTCCGAACAGGCCGCGGTCCAGGACCACCCGGCGAAGGTAAAGGTGCAGATCGTGATCCCAAGTAACGCCGATGCCCCCATGCAACTGCACGCACTCTTGGAGAATCTCGGGAGCTCGATCGCCAATGTAGGCCTTGGCCACACTGACCAACTCCTGGGCCTCGGCCGATCCCCGAACCACGGCGAGGGCCGCCGCTTCGGCCGTGGCATGGGACGCCTCCAGGCCCAATTTCATGTCGGCCAAGCGGTGCTTGAGAGCTTGATACGAGGCCAGGGGCCGTCCGAAGGAACTGCGGTCGAAGACATAGTCAACGGTGAGATGAAAGGCCCGATCAGTGGCGCCGACCATCGCAGCGCAGGCCAGCACCGCCCCCACCATCAGCTGGTACTCGACTTCGGGTCCCGCTCCCCCCTCGGACCCGATCCGAGCGGATTCGGGAACCTGCACGGAGTCAAAGCTGACCTGACCGAATCGCCGGACCAGGTCCAAGCTGTTGATCGCCTTGACCTTGAGCCCTGAGGCGTCGGCCGGGACGACGAACTGGGTTGGGCCCCCATCGGAAACGGTGGTGACGACGAAGGAGTCAGCCTCGACTGCGGCCTCGACCGCCGAAATGGCGCCGTTGATGACGTAGCCTCCCGCGCCCCCCTTGGCCTGGAGGCGGGGTTCGGGCTGCTTCCCCTGGCCCCGCTCGGCCCCCATGGGACCGGGACCGCACCAGGCGGCGACGGTCTGGCCGGCCATGATATCGGCCAGGATATCCCCGTGGCGCCCCCCGTCGGCTCCAAGGGCCAGGGCGGCAAGGTTGCAGGGTAGGAAGGGGCCGGGGGCCACTGCTCGTCCCATCTCCTCGGCCACCACGGCCAAGTCGGCCACGGCCCGTCCCGAGACGCTTCCCCCGCCGAACTCTTCGGGCACAAGCAGCGAGGTCCACCCCAACTCAGCCCCCTGGCGCCACCAATGTCTTTCGAAGCCGGCCTGCTCCTTGTCGGCCAGGGCTCTCACCCGGGCCGTCGGCACTGAGTTGGCGAGAAACTTCCTGGTTACCTCGGCCAGAAGATCCCGTTCGGCGGTCATGCCCCAAAGACGAGGGGAAGATGCTCGACCTGACGCAGTCCCATCGAATAAGACAGCACAACGTTCGGGGCCAGGTGGTATTCGGGGATACGCGAATGCCACTCTCGCAGGGTGGTGCGCAGCTCCAAGCGGGCCAGGTGGGAGCCCAGGCAGCGGTGGATGCCCGCGCCGAAAGCCGCGTGCTTGTTGGGGCTACGACCCAGGTTGACCTCGAAGGCATCAGGCACGATGTCCTCGTCGGTGTTGGCCGAGCCGATGCATACCCCAACGTGATCACCCTGGCGCAGAGGGCATCCGCCCAGATCGATGTCGACGGTGGCCATGCGGGGAACGGCCGTCACCGGCGTTTCCCACCTCAACAGCTCCTCCACGGCGGACGGGATGAGGCCCGGATCCTCCACTATGGCTCGGCGCTGATCGGGGTGCTGGGCCAGGTAGGCAAAGAAGCACTCCAGGCTGTCGGTCACGGTGTCCAGACCGGCTAGGACGAACAGGAAGCAGATGCCCACGATCTCCTCCTGGGTCAGCCGTTGCCCGTCGACCTCCGCGGCGAGCAACAAGCCGAGGATGTCGTCGCTCGGATGGCGACGATGGTCACTGATGGCCTCGGCGAAGAAGTCCTCGATGTGGGACGCTGCCCTCCTTTGGCCGGCCCTCATTTCGTCCAGGTCATCACCCCCGGGGCGCAGGATCCCGTCCTTCATTGCCAAAAAAACGTCCAGTTGGGACAAGGGGAAACCCAGCATGCCCAAGAAGACCGACGACGGGATGGGCACGGCCAATTCGTCGGCCAGGTCGCACCCGCCCCGGTCGATGAACGAATCGATCCGCTCGTTGACCATGGCGGCGATGTCGGGCTCGAGCCGGTTTATCTGGCGCGGGGCAAATATGGGATCGAGCAGACGCCGGTACTTGACGTGATCGGGGGGATCGACCTGGAGGGGGATGAGGGGCACCGATTGGCCCAGGTCCACCGCCTCCATGGCCGAGGAGAACTGCTCGGGGTGGTGCAGGACGTAGTCGACGGCAGACCCGCTTACCACCTGGGGCCCGAAGGAACCCTCGACTACTGCTCCGACCTGACGGGCGGACCGGTAGAAGGGCTGGGGGTTGGCCCCCACAGCGGGATCCAGGAAGCCATCGGAGCGGTAGGTCGGAGCAGGATCGAGCCGGTCGACTTGGGTCATCAGCTCTTGGCCATGGTACGCAGTGCGTCCAGGTCGGCGGCCAGGTTGGCACGGCTCCCCTTGGGATGGCGCGATGTCGAACGGATGGACACGTCGTGGCCGGCGGCCCGGCGCCTCAGAGCGCCCACGGTGGCCTCGGAGCGGGGGATGACCGAGAACGGGTCGTAGGCAAAATGGTGCATGGCATTGAGATGGGTGATCCGGTTGATGTCATGGTCGGAAACACCGTTCAGGTATTTCATGGCCGTCTCCGGGGCCGTGGGCCAGGTGGTGTCGGAGTGGGGGTAGTCGCATTCCCAGGTGACATTGTCCAGGTTGAGGTAATCCCGGCTGGCGATGCCAAAGGCATCGTCGATGAAACAGGTGATGATGTGCTCGTTGAACACCTGGCTGGGCAACTTGTCCCCGAAATCCTGACCGGTCCAGGCGTGGTGCTTTTGGTAGTTGTAGTCGATCCGCTCCAGGAAATAGGGAATCCAGCCGATTCCCCCCTCGGACAGGGCAATCTTGAGGTCGGGAAACTTTCTCAGCACCGGGGACCACACCAGATCGGCTGCGGCTTGAACAATGTTCATGGGGCTGAGGGTGATGAGCACATCCATGGGGGCATCAGGCGAAGTGATGACCAGCTCCGAAGATGACCCGATATGCATGCACACGACCACACCCTCATCGCTGCACGCCGTCCAGAACGGATCCCAGTGATCTGAATGGACGCTGGGCCAACCCAGTTTGGAGGGGTTCTCGGAAAAAGTTATGGCGTGCGCCCCCTTGGCTGCCGTGCGCCGGACCTCCTCAGCCATCACCAGAGGGTCCCAGATGGCTGGGATGGGACAAGGGATGAACCGCCCGGGATGGGTCCCGCACCATTCGTCGATGTGCCAGTCGTTGTAGGCCCGCACCATTGCCAGTGCCACATCCTTGTCCTCGGTGCGTGCGAACAGCTGGCCGCAAAATCCGGTGAAGGACGGAAAGCACAGCGACCCCAACACCCCGTTGGCATCCATGTCCTTGACCCGCTCGTTGATGTCGTGGCATCCGGGCCGGATCTCGTCGAAGGAAGTGGGCTCGATACCGTATTCCTCGGCCGGGCGCCCGGCCACGGCATTGAGGGCCACGTTTGAGATCTCGGCACCTTCGTAGCGCCATACATTGGTTCCGTCCTCCCGAGTGACGAACTTGGGGGCCAGTTCGGCGTATCGGGCTGGGAGGCGGCCCTCGAAGACGTTTGGTGGCTCAACGACGTGATCGTCGACGCTCACCATGATCATTTCGTCCAGTTCCACGGGCACCTTCCCCTCCGGGCCAATCCCAACAAGCCGCCGACGCTTTAGAACGAGTTACCAACGCTACCCTGCGGAGGCACGAGGTGTAAAAGGTCCCGAGGACACCGGCACATTTGCAAATCCGGCCACATTTGACATGTGCACCCTTGTCAGGTTTTCCTCTTCCACCCTGTAGGCGGGCCAGCGCCGGGCGAGCTCCTCCAGGGCCACTCGACTTTCCAGGCGAGCCAGAGCCGCGCCCAGACAGGCGTGGATCCCGTAACCGAACCCCAGGGCCAGGCCCGGGACCCGGTCCAGGTCGAAGCGGTCCGGATCGGGAAAATGTCGCTCGTCCCTCGTCGCCGCCCCCGTGACCAACAACACAGGGAAACCAGCCGGGATGCTCACCCCATTGCTGGTCATCGGGCGCACCGAGTACCGGCCCTGGTACTGCGACGGCGGCCAGAACCTCAGGGTCTCTTCCACTGCACCCACGGCAAGCGACGGATCTTGGACCACACGACGCCACTGGTCAGGGTGGCGAGCGAAAAGGACCACGGCATTGCCCACAAGCTTGGTGACCGTCTCGGCTCCGGCCCCGCCGAGGAGAGAGGCGAAGCCCGCGATCTCGGTGTCGTCGAGCTTGGTCTTCGACCCGTCACCCCGCTCCACCTCGACCTGGCTCAGGCGCGAAATCATGTCATCGCCCGGATGACGACGCTTGTCCTGGGCCAGTTGGTAGAAGTAGGCGCCGGCCGACACCATGGCTTCGATCCCCTCGGGCGTCGGCTCCAACCGGCCCGGCTGGCGATGCAGTGCGATGTCCAGCCAGTGGCGGATCTGTTGGCGATCGGCCCGGGGCACGCCGAGCATGCGACAGATGATCTCGACTGGAAATGGCCCTGAGAAGTCGGCCACAGCGTCAAAGCGCTCCAGTCCCTCCAGGGGTTCGAGGGCTTGGGTGACCACCTGGCGGACCATGGACTCCAGGGCCAGCACAGCCCGTGGGGTGAACACCCGGTTCACCAATGACCGCAGGCGATCGTGATCCGGGGGGTCCATCATGATCAGGCTGGCCAGTCCCCGGATCTGATCGGGGTCGGACTTGAGGGTGGCCAGATCCACGCCATGCCCGCTGGAATAGGTCCGCCATTCCCGGTGGGCGCGGACCACATCGTCCCAGCGGGATAGGGCGAAGAACCCGTATGCCTCCGAGTAATAGACGGGGGCCTCGTCCCGCAGGCGGCGGTACATGGCGTAGGGGTCGTCGAAGAAAACCGTGGAGAACGGATCGAACTCCACTGGGCCCACCGGTTGTCGACCGGGCACCACAGCGCGCTCGCCGGGAGGGGGTGGTTCCGGGTCCGCCGGGGGCTCACCCAACCTGATCAGGACTCCTTGGGCTCGGGTCGCCAGAATCCGACGAGCAGGCCGAGAGCGCCCCCCGCGCCCGCTCCCAGGGCGATCCACAACCCGGTCCAGCCCCACAGAGCCTCCAGACCCAGGACTCGATCGAGGCTCCAAGCCCCAGGGCCCAGCATGGCCAGGACAAAGCCCAACACGGTGAGGGTCATCACGTACTCCCACCCCTCACCAGGACGAAATATGAAAAACCCCTTGCCCCGGTGATTGGTTATGAGGGCCACCAGCATCACCCCAACCACCCCGGCCCCGGCGATAGGGGTCAGTAGCCCGGCGACGAGGAGGGCACCCGCCCCCACCTCGGTCAGGCTGGCCGTCCAGGCATGGAGCCACCCGGGCTTCATGCCCAGGCTCTCGAACCACCTTCCGGTGCCGGCGATCTTGCCCCCGCCGAAGATGTGATTGAACCCGTGGGCCAAGAACACCACCCCGGCGGTAAGGCGCAAGGCCAACAAAGCCAGGTCAGTCGCACTGGACCCCATCAAAGCTTCCTCTCGTCGAACCTCATCGGACCCTTCGCTCAAGCGGCGGATCGAACAAGTCATCGGACCCTTCGCTCAAAGCGGCGCCAGCCTACTAACTGCCCAGGCATCAGCCCGGGACGATGACCACGCACTCCACCCTGGCCTCGGCGGCCAACAGCGCCACCAACTGATCGCCTATGTCAGCCAGGGATACCAGCCCGTCACCCATGTATCCCTTTTGCACCCAGGTACGGCCCACGTCCCCGGCCAGATCAGGGTCCCAGCCATTGGCGAACTCGGTGGCGGCGTCGACCCCGGCCGGGCCGATGATCATCCGGGTGAAGGCCACGTCAGGAAGCTCGGCCTGGAAGGACTGGACCAGACGCTCAAGGGCGGCCTTGCTCACCCCGTAGAGCCCGAGGCCGGGCCACGGCGGAGTCACCCCGGCCGAGATGGAGGATAAGAACACCGCCTTGCCTCCCGATCTTTCGAGGTGAGGGGCGGCGGCCCGGGTGACCAGGGCGGCGCCGATCACATTGGTCGCCATGACCCCGCTCCACAGTGACTGGTCGGCGTCGACCAGTCGGCGCAAGGGCCCGACGCCCGAGCAGTAGATCAGGTAGTCCAGGCCACCCAGCGCCTCCACCGCCCCGGTGACGGCGGCCTGACAGGAGGATTCGTCCCTGACGTCACAAACCAGAGGAACACAGGCAGTTCCAGCCTCGGCCGCCAATGCCTGGAGGCGGTCCCGACGTCGAGCGGCCACCGCCACCCGAGCGCCCTCGGCTACCAGACGCAGGGCCAAACCCCGGCCCAGTCCACTCGACGCCCCCACCACCAAAGCGCTGCGGCCCCCCAGACGGCCCTCGGTAGTGGCGGTGATAGAGACCCCTAGTGCTTCTCGGCGGCCGGATGAGCCCGGATCATGTTCTCTTGGACGAAGGAAGCCACCAATTCACCCGACCGGGAGAACACATGGGCCCGGCCGTAGGATCGCCCGCCCCCGGCGTATGGGCTCTCATGGGCCAAGAGGTGCCAGTCCTGCACCGTCAGGGGCTGATGAAAAGTGAGAGTGTGACTGACTACGCCGGTGTCCAGGCTGCGGTGGGCCATGGCTTGGCCCACCCCCCGATGCGGGCGCATGGCCGTTCCGATGAGGAACATGTCGGTGGCATCGGCCAGGATGGCCTGGTTTGTGGCTTGGTCCGATCCGGCTCCGGGGCAGCGGAACCAAAGGTCGTAGTGGGGCGGGCCCACCGCATCGGGATCGAGGAGGTCGACCCCTCCGACTGCTCGCAGCTCACCGGCCACCAGGTACGGCTCCAGCGCAGTAGCAGCTTCAGGCTCACCCACGACAGGAGCTACGGCGGCGTGGCGAATCAGATCGGGCTCCTCTCCCCCCAGTAGGACCAGGGCTCGGGTGCACAGGCGGTCACCCTGGCGAACAGTCACCGTGGCGCTGGCGAACGACCGTCCGGAGTGCATGGTGTCAACATCGATTTCCAGCGCCTGGTCTGGCCGGCCTCCCCGGGCGAAGATGGCGTGGATCGACCTCACCCTTTTGTGCAGCTCGCCTCGGGCCGCAGCCACGATGATCTGGCCCAGGATCTGCCCGCCAAAGACGGGGCCGGCAGTGCCGGGAAGGTTCCCGGCCCGATAGCGGCCCGGGCCTACCTCTTCCAGAGCGAGAACGTCGAGGAAATCCTTCACGTCGGCCACCGGTCCTTATGATGCTCATTCCTCGCCTCGCGCACAACCACGACCCCGACGGGCATCACCGGAGATCGGCCACGACCCGACCGTCGATGATGCAAAGGGCCACCAGGTCGGCGCCCAGTTCCTCGATATCGGCCCAGGCCAACTTGAGGAGGCACAAGTCGCCGGCGCCACCCACCTCCACCCGACGTGGGACACCGGGAGCATCCGCAGTTCCGAGGAACAGCTCGACGGCCGCCCGCCGGGTTACTCTCTCGTCCGGACCCAACACGCCCGATCCAGGGATGGAGCGGCTCACCGCCGCCCTCATGGCTGCCCAGGGATCCATCGAGCCGAAGGGGGCATCGGTGCCCGCGGCCACGGCAACTCCGTGGGCCTGAAGGGTGGCGCAGCGGTACAAGGAGTCATGATCGACCCGATCGACTTCCCGGCGGAACTGCTCGCCCCGTTCGACCACGAAGTTGGGCTGGGTTACGACGGTCACCCCCATCCGACCCAGATCCTCGATGGCCGATCCAGGGATGAGAGCCCCATGCTCGATTCGATCGCCGCGTTGGGCGCCGGCCGCGTCGAGCAGGGCCATGGTCAGGGCCAGTTGGACTTGGGTGGCGCAGTGAACCGCCACCGCTCGTCCCCTCTGGTGAGCGTTGGCAACGCGGGCCACGAGGTCCTCGATGGGGGGCAGGTCGTTGTCGTGGAGCATCACCTTGACCGGACCCACCGTTACCTTCCCGCGGGTCGGCGGGTCGGCTTCGGTCCCCGGCCACCACGGCGAAGACATGAGGTGGAGACGCTGGGGGAGGCTGCCTTCTTCGCTGGCCTGGACCAGGGCCGATGCCTCCTGGGCCGATCTGTCCGGCGTGGCGTCAGTAAATCCGGTGATGCCCATCTCAGCCCCGCGCCGACCCACCTCGCCCAGGTCGCCGCCGGTTGCCAGATCTCCGCCGGTTGCCAGATCTCCGCCGGTGCGACGCGTGGCCGAGGCCATCCAGCGATCCAGGTGCCACAGGCGGCCGGTCATCCGACCCGACTCGTCGCGCTCCACCCCGGGATCACAAAGTTCCTCTGCCCCGGTCAACCGGAGGGCCATCGAATTGAGAACCCAAAGGGCGCCGGTTCGATGCTGCACCCGCAAGGGTCGATCCCGAACCATGATGTCAAGCTGGTCGCGGTCCAGGATTCCGGCCACCGACTCGTGATATCCCGTCGCCCGCAACCAATCCGTCCCTGGGCTACGGGCCGCCTCCCTCAACCGGCGAGCCAATCCGGCCCGGTCACTGACCTCGGGTGGGCCCACCACCACCGAGGACTGCTGAGCCGCCATCGATCTGAGATGCACGTGATGATCGTGAAGACCGGGCAACAGCAAGCCTGCGCCCCCCTCGATCACTTCGTCGCGGCGGCCCGTTCGGATGCGATGGGCGATCTCGGCGATCAACCCGCCCTCGATGCGCACATCGGCCCGGCCCGAGCCGAGTGGGTTTCCCCAAAGGGCGACGTCGGTTATCACCAGGCCCACTAAGGCCGACCCCCAGGTCCCAGCTGGGACACCACGGCCGCGGTGTCCGCCCCGGCCCGCCGTGCGGGAGGGCCGGCAGGCGGGGGCACAGGGGGGCGGACCACGGTTGCAAAGCCATTCTGGTTGACCACCCACGATCCACCTGGCCCTCGACTGACCAGGTAGGCGGCCTCGGCCTGGGCGGGACGCTCAGTCACAAAGGCCGCGGCAGCGCTCAGGGGAACATCGATGAGGTGGCCTCCCCCCCGGCGGTACGAAGCCAGGCCGGCCAGGGCGGCGCAAAGCCCCGAGATGGGATCGGCGATTGCATCGGCACAAAAGACCGGGGACCCCGTCCGGTCCCAGGCCACGAGACCTGCCGCCGCCGCCGCGTCATCACCAAATGCCACCCACGATGCCCTGGGACCATCCCGGCCGTGGCCGGTGATGGAAATCCACGTCTTTCCCTCATGACGTTCCAGGATGGATCGGGCCTTGATGCCCAACTGCTCCAGGGCGCGGGGCCGGGAAGATTCCACCACCACGTCGGCCCCGGCGACCAGTTGGTGCAGGGCCTGGCGGCCCTCGTTCGTACCGAAATCTAAGACGACGCTCTCGTGCCCGGCATGGAGCCAGTCATAAAACGCCGTGTTGGCCCGTCTCGCCCCATCGAGGCGCGCTGCGCTCTCCACCTTGATGACCCTCATCCCGACCCGACCCAGCAGCTGGGCACACAGCGGCCCGGCCCACATGGCGGAAAGATCCACCACCACCGGAGTTCGGTAGCCCAATCCCCCCAACTTCGATTCGATCGCCCCTCCCGCCTTGTCACTCGTGGTCCCGATGGTGGTAACCCGCCACGGCAGGGCCACCTCGGGGCTTGTGCCCCGGGGCAGGATGGTCGCCGGAACGGCCAACTCCTGGAGGCGCTCGACCACGTCTTGCCCCTTCCACCGGGCGAACCTGGGCTCCAGTTCGGCCCACACCGGGGTCGGGTTCCGGCCCTGTGGCCCCAGGACGGCCGCGGCAGCCAGTACGTCATCGGGTCGGGCCAGGTTCACCGCCACCCAATCGTCGCCGGCCCTCACCATCCGACACGACCCCCCCACCGAAGCGCGGCCGCCCCGGTGCTGCCCGGTCAGGGCGCTGCGCCCTCCGATCAGGATGGCGGGGTCAAGCCAGGGTTCATCGCCTACCCAGCCGGCCAAGGCGGCGAGCACCTCGGTGATGCCTCGAATAGCACCGAGGACCGGTGCAGGCGGGACCAGTGGAGCCTCCCCGGGCCAGCCCGTGAGCCACATGGCCCCCGAGTCGGCCCACTCCGAGGCGTGTGCACGAATATCCGGCCTGCCGCCTTGTCGGCTCGCCAACCCGGACCCCGGCTCCAGTCCCTGCTCCAACAGACCGGCCAGCACCCGGTGCGTCTGGTCAGTTCCAGCAAGGCCCGACACCGGTCCCGGGGGTGCGATCGCCGACCCCGGGGGTGCGATCGCCGACCCCGGGGGTGCGATCATCGGCCCCGGGGGTGCGATCATCGGCAAAGATTACTGTACCCACGTGGCCTCCTATCCCTCCCCCACAGCGATCCTCAGTGCCGATCAGGCCCTGGCCCTGGTCGACAATGGTGGTCATCCCGAGGCCGTCGGCGTCCTCTCCGGTCGCCCCATCTTGGCCGTGGCGGTGGAGGACGGCCCGGCCGGCCAACGGTGGGCGGACGCAGCTCGTCGGCTGGGTTGCGTCGCCGTAGGAGTGGCTCAAAGATCCATGGACACCGCCCCTGAACTCGACGTCCTGATCTGTGCAGAGGAATCCCCACCCCGGCCCTGGGTCAGCGGGAATGGCCCGGTGGAGTCGGCGCTGGCGACCCTTGTGGAGGCGGTGACCGCTAACCCCCAGGCCAGCGTGGCCCTGGTCCAGCTGCTCAGGTTCGGGCAGGACCTGGGTACCCACGATGCCCTGGTGGCGGAGTCCTTTGTTTATTCGACCCTGCAATCGGGCCCTGAATTCGCCTCATGGTTGAGCAACAGAGAGGCCCCCGGTCCCGGACCCCCCCGGCCTCCCCAAGATCCACGGGCCGGTGCCGTACATACCAGCCTGGCCGATGGGGTCATGACCGTTCACCTGTGGCGCCCCGAGGTGGCCAACGCCCTCAACGTCGCAATGAGGGACGAGCTGGTTGAGGCCTTCGATCTGGCCGCATGTGACCCGAGCGTGCGAGAAGTCGAGCTGAAGGGCCAAGGTGCGCACTTCTGCAGTGGAGGGGACTTAACCGAGTTCGGCTCCGGTACAGACCCCGCTACCAATCACGTGGTACGCACCACGCGCAGTCCGGCCCGGGCCTTGTTGGCCTGCGCCGAGCGCACCACAGCTTTCGTGCATGGGAACTGCATCGGGGCGGGGATCGAACTGCCCGCACTTTGTCGAACTGTTCAGGCCGCCGCCGGCGCCCGGTTCCGACTGCCCGAGATCTCCATGGGGCTGGTCCCGGGATCGGGAGGGACGGTGGGAATTCCCCGCCGCATCGGCCCGTCCCGCACCGCCTGGATGGCCCTGACCGGTCTGGAGGTCGATGGGGCCACGGCCTTGGGTTGGGGACTGGTGGACGCTTTGGTTCCGAGGGCGAACACTGAGTCATGAAAACTAAGGTGGCCCGGTGTCCAGCCCAGAGCCCAACCTGGTGCCAAGCCTTGTGAGCGAGGCCGGTTGGTGAGCGAGGCCGGATCCGGCGCCTTATTCGACCTGGGTCGATGCCGTTATGATGCCGGCCCGGCCCGGCGAATGCGTGAAGAGCTGAGGCCGTGGCTGGAAGCCAACCTCACAGCCGAAGTCGTTGGCGCCGGGAGTCATATGACCGACGGCTCCAATTTGGACGTCCTTCGGCGCTGGAACCGGGAACTGGCGCTGGCCCGGTGGGCCGCGGTGTCGTGGCCGTCCGCCTACGGGGGGCGCGATGCCTCGGTGGTGGAGCAACTGGCCTTCTTGGAGGAGATGGCCCGTTGGGAGGCGCCCGGCCCGCTCAACGTAATCGGCCTGTCCAACATCGCCCCGGCCATCATGGCCTTTGGCACCGAGGAACAACGCCATCGATTCCTCCGGCCGATGTTGTGGGGCGATGAGATCTGGTGTCAGGGCATGTCCGAGCCCGATGCCGGGTCGGATCTGGCCTCCCTTCGCACCCTGGCCCGCATCGACGGCGACTCATTCGTGGTCAACGGCCAAAAGACCTGGAACAGCCTGGGTCACCACGCCGACTGGTGCCAGCTCTACGTGCGTACCGATGCCACCGTTCCCCAGCACCGGGGCATCAGCTGCCTGCTTGTCGACATGTCCAGCGCGGGCATCATGTCCAGTCCGATACGGACCATGGACGGCGCCACGAGCTTCGCCGAGTTGTTCTTTGACGACGTTCGCGTGCCGGCGTCGGCGTTGCTGGGCCAGCTGCATGGGGGGTGGCAGGTAGCCATGAACACCTTGTCCCACGAGCGGGCCGGAGTCGCCCGACTCCATCTCATGCTCACCAACAAGCTCAGACACCTCCTAGGTGATGCCGCCGGATTGGAGTCACTGGCACAACCGGTGATTCGTCACCAGATTGCCTCGCTGTACAGCCGCATCGCCTGCATGCGGTGGCTGAGTGAGCGCTTCCTGGTGGCCCCGACGCCATCACCGGTGGCCGGCAGCCTGGCCAAGCTGGCCTGGGCCAGAGCCGAGCAGGAGCTGTCCCTCCTGGCCGGGGGGTTGTTGGGTCCCTCCACCCAGCTCGGTGGGCCGTGGGCCACCCAGGCCACCTCCGCCCCCAGTACCTCGATCGCCGGCGGCACCACGGAGATCAACCTGAACATAGTGGCCGAAATTGGCCTCGGACTACCCAAGGAGCCCCGTAGCCACGGCTGAGGCCGGTGTCGGAATGGCCCCGGTCTCGGCTTCAGGCCAGGGGCAGGCCAATGGTCTTGGTCTCCAGGTACTGCTCGAATCCCTCGAGGCCGTTCTGGCGCCCAATCCCGCTGGCCTTGTATCCGCCGAAAGGAGCGTCGGCCCCGTACCACACACCCCCGTTGACCGTCACCGTGCCCGATCGGATGCGTCGGGCTACCCCGAGTGCCCGCTCCTCCGAGGACGAGGTGACCGATCCAGAAAGGCCGTAGGGGCTGTCGTTGGCCATTCGCACGGCGTCGTCGTCGTCGTCGAAGGCCAGTACCACCAGCACTGGGCCGAATATCTCCTCTCGGGCGACGGTCATGGAGTTGTCCACGTCAGCCAGCAGCGTCGGTTCCACGAAGTACCCCTTGGGCAGGTGGGCCGGCCGGCCTCCACCCACAACAACCCGGGCTCCCTCGGCTCGCCCCTTGTCGATGTAGCCCAGAACCCGCTCCCTTTGCCTGTCGTTGATCTGGGGCCCCTGCAGGTTGGCGGGATCGGTGGGGTCGCCGTAGGAGACGGACCCGAACCCCGCCGCCACCATTTCGACTCCTTCCTCGTAGCGGCTGCGGGGCAGCAACAGGCGAGTGGGCATGGCGCATCCCTGGCCGGCGTGCATGCAGATCATCGACGCCATGGGTAGGGTCGACTCGAAGTCGGCATCGTCCAGCACGATGCTGGCCGACTTTCCCCCAAGCTCCAAGAACAGGCGCTTCAAGCTGGGCGCCCCCTTCTCCATGATGCGCCGGCCGGTGGCGGTGGAGCCAGTGAAGGAGATCAGATCGACCCGAGGATCGGTGACCATCATCTCGCCCACCAGGTGATCCGAAGAGGTCACCACATTGACCACCCCCGGGGGAATGTCGGTGCGCTCGGCGATGAGGCGACCGATCCGGGTGGCATTCCAGGGCGTGTCGGGCGCGGGCTTGATCACCACAGTGTTGCCCGTGGCCAGAACGGGGCCCAGCTTGTTGATGGTGATCTCCACGGGGAAATTCCACGGGATGATGGCCCCCACCACCCCTACGGGTTCCTTCCAAACCTGGCGTCGGCTGTTCATACCGAAGGCCGTGCCGTCGGGCAGTTGGCGTTCCCAGGCAAACTCGTCGATCATCCGTGCCGGCCACAACAGGCCGTCGTCCAAAGGGGCGTCCAACTGTGGGCCATAGGTGATGAGGACCGGCGTACCGGCCTCGGCCACCAGTTCCGCCCGGATGGCCTCGCGCTCGCCGTCCATGGCGGCGTACAGCTGCTCCAGGCAGCGCCGGCGCAGGGACCTGTTGGATGACCAGTCGGTCTCGTCGAAGGCCCGCCGGGCCGCCCCGATGGCCGATCCCATGTCCCCCCCGTCGGCATCGGCAACCTGGCCCATCACTTCTTCGGTGGCCGGGTTCACGTTGTCGAAGCGCCGCCCCGAGGCCGACTCGACCAGGGCGCCATCGATCAACATCCTGGTCTCCGCCCCAAGGACCTGGGCATCGGCACTCATCGTCATAAGTTCATCTCCTGGATTTGATTGGGGCTGGGTGGCCGGGGTCGATTCTGGCTGGGTGGCCTGGGTCGACCCTGGCTGGTTCGGTGACTCACAAGAGCCTGGTGTCGTGACCTGACCAGTAACGGTCCACCATGCGTCGCTTATAGAGCTTGCCATTGGGATCGCGGGGCAATTCGGGTTCGAAATCGATGGATCGGGGGCACTTGAAAGCGGCCAGCCGAGCCCGGCAGTGATCCATGAGCTCTTGGGCAAGGTCCGAGCCGGCCTCCTCCCAATTCAGCGGCTGGACCACGGCCTTGACCTCCTGGCCGAACTCGGCGCTCGGAATACCGAAAACGGCCACATCGGCCACCCGGGGATGGACGACAAGCACGTTCTCCACCTCCTGGGGATATATGTTCACCCCCCCGGACACCACCATGAAGCCGGCCCGGTCGGTCAGGTACAGGTAGCCCTGTTCGTCCAGGTATCCGACGTCGCCGAGGGTACGGTGGCCCTGCTCGTTGCGCACCGACGCCGTCTTGAGAGGGTCGTTGAGGTACTCGAGGTCGGGTCCACCCTCGAAATAGATCG
Organism: Acidimicrobiales bacterium; assembly: GCA_050742455.1. GTDB lineage: Bacteria > Actinomycetota > Acidimicrobiia > Acidimicrobiales > JBOGIG01 > JBOGIG01. Next base: position 16,288 of record JBOGIG010000031.1, read on the forward strand.
TTCCCGTCTGGCCCGGCGCTAGCTCTTGGCCCCCGTCATCAAAAATGTGGATCGGATTGGTTGGCCGGCCCACCGAGCCGCGGTGAGCCAGCCACTCCTGCGGACCGATGAAGGCGCCTCCGAATCCCTCCGTCCCGGCGTAGTACTCGTGGATGATGGGTCCCCACCACTGCATCATTTCGTCCTTGACTTGGACGGGACAGGGCGCGGCGGCGTGGATCACCACACGCAGGCTGGAGATGTCGTAACGGGACCGGACATCGACACCTAGCTTGAGGAGCCGGACGAACATGGTCGGCACGAACTGGGCGTGGGTCACTCCGTGGCGTTGGATCAACTCCAAGGCCAGTTCGGGATCGAAGTGATCCATGACCAGGGCAGTGGCCCCGACCCGCATCACTGCCATGGTGTAGACCAGCGGGGCGCTGTGATACAGGGGGGCGGGGCACAGATAGACGTCGTTCGCGGCCATGGAGTGCTGGCCCCGCAGCCCCGCCTCCACCGCGGCCTGGGCCCACGACCCGCCATCCCCGGGCAGCGGCCGCTTGACCGCCTTGGGCCGGCCCGTGGTCCCCGATGAGTACATCATCTCGGTCCCCTGGGAGGGATCGGGAATCGCTGTGCACGGGACCCGGGCCATCTCGTCCTCGTAGGTCCCAAATCCCCTCACTTCGCCGCCCACGGCCAGGCGCAGCCGTACCGGCCCCACCGGATCGGACAGAATGCCGGCCTTGTCCACCATGGAAGAATGGACTATCAGGGCCTTGGCTCCGGAGTCCTCGATGATGTAGCGCACCTCGTCCTTCAACAGGTGGGTGTTGACCGGGGTGTAATAGAGCCCGCATTGTTGGGCCGCCCAAGTCACCTCGAAGAATTCAGGGCTGTTGGGCAGCATGAGGACTACGCCATCACCCCGCTCCAGCCCGGCCTGGCGGAACAGGTGGGCGAGTCGGTTAGCCCGCTCAGCCAAGCGACCATAGGTTTGCTCCTCGCCCGAGGCCATGGTCAGGGCCACCCGGTCCGGATGGGCCAGGGCGTGCTCGGCCATATCGGTCAACTGATGGTCACCTGCTCCAGAACCTCTCGCCGCAGGATCTTGCCCGTGGCGGTGCGAGGAAGCTCATCTCGAAACTCGACAGCCGAAGGTGTCTTGGATGAACGCAGTCGCTTGCGGCACAGATCCTGGAGCTCGATCTCGCCCACCGAGGCGTGCGGCGACCTCACCACTACTGCTACCAGCCTCTGGCCCCATTCGTGGTCGGCCACCCCGATCACCACGGCGTCGAGGACTTCGGGGTGGCTGAGCAGAACATCCTCGATCTCGGCGGGGGCGATGTTCTCACCCCCCCGGATGATGGTGTCGTCCGCCCGCCCCTCGATGTAGACGTAGCCGGCGTCATCGACCCGTCCCCTGTCGCCGGAGCAGAACCATCCCTCGGCATCGAGGAGGCTGGCTCCGTCGCACTCGTCGGCAATCTGATCTCCGCGCAGGAAAACCATCCCAACCTGTCCAACGGGCAGAGCCTGGCCGCCCTCGTCACGGACCTGCATCTCCATGCCATCCAGGAGTCGACCCACCGAGCTCAGGCGCTCTCGGACGGCCCGTTCAGACGATTCCAGAGCCAAACGGTGATCCTCGGGACCAAGCAGGGCGATCGTGGAGCTGGTCTCGGTCAGTCCGTAGGAATTGACGAAGCCGGTGTCGGGGAACAGCTCCAGGGCCCGCTTGATCACCGGAATTGGCATGCGGGCCCCGCCATAGGACAGAGCCCTCAGGCTGGGCGTACCCGCCTCCCGGGCATCGCCCAGGGCGCCTATGACTTGAGCCAGCATCGTGGGCACGACCATCGCCTGGGTCACTCGCTCGGTCCGGACCACGTCCAGCCACACCTGAGGATCGAACTGGGACAGGTAGATGATCCGACGGCCGGCGTAGAGGTTGCTCAAGAGGTTGGCCACACCGGCGATGTGATAGGGCGGCACCGCCACCAGGGCGGCCTGGTCCTCGCCCGCTGACCCGAACTCGACCGTACCCAGGATGTAGGCCATCAAGTGACGGTGGCGGAGAACCACGGCCTTGGGCGCCGCCGTGGTACCGCTGGTGTACAGGCACAGAGCCGGCCGATCCGGATCCCCCCCAGCGCCGAGGCGTTCGAGGTCGGGCCCCGGACTGGGAGCCATGGCGATGTGAGCCAAGAATGTCTCGGTGGCAATGGAAAGATCCGGATCGGCCGAAAGAGGCCGTTCTCCGTGATGAACAACAACAGCGCCAGGGTTGGCCCGGATGAGGGCGTCCAATTGGTCAGTTCCCAGCCGGTAGTTCAGCGGAATCAGGGGAACACCGGCCAGCGCCGCCCCGAACAGACAGGCAGGATAGACCAAGCCATTGGTACCAATGTGGATCACGGCCCGCGCTTGTCGGTCGGTAAACCAAGCTCCCGCCACGCCGGCCATGGCGGCAAGGCCGTCAAAACTCGCGTCGTCCCGGGCGACCGTAAGGGCCCGACGAGGACCATATCCCGAGGTGACCATTTCCAACAGCAGGCAAAGATCCAACTTCTGGCCCTTCAGTCCGAGGACGGCAAGGGTTTGGCCGACTTGGGGACCAGGATGGCCCCGTTGCAGGTCAGTGGTCCCAGGCCGGGCTTGGTACACAGCACCTCGATGCCGCTGGACCCTTCCTCGTAACGCTTGCCCAGCAACAGCTCTTCCCCGGCCGTTCCCGGACCGCCTGTTCCCCCGCCGGCCTTTCCCCCACCGCCTGCGACCGACATCGCCGGCTTCACTGAGGGGGCCGGAGCGGCTCCGGTGACAGCCTCGACCATGGCTGCGCCGGCACAGGCCATCTCGGCCGGCAACGATGGGGCCCGGACCACCACCACCTCGGCGGAGCCGAGGGCACTGCGCCACCGAGATCCGACCTTGGGTTCCACGGCTAGCCAGCACTCCCCATCAGAGTGGCCGGATCGATGTTCCCGGTGAAGATCGCGCCTATGGTCCCCCCGTCGGTGATGATGTTCTCGCCGGTGATGTATGAGGCGGCCCTGCTGTTGAGGAACACCAGTGGATGGGCTTGCTCCTCAGGGGTAGAGCGGCGCCCTAGAGGAATGGGAAAGCTGTCCATGAACTCCTTGCCCACGTTTTCCTCGAAGGCCGGCATCATCGGGGTGTCGGTCGGGCCGGGACTGATGCAGTTGCAGCGAATATTCTTCTTGGCCAGACCAAATGCGGCCCACGCCGTCCAGACAATGATGGCCTCCTTGGATGGCGCGTAACCGCTGGCAATCTCGTCAGGATGCTCTTCGCACCACTGCTTCCCGGCGTCAAAGCCTGCGCTGGTGACGAGCGGCATCCACTTGGCGATGTTGCCCATCCAGCCCACGCCGGCGGCCGAGGAGATGCTGACGATCGCCCCCGGCACCGCCATGCGGTCCACGACCAGCTCGGTTAGGTGGCGCATGCCGACAAAATTCACCAGCATGGTGTCGAGGTCGGAAAAGGGGGGCCCAGGCAACCCAGCGCAATTGAACAGGGCATCGATCCTGCCACCGATGCGCTCCACCGCCTCGGCCGTGGCCCCTGGGTCGCGCAAATCGCTGGCCTGATAAGAGGCCACCTCCACCGGCGGTTCTTTGAGGTCCAACACATGGACCTCGGCCCCCAACTCGACCAGCAACCTGACGGCGGCTGCCCCCATACCAGCCCCACCGCCACCGCTGACAACCACCCTCGTACCTTCGTAATCCCACAACGACGTCACAATCCGACTCCCTTGGTCAATGTCGCCCGCCTCCGGTTGGGGTAACAGTTGTTGTATCACGACCGGATCGCAACAGGGTTCCAGGCGTATCACCAGAAAGACGCCCGTCGGTGACCAGTCCCACTCCGTTGACCAGGACCCGGTGGATCCCCTTGCCCTCGGCATAGAGGCGCCAGGCGCCACCGGGGAGGTCGGTGCGCATGCGCTCCGGTCCGTATCCAACTTCGTTCGGATCGAAGATCACCACATCGGCGGCGTACCCCGGGGCGATCCGACCCCGCTTCTTGAGCCCATACAGCTCGGCAGGCACCCCGCTGAGCTGGTGAACGGCTTCTTCTAAGGAGATGACCCCGAACTGACGCACGCCGTGTGACAGCAGGGCGGTGGAATAGATGGCGCCGCACATCATGTCGAGATGGGCCCCGGCATCGGATCCTCCCACCACCGCGCGGTCATCCCTCCACACCTCGGCCCTCACCTTCCAGTCGGCCTCGGTCTCTGCCATCCCTCCCGGACGCAGGCCCGTGCGCAGACCATCGGCCACCACGATGTCCAACAGCACGTCGAAAGGATCCTCGGTCCCTCCGCGATCCGATACAGCATCCCCCACGGTCCGTCCCTCGTAAGGGGCATTGACCGAGGCAAACGTCTCGGTGATGACCAACCGCTCCCAGGCGGCCAGGGCCCTCAGTACCCCGGCCTCGGGGGAGGTGGCTCCTTCGGTCAGCCGGCGGCGCACCTGAGGGTCGGACAAGGCCACTATTCGCTCGTCAACAAGAAGGGCCATGATGGGCCGCCAGCCCGGGAGCCCATCGAGTACGAAGCCGGACAGAAAGGACAGCCGGATCTTCATGGAATGCGGGAGGGTCAGGGCCACCAGTCGCCCGCCATGGTCGGCCACGTAGTCCGAGGCGGCCAGTTGGGTCTCGTGCGAGGTTGGATTGGCCGCCGAGACCCCCAGGACGTTCCAGTTGACCGGACGATTCCCGCCCACCGACATCTGCGCCAGCAGATCCTTCTCCTCGGGGGTAAAGCCGTTCAGACAGCCGGCCAGGATGGCTTCCAGCGTCGTGCCTGCAAAGGGCTCAACCGCCTGAGCCAGGGCCACCAACTCTTCGTCTCGGGCCCCTCGGGAGGGTACGGGGTCGCCGGCTCCGTCGTGGTGGGTGGGGGCGGCGGAGGTGGAAAAGCCGAGGGCCCCGGCCCGGCACGCCTCGGCCACGATCCTGGCCATGGCCGCGATCTGATCGGAGCTGGCTTCGAGGTGGCAGTCGTCGCCCATCACCGATCTACGGACGGCAGAGTGTCCAATCAGGAATCCGGCATTGATGCCGATCCGTCCCTCCAGGCGGGCCACGAAGTCCCGGTAGGAGGTCCACTCCCAATCCAACCCTGCCTCGAGAGCAGCCAAGGGCATGCCCTCCACCCGGGCCATCATCCGCATCAGGTAGGCGGCGTGGTCGGGCCCCGCCGGGGCCAGGGTGAAGCCGCAATTGCCCCCGATGGCCGTTGTGACGCCGTGCAGGGGCGACGGAGTGGCTGCAGGGTCCCAGAAAAGCTGGGCGTCGTAGTGGGTGTGGATGTCGACAAATCCCGGAGCTACGACCAGACCTGCGGCATCGATTATCTTGGCCCCGACCCCCACCTGGTCGGGCGGGACGAAGTGGCCCTGGTGGATGGCGACATCACCCAGATGGGACGGCTCTCCCGTCCCGTCGACCACCAGGCCGCCTTTGATCAGGGTGTCGACCATCGAAACAGGGCCTGGGCATTCTGGTGGGTCAGCTTGTCGATCACAGCCGGGGGCAAGTGGCCGATTCTCCTCCGCAGGAGATCCTGGGTGTCGGGCCAGGTGGAATCGGCATGGGGGTAGTCCACCTCCACCATGATGTGGTCAGGGCCGATACGCTCGATCACTCCTTCCAGGGTGCTCGGATCGTCGATGGTGCAGAACCAGAAGTTGCGGGCCATTACCTCACTCGGCTTGAGATCGTCCGTCCAGGTCTCTGCCTCCGCCCCGCCGCCGGAGTGCTCGAGCACGTAGTCGACACGATCGATCAACATGTTCACCCAGCCGACACCTCCCTCGGACAGGGCCACCTTCAGTTGGGGAAACCGGCTACACACCCCCGACCACAGCCAATCGGCACAGGCCAGAAAGGCATTGGCAGGGAAGAGGGTAGGCAACAACACAAAGGGTGGGTCGTCACAGGGAATCGGGGCCCACGAGGAGGAGCCCGTGTGGAGGCAGACCACGGTGTCGGTCTCAGCGCAGGCCCGCAGTAACGGATCCCAGTGACCAGAATGCAATGACGGCAATCCCAGCTTGGCCGGAAACTCCGCAAAGCTCAAGGCTCGAAAGCCCTTGGCCGCGTTGTCCCGCACGACTAGGGCCGCCACATCGGGATCCTGGAGCCAGGTGAGCATCGTGGGTATCATCCGGCCGGGGTAGGCGCCGGACCACACCTCGAGATGCCAGTCGTTCCAGGCCCTCACGCACGCCAACCCCAACTCTGGATCCTTGGAGCGGGAGAACACCGCCCCGGCGAAGCCGGCGATGAGCGACGGAAAGCAGACCGACGACTCGATGCCTGCCGCGTCCATGTCCAGGACGCGGGCGTGTATGTCCCAACAGCCCGGGCGCATTTCGTCGAAATTGGCTGGCTCCATGGACCACTCGCTTCGGGGTCGTCCGATGACGGCGTTGAGTCCGATGTTGGGATAGATCCCGCCCTCGTACTCCCATACCTGGCGGCCGTTGGGCATATCCACCACCCGGGGAGCTCGATCTGCCAAACCACCCGGCATGCGGCCCTGGAACAAGTCGGGTGGCTCGATCAGGTGATCGTCGACCGAGACGATCCGGTACTCCGGCCCAGGTCCACCGATCATCTCGGCGAGCCCCTTTCTCTATTGGCCATCAAGTCCGACCTCCCCGTAATGGGTCACGGCACACCCGGGGCGCCCACGACCCCCCTCCAAGTCCCCGAGAGCCAGACTAGTATGACGAAGATGTCAGAGTCAGCCCCGATGCCCGGAGCTCCCGGTCCGAGACGGAGAGCTCTGATCACCGGAGGGAGCGGGGGGATCGGGCTGGCCTGCGGGCGCCTCTTGGTTGAGGGCGGCTACGACGTGGTCCTGTGCGCCCGGCGGCCCGAGCCTTTGGCCAAGGCGGCCGTTGAGATCGGGGCTCGGTGGCACGCCGCCGACTGTGCCGACGAGGTGGCCTTCGCCGAGGTAGTGGCCGAGGCCGGCCCGATCGACTTCTTGGTCCATGCAGCAGGGATGATGGCCGGTACCTTCGTGCGTAAGGAGGAGCCCGCCATGTTCGACCGCATCTTGCGGACCAACCTGCGCTCCGCCTACGTGGCCGCGGCAGCGTGCCTGCCGGTGATGAAGCCGGGCAGCCGCCTGGTCTTCTTATCTTCCTCGGCCGCCCACGCCCCCCAGCCGGGCCGGGCCGCCTACTCGGCGTCCAAGGCCGCCCTGGGAGCCTTCGCCTCGAGCCTGGCCTTGGAGGTCGAGCGGGACGGGATCGCCGTCCACCTGGTCACCCCCGCCCCCGTGGCCACGGCCATGCTCGACGACGTTCATTTCCCGATGATGTCCCTGGATGCTGAGGATGTGGCCAAGGCAGTCGTGTGGCTCGATCAGCTGTCGTGCTCGGTGGTCCTGCCCGAGCTGCGGCTGCGCTCGGTCGAACGGGGTCCCTTCGCGCCCGAACCATTCGTTCCCGCAGTAGCCCGAGCCCTGGGCCGTACGGAACCGTGGCCGGCTGGGAGTCAGTGACCTCGTGGCATCCGACCGGGCCTCGGCCCAGCCATCGGACCGGGCATCGGATCCGGCATCGGACCCGGCATCGGATCCGGCATCGGACCGAGCCGTCTTCAACCACGTGGGGCACTGCGTGACCGATCTGAGCGTCTCGCTCCGCTTCTATGAGGAGCTGCTCGGCTTCGAGTTCGAAAGAGAACTGAAGGTCCCCGATGAACCGGCGGCCAAGTTGCTGGGCATCGAGGCGCCCTTGGGCATGACGGCGTGGTACCTCAGGCTGGGGGGCCTGGTCCTCGAACTGATGCAGTTCGACCGGCCCCACAACCCGGTCCGCTCTCCCCGCCCGCTGAATCAACCAGGCCTGACCCACCTGTCGGTAGGTGTGGCTGACATTTCGGCCGTGTTGGCGCGGGTGGCCGACTACGGCGGCCAGGTGGTCGAAGACACCAACATCGGCCCAGCCGTGTTCGTGCGGGACCCCGACGGCCAGCTACTCGAGCTCCTCGCCACCAGACCCAGTCGGGGCGACGAGTAGCCACCGCCCTGGCCCTGCCACCGCTGGTACCGCTGTCCTGATCCGCTCTCCGTCGCGCTGACCCGGTCAGTCGCGGCGACGCCGCCCGCCGAACAGCCCTACGTGCAAAATGGTGGCCAGGTTGTCCAACAGATCCTCCCGGTCCAGGGGAAAGATCTGCACCACGGAGTACATGCTGGCCCGTTCCACCATGGCCACCATGGCCAAGGCCGCCGTTTCCGGATCGCTGACGGGGGCGGGATCAATCTCCCTTACTCGCTTGACCAGGCCGTCCATGAACCCGCTGAGCACGGAAACTCCGAGTCGGGCCAACTCGACGTTGTTGGTGTTGTTCTCCGTCCAGGCCCGAATTACGGGGTGATAGTGGTCGTAGATGTCGTGGAACCGGCCCAGCCAACCCCTCAATTCGTCCCACCCTGCTTTGTTGGCACTGATGGGGGGCAGCGATTCGGACAGTTGACGCATCTCCTCGATGACGTCGGCCACCAGAGCCCGGAACAGATCCTCCTTGCTGGAAAAGTACAGGTAGAAGGTTCCGTGCGACGCCCCGGCCAGTCGGACGATGTCATCGACCCGGGCAGCGTGGTATCCCCTCTTGTCGAAGACGATCAGGGCGGCATCCAAGAGCTTGCGCAGGGTCTTTTTGCCCTGGGAACGCAGGCGGCGCTCCTGAGCCGGTGCCCCGCCCGTGATGGTTGAAGGCATCCGGCCCCGTTGCGCAGGCATCAGCCCACGCTACCCAATTGAAAGTTTCCTGACATAATCGTCATGTTTCGCCCCAACTGTTATGACTCACCTCCTGACTGACCAGCTGGCCACCATGGCCGAGAATTTCGGACCCCAGATCGCCTATGTCGACGCGTCCCAAGATGAGTCGATCACCTTTGCCCGATGGGCCGAGGAGTCCGATCACCTGGCCGGAGCCCTGATGGCCCAGGGAGTGGCCAAGGGTGACCGCGTCGCCATATACCTGCCCACCGAAGAACCCCTGGCCTGGATCGTCAGCTACGCGGCCGTGCACAAGGCAGGAGCGGTCGCTGTTCCCACGAACACCCGCCTTGTGGCGAGCGAGCTCGCCGACGTGCTGGGTCACGCCGGCGCGGTGGCTGCCTTCACCGGCACCTCCACCTCCGATCAGCTATACGCCGCCAGGAGCAAGCTGCCTAACCTACGGTGGGCCGTGTCCACCAGCGAGCGGCCTCCCGATGGGTTTGTCCCCTGGTCCGTGGCCCTGGAGTCCCCCAAACCTGACGCCAGGGTGGAGGTAGGCGGCGACGACATAGCCGATGTCATGTACACGTCGGGCACTACCGGAGCGCCCAAGGGGGTCGTAGTGCGCCATCGCAATGTGGCCCTCTTGGCCAACGGCCTGCCTCGCTGGACAGGGGCGGGGTGGTTGCACGCTTCACCCCTGTTCACATTTGCCGGCATGGCCTCCATCTACAACCCCATGAAGCTGGGGATGACCGGCCTGTACCTGCCCCGCTTCGACGCCGGACGGTGGATCGAGGTGGTGGAACAGTACCGCCCCTTGAGCGTCTTCCTAGTTCCGGCCATGGCCCAGCTGCTCTTGGTCCATCCCCGCTTCGACCAGGCCGATCTGTCCAGCATCATCATGGCCTCGGTGGGAAGCGCCCCAGTGGCCCCCGATACCTTGAGCCGCTTGGAGCAAAAGATGCCGGCGGCCACGGTGTCGAACAGTTGGGGCATGACCGAGGCCGGCCCGGCCTACTGTTCGCTGCCCAAGAGCGAGGCATCCCGCCGGGTGGGATCGGTGGGCAAGCCGGTGGCTCCGGTGCGATTTTGCATCGTCGACGATGAGGGTCAGACCTTGGAGGCGGGACAGGTAGGTGAGTTGTTGGTTTCCATGCCGGGCCGGGAGCGCGAGTACTTCAACGACCCCGAGGCCACGGCCGATGCCTGGAAGGACGGCTGGCTTCATTCCGGCGACCTGGCCTACCTGGACGAGGACGGCTACCTCTACATAGTGGGCCGTAAGAAGGACGTCATCATCAGGGGGGGCAACAACATTCATGCTGCCGATGTCGAAGCTGTCCTACTTCGTCATCGGGGCATCCAAGAGGCGGCGGTGGCGGGCATCCCCCACCCAGTCCTGGGCGAGGACGTTGCGGCCTGGATCGTGCTGGCCCCTGGGGCCACACTCACCGCCGAGGCAATCAAGGAGTTTGCCGCCCGGTCCATGTCCGATTACAAGGTGCCCCGGCACATACGCATCGTGGCCGACCTCCCTCGGAATGCCACGGGTAAAGTGCTCAAAGCCGAATTGGCCCTCGACGGTTGAAGGCAAGCGCCCGCCAAGTAGGCATCAGTGGCTCGGTGGCGAGGACCCGTCGATGACCAGGTCGGCCAGCCGTTGGCGCTGCCAACCCCCTCGGCCGAAGAGCACGTCGTTCTGCTTGGCCCGCCTGAAGAGCAAATGACAATCCACGTCCCAGGTGAAGCCGACCCCGCCATGAACCTGAATGTTCTCGGCCGTGATCATGTTGGCCGCCTCCCCCACGAACGACTTGGCCATGGCCGCCGCCGCTGGTCGTAGCGGGTCGTCGACCTGGCTGGTCCACGCCGCCCAGTGGGTCCCCACCCGGGCCAGTTCCAGCTGGTGCAGCATGTCTACGATCTTGTGCTTGATGGCCTGGAAGCTGGCGATGGGGCGGTCGAACTGGACCCGGGCCTTGGCGTACTCGATGGCCATTTCCAAGGCTCGCTGGCACGCTCCAACCGTCTCGGCGCACACGGCCACGGCGATGTCATCACCGATGCGTTCCAGGATGGCCGTCTGATCTCCGCCGGGGCCCACCCGGCGAGCCCGGCGCCGGTCAAGATCGAGCCGGGCCACCTTGCGGGTAACGTCCAGTCCTGGAATCAACTCCCCGCCCGGGTTTTCCAGCACAAAAGTGGCCAGCCCCTCTGAGGTCCGGGCCGCCACCAGGGCCACGTGGGCACTGTGGCCGTCGAGCACCACCGGCTTGGCGCCGCTCAGGACCCACTCGTCGCCGTCAGGGACGCCGGTGGCTTCGATCGAGGCCAACGGATCCCCCGGGCCGATCTCCTCGATGGCGACGGTGGCCCTGGTGCGACCCGAGGCCATCTGGGCCAGCAGATCGTCCCCGCCGAGATGAAGGGCAGCCAGGGTGGCGCACACGGCCGAAGACAGAAACGGCCCGGGTGCTGTCTTCTTGCCCATCTCCTCTTGCACCACCACGGCGTCGATGAGGCCCAGGCCCGAGCCCCCCAGTCGCTCGGGCACCATCAGTCCGGGCCAACCCATCTCGGTTATCCCCGCCCACCACTCTTCGGAGAAGCCCAGTTGATCGTCGATCATGCGACGCACCCGCTCGGGGGCCAGGGTGCGACTCAAGTGTCCCTGCACGGCGTCCCGCAAGGCTTCCTGCTCGGCGCTGAAGGTGAAGTCCACGCCGTGATGATAAACCCTGACGCCAACGTCGGGGAATGGGCAGGATCTCCGCGGTGGCGTTAGCGTTCGAATATGGACTTCTCCTACGCCCCCGAGGATGAGGCCTTCCGACGCGAATTGCGAGCTTGGCTCGATGCCAACCTGGGCGACTTCCTGGACCAAGGCGAGATCGGCCCGGCCCAGTCGGATAGCACGGTGCGCACCATGCAGCGACGCCAGGCCTGGCAGCGCCGGCTGAACCAAGGCGGTTGGGCCGCCATCAATTGGCCCAAGGCCTGGGGTGGGCGGGAGGCCACGATTATGCAAAACGTCATCTACTCCCAGGAGATGGCCAAGGCCAAGACCCCGGGCATCTACAACACCAACGGGATCTGGCAGATCGGACCCATGATCCTGGCCTGGGGCAGCGAGGAGCAAAAGGCCAAATGGCTGCCGGGCATCATCGGAGCCGATGAGCACTGGTGCCAGGGCTTCAGCGAACCTCAAGCGGGAAGCGACCTGGCCAATTTGACCACAGCGGCCGTGCCGGACGGCGACGAGTACGTGGTCAATGGGCAAAAGATCTGGATCTCCACCGCCCACCTGGCCAAGTGGGGACTATTTCTGGTCCGCACCGATCCCACCGCCATATCCCGGGGCCACAAGCACGAGGGCATCACCGCCCTCATCGTCGACATGGAGGCACCCGGGGTTGAGTGCCGCCCCATACGCGAGCTGACCGGAGAAATGCTTTTTGACGAAGTCTTCTTCACCGATGTCCGCGTTCCCTTGGACTATCGCCTCGGCGAGGAGGGCAACGGCTGGCAGGTAGCCATGGGCACCCTGGGCCACGAGCGGGTGGGAACGGCGGGCATGTCCATCGGACTCAAGTACGAGTTGGAGAACATGCTGGCCTCGGCTCGCCGGCACAATCCCTCAGCCCTGATCGACCCCGACATACGCGACCGGGTGGCCCGGGCCTGGACCCAGATCGAGCTGACCCGGCTCCTCAACAACCGGGCCCTGTCCAAGGTGCTCAAGGGAGAGAAAAACTGGCCCGAGGTCCCCCTGGCCAAGCTCCAGTGGAGCTCTTTGTCCCAGTACCTGGCCGAGCTCAACGTGGACATCTTGGGCCCGGCCGGGATCCTGGGCAAGGGGGGACCCGACGCCCCTGATGGCGGCCACGCCGCCTACAACTACCCGTGGCAGAGGTTCACCTCCATCGGGGCGGGGGCCACCGAGGTGCAAAAGAACATCATCGCCGATCGAGCTATTCGCCTGCCCCGTAAGTAAGGCGGTCCCCCCCTACGACTGGGAGGACTCGGGAGGACTCGGGAGGACTCGGGCGGGCCCGGCTCAGCCCAGCCGCTCGATCACCGTGCAGTGGGCCTGTCCCCCACCCTCGCACATGGTCTGGAGACCGAACCTTCCTCCGGTGGCCTCCAGATGGTTCAACAGCGTGGCCGCCATGCGCACTCCGGTGGCGCCTAAGGGATGGCCGATGGCAATGGCTCCGCCCCGGGGGTTGAAGCGGTCCGGATCGGGATGAAACTCACGTTCCCACATGAGGGCGATAGCGGCGAAGGCTTCGTTGCACTCCACGACGTCGAAGTCGTCCATCTCCATGCCCGAACGGGCCAGGAGCTTGCGGGTGGCGGGGTTGGGGGCCGACAGCATGAGCACCGGGTCCTCGGCGGCCAGGGCAAAATGAACCAACCGAGCCCTGATGGGCAGGCCCAGGCGCTCGGCCGTGGCCCGATCGGCGATGATCATGGCCGCCGCCCCGTCGGTGACCTGGGACGAGTTACCGGCCGTGATGTCCGGGGCCGTCTCCGGTTCCCAGGACTGGGCCGGAGGCAGGCGGGACAGGGCTTCCAGGTTGGCGTCGAAGCGAATTCCCTCATCGGAGGCCAGGGTTTCCCCGGTCAAATT
>JBOGIG010000032.1:0-8245 GCA_050742455.1 Acidimicrobiales bacterium
CATTGCCATTCCCACTTTCTTGGGGGCCAAGAACACGGCCAATGACCGGGCCTCGCAGGCCAACCTGCGCAATGCCCTGACCAACGCCGACAGCATCTTCGCCAATACGCAGGACTACAGCGTGATATCGGCGTCGAGCCTTTCTTCGGTGGAGCCCGCCATCAATTTCGCGACCCAAGTGGATGCGACCACCGCGAACCAGGTAGCGGTCGCGAGCGGTACGATCACCGGCGGCAGCGGCACTTACATCGCCTTTGCCAGCCTGTCCAAGGCGGGCAATTGTTGGATCGAATATCAGCCCTCCAACGCAGCAACCACGTTCGATGTGCTCAAGAAGGCAACGGTCCCCCAATGCAACTCGCTGTTGGGGACCGATTCCACCACACCGCCTCTCAGCAAAACCTTCCCGGCTAGCTAGGCCAAGCACAACCCAAGCCAAACAGCTACTCAATCCAATTGAAACGAACGGCCCTTCAAGGGCCGTTCGTTTCGCGTGAGGCCCTGATCACATAACCTCACCGTTGTGTCCGATCGACCCAGAGCCGCGGCCATCCGGTCCGAGGCGGTACAACCACTGCCGGTCGGGGCGCATGAGTGGGTGTACTTTGCCGACCCGGACGAGGACCGGGAGTGGCGATTCGACGTGACTTTCCTGCTCTCGGGGTGGGGGTGCATATTCGGCGAGGGGTGTCAGGGGGTGCTCACCGCTCGCTCCCCGGAGATGGCGCAGGGCTGTTGCTCCTACGGCGCCCACTTCACCGGACCACAAGACGCCGACAGGGTGGAACGAGCCGCAGAGACGCTCACCCCCGCGCAATGGCAGTTCCGCTCCCGAGCCCGGGCCCGGGCCGGGGCCGGAGCCGGGGCCGGCGTGATCAAGACCACCCGGTCGGGTCAGGCCATGACCCGCCAGGCCGATGGGGCCTGCATCTTCTTGAACCGTCCTGATTTCCCCGGAGGTCCGGGATGCGCCCTGCACCGGGCCGCCCTGGAGCGGGGGATCGAACCACTGGAGCTCAAGCCCGACGTGTGCTGGCAGCTCCCGCTCCGCCGCGAGGACACCGAGAACCCCGACGGCTCGGTGACCTCGACGCTGACCCAATGGGACCGGCGGCACTGGGGTGACGGGGGCGAGGAGTTCGCCTGGTGGTGCACCGAAGAGCCCAGGGCCTTTGCCGGGTCGGTACCCGTATACCTGTCGATGAAGGCCGAGTTGGTGGCTCTGTGTGGCGCTGCCATCTATGCAGAAGTGGCGGGGTACCTGGACAGGCGTCGGTCTGGAGCCGTGCCGCTCCCCCACCCGGTGGTTCGCCATACCGGGGGCTAGGCGCTGGGGGCAAGCCGGGGGCTAGGCGCTGGGGGCAAGCCGGGGGCTAAATGTCCTCTTCGCCGGCCAGGCACCAGGATGCGTGCTCGTCCTCGGGGTCGGCGCCACACTCCGCGCAGGGCTCGGCGTTGACCTCATTGGAGCGTTTCAGGCTCCGTGCTTCCTCAAATCGCCGATGACGTCCCTTTTTCACGAGCCGCTCCTCGATTTCCAATCAACCCGGACCATCCGGAGTCTAACCTGGTCCTATGGCTGAAGAATTCGACCCCGGGGCCATGATCGAACGGTTCCGAAATCGGGCCACGGCCGTGCGCAACCGCGGCCTCCCACCCGTCGAAGGAGCCGAACGTCGCCGGTTCATGGAGCAGGCCAAGGTTGATTTCATGGACTTTGCCATGATTTCGGATGCCCAGGCCGTCCTTGATGAGGGCGTACTCACCCTGCGCATCGACCTGCGCCCGGCTCCGCCACCCGACTAGCCAGGTCGTCTTGGCCCCATGGGGTCGGAGATATAGCGTTGGGGCGTGACCTCAAATGACAGGCGGGTGGTCGTCACCGGCATAGGAGCGGTTTCCCCGATCGGCGTAGGGGTTCCTGCCATGTGGGGGGCCATGATCAGCGGGCAGTCCGGGGCGGGACCGATCACCTTGTTCGACGCCTCGGATTTCTCGGTCCGCATCGCCGCCGAAGTCAAGGCCTGGGATGGCGATGAGACATTCGGCCGGAAGCACGCCCGCCACCTGGACCGCTACGCCCAGTTCGCCCTGGTGGCGGCGGCCGAGGCCGTCGAGCAGTCAGGTTTGGACATCTCGGCCGCCCCACACCGCGTCGGCGTGGTCTTTGGCAGTGGCATCGGTGGCATCGGAACCCTCGAACGCGAGATCCACGTGCTTGGAGACAAGGGGCCATCTCGGGTGAGCCCCTTCATGTGTCCCATGATGATCCCGAACATGGCCGCAGGCGAGATCGCCATGGCCCATGGAGCCACTGGCCCCAACCTGTGCACCGTGACGGCTTGCGCAGCGTCTACCCACGCCATCGGCGAGGCATACGACCAGATCCGTCTGGGACGCGCCGACGCCGTGATCTGCGGTGGTTCCGAAGCGCCCATCACCCCCATCTCCCTGGCCGGGTTCGCCAACATGAGGGCCCTGTCCACACGCAACGACGACCCGGCCGGCGCCTCACGCCCGTTCGACGCCGGTCGGGACGGATTCGTGGCCGGTGAGGGGGCGGGAGCGCTAGTTCTCGAGGAGCGCAACGCAGCGGTGGCCCGGGGTGCCGACATCCTGGCCGAATTGGTGGGCTACGGCCTCACCGGTGACGCCCACCACATGACCGCCCCCCATCCCGATGGCCTGGGGGCCATTGGGGCCATGACCATGGCGTTGGAAGAGGCCGGTCTGGACCCCGGCGCCATCGGCTACGTCAATGCCCACGGCACGTCGACCCCGCCCAATGACCGGACCGAGACCCTTGCTATCAAGAAGGTGCTGGGTCGCGACGTTGCCGTGTCATCCACCAAGTCCATGACCGGGCACCTGCTCGGCGGGGCCGGAGCCATAGAGGCGGTGGCCTGCGTCCAGGTGCTCCGGTCCGCCACCCTGCCACCCACCATCAACTACGACGAACCCGACCCCGAGTGTGATCTGGACTACGTCCCCAATGAGGCCCGCCATTCGCCGGCGCGCTATGTCATGTCCAACAGCTTCGGCTTTGGCGGCCACAACGCAACTCTCATCCTGGGTCGTGCCTGATTGGGGCTCCCAGGTGACGCCCCGTGGTGGCAGTCGGCGGTTTTCTATCAGATCTGGCCCCGTTGCTTTGCCGACGGCAATGGCGACGGGGTGGGTGACCTCATCGGGGTGCGCAACAAGCTCGACTACCTGGCCTGGCTGGGCATAGACGCTATATGGCTATCGCCCTTCTATCCATCACCCCAGGCTGATTTTGGCTACGACGTGGCCGACTACTGTGCCGTGGACCCCGCCTTCGGTTCTATGGAGGACTTCGACGACCTGGTCCGCCAGGCCCACGATCGCCACATCAGGGTCATCATCGATTGGGTACCCAACCACACCAGCGACGCCCACCCCTGGTTCGGGGAGTCACGCTCTAGCCGGACCTCGGCCAAACGGGATTACTACGTGTGGCGGGACTCCAGACCTGGGACGGCCGAGCCCGGCCGGAAGGGGGAACCGCCCAACAACTGGGGCGAGGCATTCGGCGACGGTCCGGCATGGACCTGGGACGAGCACACCGGCCAGTGGTACCTGCACCTTTTCCTCTCCGAGCAGCCCGACCTCAACTGGCACGATCCCCGGGTTGAAGACTCGATGGCCGCGGTGGTGTCGTTTTGGTTGGACCGCGGTGTGGACGGCTTGCGTATGGACGTCGTACACCTGATCGGCAAGGATCCGGCCCTGCCCGATCTGCCGGCCACAAAAGCCGGGCGCTCTGTGGTGGCCTACATCGACGACCCTGCCACCCACCCAATGCTGCGCAGGCTGCGCCACCAGGCTGACTCCTACGACCACCATCCAGTCCTGGTGGGAGAGGTCATCCTGCGTTCCGCCGACAAGATCGCCCAGTACTACGGCGAATCCGACGAGCTCCACCTTGCCTTTTACTTTCCGGCCATGTGGATCCCCTGGGATCAACCAGCCTGGACCGGGCAGTTGGAACAGGCCCGCCAGGCCATGGATCCCCGCCGGGCCTGGCCGACCTGGGTCCTGTCCAACCACGACAATCCCCGCCATCGCACCCGCTACGGGGGCTCTGAGGCTCGGGCCCGGGCGGCCGCCGTCCTGCTCACCACGCTTCGCGGTACCCCGTTCCTTTATGCCGGGGAGGAACTGGGGTTGGAGGACGCCATCGTGGCCGACGAGGAACGACGGGACCCGGGCGGTCGGGACGGGGCCCGAGCCCCCCTGCCCTGGGATTCAACGCCGGACCACGGCTGGGTTCCGTCACCCGAGTGGCCGGTGTGGCCCCCCGAGCCGGAGCGGCGCAACCCTGTGGTCATGGGCGCGGACCCAGGATCCATCCTGAATCTGTACCGCACCATGTTGCAGCGACGGAAAGGCTCGGTGGCGCTGCGACTGGGAACGTTTGAAACGCTGGCCGCCCCCGAGGGAGTACTGGCCTTTGCCCGGCGCTCGGCCGTCGGGAGCCCGGCCATCCGGAGCCCGGCCGTCGAGAGCTCGGGCGTCGAGAGCTGGGCCATCCGGAGCTCGGGCGTCGATGGTCAGGGCACATCTGACGTCAGGGTGGTGTTGGTCAACTTCACCGACCAGGCTCACTCGGTTCCCCCAGGAGCGGACTGGCCCTCGGAGGGTCTGCCAGGGTGGACGGTATCGGTCGATTCGTCCGACACTACTGCCGAGGGTGGGCCTTACCTCGGCCGGCTTGCTCCGTCGGCCGGTGTGGTGCTCACCGTGTCTGGTGAGGCGGGGACCTGAAGCAAGGGTCGGCCCGAACGTTCCTCCAGGACCAGCCGGCCGTCACCGTCGAAAGCCAGGGCGGCATCACCCGAGACGAGCATTTGGATAGGTTGTCCCAACAGTTCGTGGCGCCAGCCTTCCGCTAAGCGGCCCCCGGCGCCGGACAGGGCAGCCGACAGATCGGCCCGAGTGGCCAGCAGGCTGGCATCGATCCGGTAATCGTCAGCCAGCTGGCCGACCCAGGCCGAAGCCAGGGCCACAGCCGGACGCATGGTGACATCAAGGCCGCTGGCCGGGGGCAGGCAGAGCTCGCCCCGGTCCAGGCCCTTGCCCCGTTCCACGGCGGCCAGAAGGCTCTCGCCCACTGCACCCTTGACGCTTCGGGAATCGAGACCTCGTACTCCGGCCAGTTCTCCCGGGGTGGAGGGAGGCCTATGGGCGATAGAAGACAGAGACAGGTCGCTCAGCACGAAGCGGACCGGCTTGTCGATGTCAGCCGCTCGGCGCTCGCGCCATGCCGCCACCGCCTGGGCAACTCCCCGGGAGCTCCCCCGCAGCGACCGGGAGTCCTTCATGCGCCACCAGGCCCGGTCGGGATCGCGGGGTCCGTGGGGGGAGCTGCGCACTATTTCGCATTCGTGTTCGGCCCATTGCAAGCGGCCCACCTCGACCAGCCGGCGCGTCAGTTCCCGGTGCAGGTCCAGCAGGTGTATGACGTCCCCGGCGGCGTAGCTGGCCTGATCCGGGGTCAGCGGGCGCTTGGTCCAATCGGTCAGGCGGTCACCCTTGGTCAGAGCCACCCCGAGCACCGATTCCACCAGGGAGGCCAGTGAAGGTGACGACCAACCCAAGAACCCCGCGGCCAGCTGGGTGTCGAACAAACGAGCCGGAATACAGCCGCATTCGCGCTCGAGCACCTCGAGGTCCTGATCCCCGGCGTGGGTGACGGCAAGGCCATCACCGGCCAGGACCCCCGACAGGGATCGCAGGTCCACGGCGTATGGGTCGATGAGGACCACCCCGCCGAGCCAGGCCACCTGGAGCAGGGCCAGGTGTGGAAAGTACGTGCGCTCACGGTGAAACTCGGTGTCGAATCCGTACACGTCAGCTTTGGCCAACTCTGCCAGGACCTCGTCGAAGGCAGCCTGGTCCTGGATCAGACGGTGGGTGCCGGCCATGCGGCCACGCTACCGGTCCGGGGCCGGGGCCGGTAACCTCGCCATGGCATGCCACCCCTGTTCTCATTCGAAGGGCTTTCGCCCCAGGTTCATCCCGATGCCTTCGTGGCCCCCACCGCCACCCTCGTCGGCGACGTCGTCATAGAGGCCGGGGCCTCGGTGTGGTACAACGCAGTCATCCGGGCCGACTGCTCCCAGGTGATAGTGCGGGCCGGGGCCAATGTCCAAGACGGATCGGTGATCCACTCACCGCCCGACGTAACCACCGAAATAGGCCCCGGCGCCACAGTGGCTCACCTCTGTGTGATCCATGGCGCAGTGTTGGGCCCTGAGTGCCTGGTGGCCAATGGCTCAACCGTGTTGGACGGGGCCGTCATCGGGGCCGGCAGCCTGGTGGCCGCCCACTCCCTCGTTGCCTCCAATACAACCATCCCTCCCGGCGTGCTTGCAGCGGGGTCGCCGGCGGTGGTCAAACGGCGTATCTCGGGCACCCCGGCCGAGATGTGGGTCAAGATCAATCCGTCCTTTTACGCCGACCTGGCTCGGCGTCACCGGGCTGGGGTAGTCGAGGAATAGGGCGAGTGGCGGGTCAACCCCGGCTCAGGGTCAGCCCCCGTAGTTCATCCGAGTGTCTTCCATACGCAGGACCTCGGATTCCTCGGCCGCAGCGTTCTTGAATTCGGCGACGACTACCTCGCCGACGAATAGGGTGTGGCTTCCCGCCCCGACCTCTTGGGTGACCCGGCACTCCAGGTAGGCCAGAGCCTGATCCAATACAGGGGCTCCGGTCGCACCATCCCGGCACGCGAATCCGGCCATGGTGTATGGCGGCTGGGGACCAGTGCCCCCCAGTTCGGGTGGAGAGGCCAGCTCGACGATCACGGGTTTGGTGAACTTGCGAACCACCGACCGGTCCGAGCGGTCCAGGATGCACAGCGAGAAGACCCGTCCCGCCTGGATCAACTGGTGGGTCAGGGCGTCGGCCTGGACCGAGATGGCCAACAACTTGGGATGGAGAGACACCTGGGTGGCCCAGTTGAGGGTCATCATGTTGCGCCGAGAGCCGTCGCTGCTTCCGACGAGATATAGCCCGCTCGGCATCTTCCACAACACCCGCCGGCGTCGCCGGTCGAACTCGTCCGCGGGGTGATCAGAGTGGTCAGGGTGATCGGCGTGGTCGATCGGTTCAGGCATGGTCATGGCCCCACTAGGGCCAGCTCACGGGCCTGGGCCTTCACCAAAGCCTGGTGGGCCAACCTCAGGTCAGAGACAAAGGGCCGATAGGCCCCCGAGGCGATGGAATGCTTCTCGTTCAAGCATCCATGGGCCGCGTCGTAGAAATGGGCATAGGCCAGACTGACGTCATTGGTCAGTTGCTGGTCAGGGGTGGGCAGGAAGCCGTCGGCTCGGGCCACTTGGGACCCCAGGCTGGTGCAAGCCGCCCTGAGGCCGTCCAGATTGCCGCTCGATACGGCGGCGGTGATGGCCGAGGCGGTTGAGCCAAGGGAGGCGTCGACCGAGGCCATACCCGATCCCGCCGCCCAGGCTCGGACCTGATGAGGCACGCTTCCGGTCATGTCCGCCCCAGCGCTGCACCCCGCCAGGGCGGCGCTGAGCGCCACTCCTACCAGGCCGCCAATGACCACCTGGGCCGCCTTTGACCGTCTGAGGTGCACCCGGGATGGATACCACAGGCCCGGCCCTGATCCCAACCGAGCCGGTAACGTGAGGATCACAACCATGGAACTGATCCTGATCCGTCACGCCGAGCCGGTTCGCATCCAGGCCACCGAGGGACGAGCCGATCCCGGGCTTCACCAGCGGGGACTGGCCCAAGCCGAGGCCCTTGCCGCGGCCATGGCCGGTGAACGCCTCGACGCCGTGTGGTCAAGCCCCATGCGCCGGGCACGGGAAACAGCCGCGCCCCTGGCCCGGGTCCAGGGTCTGGATGTGATCGTCGATCCCGCCCTGGTCGAGTTCGATCGTAACTCGGCCAGCTACATTCCCATCGAGGAGATGATCGCCACCGGAGACGAAAGACTGGCAGCCATGGGCCGGGATGATCTGGGCCACTTCGGAACGGATGCATCGACATTTCGTAAGGGTGCCGTCGCAGCCATCGAGCGGGTCATCGACGCTCATCCCTCCCAGACCGTGGCCATCGTCTCCCACGGCGGGATCATGAACGCCTACCTGTCCCACATCATCGGGCTGGACCGTCTGTTCTTCTACGAGCCCCGCTACGCGGCCCCCACCCGGGTCCTGGCCCAGGCGGGGGGCAGGCGGTCGCTCTCCAC
>JBOGIG010000033.1:0-2303 GCA_050742455.1 Acidimicrobiales bacterium
GGGGAGGTGGTCTTCCCGGTAGCCCGGGGACCGACCATCAGGACCGCTGAAAGCCGGAAGAAGCGGTCCGTTTCGATCTCGGTGTTCTACTATGAGGAAATGTCCGCAGAGCGGTCAGTATTCCGAATGGGTCGGCTCGACCACGTGCACATCCGCGTGCCGGATCGCGCAGAGGCCGCCCGGTGGTACTCGAAGCATCTCGGCTTCGAACCAGTTGGCGCTTACGACTTCTGGGCGACCGGGTTTGAAGGTGGTCCGCTCCAGATTTCGGCCGATGGCGGTCGGACGACCCTGGCGTTGTTCGAGGCGAGCGAGGGCCACCCGATGGTCCCGCAGGAGACCGGGGTTGCCTTCAGCGTCGATGCGGATAGTTTCATGTCGTTCGCCCGGTCGCTGCCTTGCGGAATCCAGAATCCGCTCGGTGAGTTCCTCGCGCTGACGGATCTCGTGGACCTTGACCTGTGCTGGGCTTTCAATCTTGTCGACCCGTGGGGCAACCAGTACGAACTCAATTGCTACGAGTACGACCGAGTCCGGGTACAACTGGTTGAGGCCGACGCTGTGCCGGTTGTCCGCTATTGGTCCCGCGAACTCTACATGGCGTATGGCGACGCCGCATCGTCGTAAAGGAGCGGAGGTCCGGCCCTCGGTCGGGGATACCCTCAGGTGGATACTTCAGGGAACGTAGTTCAGAACCCGATGCCGAGATCATCATTTCGGGTACGACCCGGTTCCTGGGTTCGCCCCTGTTCTCGAGCGAGTTCGCGTGCCTGTATGCGCCAGATCGCAACCAGTGTTTGTTCGAACCAAGGACCAGCAAGTTCGATTGACCGAATCGCCCGCCCACTGGCCATTCAGACCGCGACGACGTCCACGATACCCTGCAGACCTTGGAAGTCACTCGGGTTGCGCGTGTACACCGGCAGGTTCGCGGCACAGGCTGTAGCGGCGATCATGAGATCCAAGGCCCGCGTTCCACGCGCCTTGCGTCCGCTCGCGATCTGGGTGGCGTAGATCCGTCCATAGGCGCGAGCCGCCTCCCCGTCGAAAGCAAGAGGGTCAAAGGCTGCTTCCGCCCGCTGCAATCGGTCCTGGCGGCGAGCTCGTTCGTCAGCGTTCCCGGCTGCGTGAGGACCGGCAGCGAGTTCTGCCATAGTGATCGCGCTCAGGGCGAGCTCCATGGGGAGCTGTCCTGCTTCGAGTTGTTCGAGGTCGACGACGACAGAGGTATCGATGATCCCCCTTTGAGCGCGTTGAGGATCAGGCACTTGGGTCGGGGTCCTGGGATGCAACGCTGTCGAGGTCGGCTCGAAGCCGAGCGAGGTCGACGCTTGGAGCACCACGGAAGATGGCGATGGCAGAATCGGCGCTCACGAACCGATGTCGCCGAAGAGGAGCGAGTTCACCTACGGGCACGCCATTTCGGGTGACGACGAAACTCTCGCCCTGATCCAACCCCCTCATAATCTCACCGCTGTCGTTCCGAAGCTGTCGTTGGGTGATGTCTCTGGCCATCTAGCCAGTGTAGCACGTAGTGCGACATCCCGAGTAGTTCGATATGGTTGGACGTGTCAAGAGCCGCTTGCGCGCTGCACGCTCGCCGCGCGATAGGCGGCGGTCCAGGGCCGGCTAAGCCGCTGAGCCTCTGATCAGACGCCCTGGGCGTTCACCGGTATCGGTGTCATGGCGACGGGTTACGCCGCCACTGACCAAAGTAGCCAGGTAGCCCTCGGCAGGCTGGAGAATGCGACTGGCGCCGGTGGGGAGGTCGTGGTGGACAACGGGCGAGCAGATGCGCAGGTTGTCCAGATCGATGACGTTGAGGTCGGCCCGCTTGCCCAAGGCGATGGTCCCACGATCGGCCAGGCCATAGAGGTCGGCGTTGCCTGCGCTCAGTTTGGCCACGAGCAACTCAACGGGAAGGCGCTCGCCATGGCTGCGGTCCCGAGCCCAGTGGGTGAGGTGAAATGTTGAGGCGGAGCAGTCGGAGATGAGGCTGACGTGGGCACCGGCATCCCCCAGGCCGGTAACGGTGTTGGCGTCGAGGAGCATCTCCCGACAGACACCGAGCGTGCCATCGACGAAGTTCGATCCCAACAGGGCATAGAAGGCCCTGCCCTCGTCGGCCAGCAGGAGATCGTACATGTGAGCCACGGGATCGACCCCGGCAGTCACCGCTTGGGCGTAGACCGACTGGTCCAGACGAGGCTCATAGTTGACGGGCTCGCACAAAGGAAAGGTGAGAGGCAGCGCCGGTTCGAATAGCTCGACTATCAGGGAAGAGAAGTCACCGGGTCCCTCGG
>JBOGIG010000034.1:0-19918 GCA_050742455.1 Acidimicrobiales bacterium
TCGCCGGCGTCGTGGACCACCTCCAGACGGCAGTCCACCCAGGCCAGGGCGTCGGCCAGGATGGGCGCGCCGTTGGGTCCCGGCTTCCAGCCCACGCCGTCGAACTTGGTGTCCCCCTTGGTGGCGAACACCCGGCACAAGTCCTCTTGGTCCTGGCCCAGCACGTTCACGCAGAACGAACCGGTGGCGGCGATGCGGGGCCAGGTATTGGACGTCCGGCCCGGGGCGAAGGCAACGAGCGGCGGGTCAAGCGACACCGACATGAACGACTGGCATGTGAACCCGGCCGGCCCGGCGGCATCCTGAGACGTGACGATGGTGACGCCGGTGGCAAAATGGCCCAAGACCTGTCGGAACCGAGCCTCGTCCAGCGCCCCGGTGTTGCCAACATCGTCCAATGCGCCCGAGGCGCCTGCATCGAGGCCCGTGCCGGTCTCCAAATCAGACAATTGATCTCCAGTTGGGATGCGGGTCACCCTCACCCGAGGCGAAGGGTCAATCCTTCCGCAGCCGCCGTCACCCTGTCCACGGCGGTGCCCGCCGCGGCCGCTTGGCATTCCGCCTGCAGGCGGTCCAGCTCATCATCGGAGTGGGCGGGGTCGTGGTGGAACAGGGCCAGGTGTCTCACCCCGGCCCGATCGGCGACCTTGAGGGCGTAGTCGACGGTGCAATGGCCCCAGTCCGACTTGAGGGCGAACTCGTCGCTGCGGTACTGGGCGTCATGGATCAACAGGTCGGCGCCGTCGCACAACTCCAGCACACCTTCGTCTATGTAATCGTGATCCCTGGGGTCGACCGGACCCTGGTGATCCGACACATAGGCAAGGCTCACCCCGTCCATCTCGATGCGGAAGCCGACGGTCGAACCACAGTGGGGCACGGGGCGCACCTTGACTTTGGCCGATCCAATGGAGAAGTCCTCTCGCTCCACGTCGTGGAAACGGACCTGGCCCAACAGCTCATCGGGGCGCACCGGGAAGTGGGGGGGCGACATGAAAACCGAGAACGCCTCCTCCAAGGTGGACTTGCCGTTGCGAGCATCCTGTCGGGGCCCGTATACGTCAAGCTCTGCCCCCGGGGCCAGGATGGGGGCAAAGAAGGGCAGGCCCTGAACGTGGTCCCAGTGCAGGTGGGTGACCAGGGCGACGCCGGCGAAGGGCTGGGTCCGGTGGTAGTCCAGGCCCAGTTCCCGTAGTCCCGTACCCAGGTCCAAGATGATGGACTCGGCCTCGGGGTCGTCGGCCTCGACCAGAACGCAGGCGGTGTTGCCCCCATAGCGCCGGTTGCCCTCGCAGGGGCAGGGACATGATCCCCTCACGCCGTAGAACTTGACTTGCAGGGCGGCCCCCCCTTTCTCCGTTGGTGAGGCTAGCCCCAGACGAAGCCGGATGGCGCCCGCGGGATCAGTGACTAATTGGCCGCGGTCGAGGCCAGACCCTTCTTTTGCAGCATGACCTTCAGGTCATGGGGATTGCTGGCCGCCATCATGGCCTGGCGCATGTCGATGGCCCCCCTCTCGTAGAGGGTGAAAAGAGACTGGTCAAAGGTCTGCATGCCGTAATAGTCACCGTCGGCGATTATTTCGCGTATTCCTTCGGTGAGGGAGGGATCCAGGATGCACTGCTGGATCCGGCCGTTGGTCACCATGGCCTCCATGGCCACCACCCGGCCCATGCCGTCGGAACGGGGCACCAGCCTCTGGCACAGGGTGCCCCGGAGGGCGCCGGCGAGGGCCACCCGGACCTGGTGCTGCTGGTAGGGGGGGAAGAAGTCCACGATGCGGTTGACCGTCTCGGTGGCGTCGATGGTGTGAAGGGTGGACAGGACCAAGTGGCCGGTCTCGGCCGCGGACAGGGCCGCCGAAACCGTCTCGATGTCGCGCATCTCGCCCACCAGGATGACGTCAGGATCCTGGCGCATGGCAGCCCGCATGGCGCTGGCGAACGATTCGGTGTCAAAGCCGATCTCCCGCTGGCATATCGAGGCCAGCTGGTCCTTGTGCAGGACTTCGATGGGATCCTCGATAGTGACGATATTGACCGAGCGCGACCGGTTTATGTGATCCACCATGGCAGCCAGCGTGGTGGTCTTGCCCGATCCCGTCGGACCGCTGACCAGGACCAAGCCCCGCTGCTCCTCCGACAGCTTGGCCACCACGGGGGGAAGGCCCAGCTCGTCGAAGCGCGCGGCAGACTGGACCACCCGTCGGAGCACCATGGCCACCGATCCACGTTGGCGAAAGACATTGACGCGAAATCGGCCCAGTCCGGCCACGGCGTAGGCCAGGTCGGCCTCATTGTGGCGGGCGAAGTGCTCGGCCATCTCTGGGCGCATCACCGAGCCGGCCATCGCCATGGTCTCCTCGGCCGTGAGGGGTTCCTCGTCCTCAAGGACAAACAGGGCCCCGTCGACGCGCACCCGGGGGGGAGATCCCACTTTGATGTGCAGATCAGAGCCTCCCAGCCGGGCCAGCTTGGCCAGGCAGGAGTCGAGACGGTCCGTTGCCATATCCGTGAATATCGGCCGATGCCCGGCCAAACCTGAGGGCCGGGTCAAACCTGAGGCCGGGTCAAACCTGAGGCCGGGTCAAACCGGGGGCCGGGCCCTCAAAGTTGAACCCGAGTCGATAACGTGACGGAGTGAGCCTGGATCAGAAACACACATCAGCCAACGGGATCGACTTTGCCTACCTGGCCGCAGGGCCGGCGGAAGGACCACTGGCCCTGTGCCTGCATGGCTTCCCCGACTCGGCCTGGACGTGGCGCCACCTCCTGCCCAGGATGGCCGGCGCCGGCTACCGGGCCGTGGCCCCGTTCATGCGGGGCTACGCACCGACCGGTCTGGACCCGGCCGGGCGCTACCAGGGCGGTGCGCTGATCGCCGATGCCATCGCCCTGCACGACGTCCTCGGAGGCGGGGGCGATGCCGTGATCATCGGGCACGACTGGGGCGCCATGGCCGCCTACGGCGCCGCGGCCCACGCCCCGGACAGATGGCGCCGGGTCGTCACCTCGGCGGTACCGCCGGCGGGGGCACTGGCTCGGGGCTTTTTGAACTTCGATCAGCTCAAGCGCAGTTGGTACACATTCTTCTTCCAGGGTCCCCTGGCCGAAGCGGTGGTTGGGGGCGACGACCTGGCCTTCATCGACCGGCTGTGGGCCGACTGGTCACCGGGCTATGACGCCTCCGAAGACCTGGAGCTGCTCAAGCCCTGCCTTCGTGATCCGGCCAACCTGGCCGCGGCCATCGGCTACTACCGGGCCATGTTCAACGCCGCCCTGCACCACCCCGACTTCGCCGCCGAGCAGGCCGCCGCCGGCGCCCCTACCCCCCAGCCAACCCTTTACCTGCACGGAGCCGATGACGGCTGTGTCGGGGTGGGCGTGGCCGATGGATCCACCGAATTCCTCGGACCGGGATCGAGGATGGAAGTGGTGGCCAACGCCGGACACTTCCTCCACGTGGAGCAACCGGGGAAGGTCGGCGACCTCGTTATTGATTTCCTGGCCGAGGGAACCTGAGAACTCAGAACCTGGCGGTTAGCTCCAGGGATCGTCGGCGTAGGGACGGCGACGCTCGGGGGCGTCAGCCTTCTTCCACACCATTACCTTGCGACGGAAGTAGCACACCTCGTCGCCGTGCTGGTTGAACCCCTTGGATTGCACGGTGACGATGCCACGGTCGGACTTGGACTTGGACTCGACCTTGTCCAGCACCTGGCTCTCGGCATAGATGGTGTCACCGTGGAACGTCGGCTTGGCATGGGTCAGGGATTCCACCTCCAGGTTGGCGATGGCCGCTCCGCTCACGTCAGGCACGCTCAGACCGAGAACCAATGAGTACACCAGATTGCCCACCACCACGTTCTTGTGGTGCACCGTCTCGGACTCGGCAAAGTAGGCGTTGGTGTGCAGAGGATGGTGGTTCATCGTGATCATGCAAAACAGGTGATCGTCGTACTCAGTGATGGTCTTGCCCGGCCAGTGCCGGTAGACGTCGCCAACCTCGAAATCCTCAAAGTACCGACCGAATGGCCGGTCGAATACCGTCATACCTCGACGACCCCGGCCGGGCGGGTGGAGAAGGCCAACTGCCAGTTCTCCTGGGTCACCCCGTCGATGGTCAGTCGCCACAGGAACCGGCCATCCACCGGGAGGGGCAGGGGGCCGATGTTTACGGCCAGGGCCACGTCGATGGGGCTTCCCTCGGGCACCCCGACCGGCTTGGTCACCTGGAAGTCGCCCCGAATCTCCACCGGGTGGGGACCGTCAGGGGTGTCCAGGACCACATCCTTCCCGTCGGCGTCGACCAGGAACAACTCCCAGTGGTGGGCCTGGTCCGCCTCGTTCCAGCCCACGTCGATCTTCAAGGCAATAGCCGAGGGCGCCGGAGCCGGTCCGGTCACGCTCCACCCCCCGCCCAGGATGTACAGCTTGCCTTCGGACACTTGGGCCGAATCACACAGGAACATGGTTACCTTCACGGTTGCCAATCTAGCGTCGGCATAGCCGGGCCGATCCGGCCTTCACGGTCTCGATGAGAACCGGAACGAAAGCACCCACGCCCCCAGACGCCCCTGCGTGAGGAAGCGCCTGTTGGACCAGGTGTTCCCACCGTAGGCAGTGACGTTGGTCAGGAGAGGCCGCTTGACACGGTCAGGAGAGGACGCTTGACACCAACCGATAATCCCGTACACTCGTACGGACAGGAGGTAACCTCATGGTCACGAAGGATCATCGTCGGGAGTTGCGGTTGTCGTCGAGCGACGACGACCTGATCGCCGAGGCAGCTGGTCTGCTCGGCGTGTCCGTGTCGGAGTTCCTCCTCGGGCGGGCGGTCGCGGACGCCGAGACGATCGTGGACGCCCACAGAACGGTACGGCTGCAGCAGGAGTCGTTAGACCGGTTCCTGGCTGCGCTCGACGGTCCGCCCAAACCGCTTACGGAGTTGGTCGACCAGATCCGCAAGAGTCGAGCTTTGAAGCACTCGGACTGATGCGAGTCGAGCGACTTCAAGAACGACATGAGCTGAGCCAGTTCGCTTGTGGCGTGAAGCCGCTCGATGACTGGCTGCGATCTCATGCGCTGGAGAACCAGCGTCGGGACCTGTCTCGCACGTTCGTGCTCCTTGACGACGCCGGTGTCGTGATCGGCTACTACGCGCTCACGATGGGTGGCGTGATGAAAGACGAGCTCCCCCCACGCCTGGGACGAGGGCTTCCCGGCTATCAGCTCGGCCTGGTCCTTCTCGCTCGGCTAGCGGTGGACGGAGCCCGCCAGGGGGAAGGTCTCGGCCGCGACCTGCTCGTCGACGCCATTGTTCAGGCGTCCGCCGCCGGTCAGCATGCAGCGGCGAGGTTCATCGCGGTGGACCCCATCGACGATTCGGCCCGCAGTTTCTACGGGCGCTTCGGCTTTTTGGAGATCCGCGGCGACGAGCACGGCCGCATGTTCATCCGCATCGATGATGCCCGGGCGTCCATCCAGACGGCGCACGACGACAACTGATCACCTACACATTCCACCCGAACGCACCGATCCCCCCTAATATCGAGGTGGCCAGCGAATCGGTCGGTAGGAGTGCGGGAATTGCAGCAGGGGTGGAGCGAACTACTCAGGTTGGTCGAACTGGGCGAGGTGATCGAGATCACCGACCGGGGCCGGCCCGTAGCCCAGCTCACGCCTCTGCCAAAGGGAACACCTCTGCGGGGAGGCAGGTTGATCTTGTGCGTATCTGCGATCGGCTATTCAGCCTGACTTCCGTGCGCCCGGGCCAATGACGAGCTTCGGCCTCCGCAACGACGTATACCGGCGCCCGCTGGCCACGGCGCTGGACCGCCTCGGCGTGGGTGCCGGCTGGATCTGCGTCGATGTCGGCGCCGGGGGCGGCGACGTCAGCGTGGCCCTGGCCGAAGTGGTCGGCCGGACCGGCCGGGTCTACGCCGTGGACTCCGACCCGTGGTCCCGAGACGCCACGGCCAGGGCCGCAGGAGCACACGCCCAGGTACTGGCCATCACGCAGCGGGCCGAGGAGCTGGTCCTGCCCGAAGCGGTGGACCTGGCATTTTGTCGTTTCCTGTTGATGCACGTGATCGAACCCTCAGTGGCCCTGGGGTCGATGGCCCGAGCCGTCAAGCCCGGAGGCTGGGTGGTGGCCCAGGAGCCCATCACCTCGACAGGCCGGGTGGGAGGCGCAGTCCTGTCGATGCCCGATGCTCTCCACCCCGACGTCGGGGCACTGTTGCCGGCACTGGCCACTTCGGCCGGCCTGGAGGTCATAGATGCGTGGGCCGAGGCGCCCGCCGGTATCGGGCCCGGAGCAGTGGCCGATTACCTCGAATCATTGACCGAGGTCCATCCCGGCGAGGACCCCGTCGTGCTGCCCGCTCTGGTCACCGTGATCGGGCGCCGACCGCCCGGATAGTTTGTTCCTGCTGGTTGACCTAGGAGCTTTAAATGCCACCCCGAGCTGATCTTTCCGCTGCCGCTGCCGCCACAGAGCTGGCCCAGTCCGTCATCGACAACACGGCGTCCCACCTAAGCGACATCGAAGCCGACCAGGTCCTTGCCTACGACCTGGCCCACGCCGCCTCCGCCGTGCACAACGCCCGAGCCATGCTGGAATACGGGGCCAAGGGGGACGTAGAGGGTCGCCTGGCCTGCGTGTTCGTGGCCGATGCCGTCCACGATCTGGCCTGTCGCATCCTCGGACGTGAGGAGTTGTGGTCGGTCCCATCCGGCCGGCTGGACCCGGCCATGGCCTTCGTGGGGGCCTGGCGGGATCCCGCAACCTTGGCCGCCATGGCCGGTGAGACCGGTCCACGCCATCTCGACGAGGACTTCACCATGGTCCAGGACACCTTTCGGCGCTTCGCCGAGGAGAAGGTCGCGCCCGCAGCCGAGGGCATACACCGGGAGAACACCGACATCCCCGAGGAAATCATCGCCGGCCTGGCCGAGATGGGCGGATTCGGCCTGAGCGTGCCCGAAGACTACGGGGGCTTCGCCACAGGCGGCGTCAGCGACTACATGGCCATGGTCATCGCCACCGAGGAATTGTCACGGGCCTCGCTCGGGGCGGGGGGATCCCTCATCACCCGGCCGGAGATCCTCACCCGGGCACTGGTCAAGGGAGGCACCGAGGAGCAGAAGAAGCACTGGCTGCCCCGGCTTGCCAGCGCCGAGACGCTTGCCGCCGTGGCCGTGACCGAGCCGGACTTCGGATCGGACGTTGCCGGGCTCAAGGTAACAGCCACCCGTGCCGGTGAGGGCTGGGTGATAAACGGGGTAAAGACCTGGTGCACCTTTGCAGCCCGGGCCGACGTGTTGATGCTCCTGGCCCGCACCGATCCCGACCGGTCCAAGGCCCATCGGGGCCTTTCCCTGTTCATCGTCCCCAAGCCGGCCGGTGACGGTCACGGCTTCGAGTTCCACCAGGACCGCACCCGGGCGAGGGATGGTGTCGGGGCAGAAGCCGGGGCGGGGGGAAGCGCCGGGGCGGGACGGATGGAAGGCCGGGCCATCGATACCATCGGCTACCGGGGCATGCACTCCTACGAAGTGGCCCTGGAGAACTGGTGGGTACCGAACGACTGCCTGATCGGTGGCTCTGATGGTCAGGGCAAGGGGTTTTACCTCCAGATGGAGGGCTTCGAGAATGGGCGCCTGCAGACCGCGGCGCGGGCCGTCGGCGTGATGCAGGCCGCCTACGAGGCAGCCTGGTCCTACGCCGAGAACCGGGTGGTGTTCGGGGCGGCCGTTGGGGACTACCAGCTGACCCGGGCCAAGCTCACCCGCATGGCGGCCATCATCCAGGCCAACCGCCAATTCGCCTATCAAGTAGCCCGGCTCATGGCCGAGGGGGAGGGAGCGCTAGAGGCATCCATGGTCAAGGCCTACGCCTGCCGGGCGGCCGAGTGGGTGACCAGGGAAGCGCTCCAGATCCATGGCGGCATGGGATACGCCGAGGAGTTCCCGGTCAGCCGGTATTTCGTCGATGCCCGGGTCCTGTCGATCTTCGAGGGCGCCGACGAGACCCTCGCCCTCAAAGTCATCGCCCGGCGCCTGACCGCGGCCGCCCAGACCCAGACCAAGGGCTGAGCCGCCAGGCCGGGGTGGGCTGCGAGCTGATCCGCAAGGCTGGGCCGCAGGCCTGGGTGGGCTGCGGGCTGACCCGTCAGGCCGGCTCGTCCGGCTCCAGGCAGCAGCGGGCGAAGGTGAAGGTTTGCGCCTCCTGACGCAGCCACAGCCGGTGGGCGAATGTGGCGAACTCCGGCCTGACCACCCGGCCCACCGGCACCACCGCGACGACATCCGCCCCGGCCAGAGCCAGCGCTGATGCCGCACTGTGTGCGCGGGCCCCGGTGGTGAAGCTGTCGTCGAGGATCAGCACCCGCCTACCAGCCACGGCGTAGGTGACTTCGAAACCATCGTCCCGAGCCCGGTTGTGGCCCAGGACCCCGCCGGCGGCGGGGGCGGCTGCGGCTGCGGCTGCGGGCGAAGGGACCGGCCGGGCGCGCAGTATTTCGCGAAATTCTCCCCCGAGCGCCTGTGGGACCGAAGCCAGGATCTGGGCCAACGGGTGAGGTCCCAAGCGGGGGCGCGACGACGCCACGCAAGTAACCAGGTCCCACTGCCCTCTGGCTGCCGTCGCGATGCACGAGCCATGGTGGTCAAGAAACCGGGCCAGTACCGAGGCGATCCCTATCCTGGCGCTCCGGCGGGTGGGAGAGTCGACCCACGGGCTCTTGTAGCCCCACAGGCTCCGGTACAGGGCCGAGCCTGTCCGGCACAGGCTGACGGGAACGATCACCGGCGCCGGATATGACACCTGGGCCCGGACCCGGTCACAGCTCAGGCATGTGGCATAGCCGTCCCTGGCCGGGCCGTGGCAGTGCCCGCATGCCCCGAACGCGCCCCAACCCGGGACAGGAACGCAGGCCTGAGCCAGATCCAGCCTTACGGCCGTGGACGGGCCAGGGCGCGAGACCGCCGTGGACGGGCCAGGGCGCGGGCCGGGAGCAGGGCGAGTCGGGCCGGGGCCCACGGTGGACTAGACGAGGCGAAGTTGAGTGGTGAAGTCCGCCTGGGTCGAGGCGATGTCGTCCACGTCGGACACCACCTCGCCGGCATCTTCCACCACCAACACCCCGGGCCGCTCGGCGTAGGCCGCGGCCCACTCCTGGCCGCGGACCAACTCCGCCGGGAGATAGAGGCGTTTGCCGTGTTCCAGGGCCAAGCGGGCCTGCATGCGAGCCCCACTTCGAGCCGAAGCTTCGACCACCAGCGTCCCCACCGCCATGGCGCTGGTCACCACATTGCGCCGGGGAAAGTTCTCCCGCCTGGGGGGTGTTCCCGGGCAGAACTGCGTGACACAGGCCCCGTTCCGGGCGATTCGCAAGGCCAGGTCAGAGTTGGCCGGCGGGTAGGTCACGTCGATCCCCGTGCCCAGGCAGGCGATAGTCCGCCCCCCGGCGGCAAGTGCGGCCTGGTGGGCCTCGGTGTCTATGCCTAAGGCCAGCCCCGACACCACCACCACCCCGGCACGCGCCAGGTCCCCGGCCCACCGGGCAGCCTGGGCCCGACCGGGCGGAGTCGGGCGCCGGGTGCCCACCACGGCAACCGCTCGCCAGTCGCCATCCTCGAGCCGGCCCCGAACAAATACAAAGGCGGGGCGGTTGCGGACACGGCGCAGGTTGTCAGGAAAGTCCTCGTCGAGGACGCTGACCATGCGGACCGGGGGATGGTCGGGGCCACCATCCCAAGCGGGATCGTCATTCCCGGCGGGGCCACGATCCCAGGCGGGATCGCCGCCCGGGGTCAGTGCTTGGAGACGGCCGAGCCAGCCGAGAAGCGCGGCCTGGGTCACTGCGTCATCGGACCAGCGGGCTGATGCTGCCCTCAGCTTGGCCCACAGGGCAGAAGCGCTCCCAGCCCTTTCGAGCCAACCGGCCAGGCGAGCGGTGGGGACCAATCCCGACTCGCTCAAAGCGAGCAGGCAGGCGTGCTCGTAGTGCTTATCGTCGAGCGGTCGGCCGGTACCCGTGACCGCCGGGTTGTCCGGCATTGCCGGATTCTAAGTTGTGCCGGTAAGGAAGTCTACGAGTTGGCGGCTGAATTCTGGAGTGCCCACGGCGCTCAGGTGGTTGCCGGGAACGACGGCTGCTCGCGCGCCGGGGATGGCCAGGGCCAAACGGTAGGGATCCCCGGCGATGTCGTCGTCGTCTCCGGCCACCACCAGCAGCGGCGCTTTCACGTCGCCCAGCCGTGGGGGATCCTCGGCTGCGGTGGCGGTCGCCACTGCGGCCAGGGCGGCCAGGTCGGCGCCGGTCGATTCGGCAAAGGCTCGAAAGGCCCGCCCCGCCGAATCCGAGATCGAACCGGCATCGCCGGCGATCATGGCCCGCGAGATGGCCCCCCGGTCCAACGGGCGATCCGCCTCGGACCCGCCAGCCTCGGACCCGCCAGCCTCGGACCGGCCAGCCTCGGACCGGCCCTGCTCGCGGCGGGGTCGGCCCCGTCCCCGGGCCCCTACTCCGGCCGCCACCACCCGGGTGGCTCGGGGCTCGATGGCGGCGACCTTCAGAGCCGTACCCCCGCCCATGGAGTAGCCCACCACCATGTAGCGCTCGAGGCCGAGATGGTCAGCCAGGGCGCCGACGTCGGTGACCATGGCATCGCCGGTGTAGGCGTTGGGGTCATGAGGCTTGTCGGAGGACCCGTGTCCCCGGGCATCAAGAGCGAACAAGCCCAGTCCGGCTTGGACCAGGGCCGCCGCCACCCCAGGTCGAAACCAATTGATCACCGAGTCGGCGGCGAAGCCGTGGAGGAGGAGCACCGGATCCCCGGTGGTGTCGCCAACGCTCCAGTAGGCCAATTCCACCCCGTCGAATGAGGCGAAGCGGTCCGGCCCTGCAGGCGGGCGGGTATCCATCAGTCCGCCGATCCCGCCACCGTCGACCGCTTGAGGCCGGCCCGCTCCCCCCGGGCCAGGAACTTGAGGGCCATCTTGCGGCTGGCCTCGTCGATCATTTCGTCCCCAAACATCACAGCCCCCTTGCGCTCGCCCTCGGTGGCCTCCTTGTAGGCGTCGAGGATGGCCCAAGCCCGCTCGAACTGCTCCTGGGTCGGGGCGAACACCTCGTTGAGGATCGCCACCTGGTCGGGGTGCAGGGCCCACTTTCCGTCATAGCCGAGCGTCTTGGTGCGCTGGCAATAGTCCCGGAAGGCGTCGGCTTCGCGGATCTTGAGGAAGGGGCCGTCGATGACCTGTAGGCCATTGGCCCGTCCCGCCATGAGGATCTTTGAGAACACATAGTGGAAGTGGTCGCCCGGGTAATCCGGGATCTGGACCCCTCCGGTCAGCACGGGCATTTCCATGGAGGCGGCGAAGTCGGCGGGGCCGAAGACAATGGTCTCCATGCGGGGAGAGGCGGCGCAGATCTCCTCCACGTTGATGAGTCCCCGGGTCGTCTCGATCTGGGCCTCGATGCCTATGTGGCCCGGTGGAAGTCCGGCGTTGATCTCGACCTGGGTCAACAACAGGTCAAGCGCCACCACCTCGGCGGCACTTTGCACCTTGGGCAGCATGATCTCTTCTAAGCGCTCCCCGGCGTTGCCCACCACCTCGATCACGTCGGCGTAGGTCCAGCGGGTGTCCCAGGCGTTGACGCGCACGCACATGACCCGAGAGCCCCAGTCCTGGTTCTTGATGGCGTTGACCACCTTGGCCCGAGCCGCCTCCTTCTCCAAGGGGGCCACCGAGTCCTCCAGATCCAAGAACGTCATGTCGGCGGCCAGGCCGGGGGCCTTCTCCAAGAAGCGCTCGCTGGAGCCGGGCACCGACAGGCAGGATCGACGGGGGAGATCTCTGGTTCTAAAAGACATACCCCGACTCTAGGAGGGACCCACCTGCCCTGCCAAGGCGCTCACGGGCGGGACTCCGGAGCGCCCCTCAGGCCAGGTTGGCGCGCAGGAAGGCCAGCGACGAGGCCCAGGCCCTGGCCGACTCGGCGGCGTTGTAAACGTCGGGGCGAGTGTCGTTGAAGAACGCGTGATCGCACCCGGGATGCACGATGATCTCGGCTCTCTTGCCGAGGCCTCGCAGCTTGTCCTCCAACTCCCGGGCTACCTGGGGACCGGCGCTGTCATCATTTTGCGCAAAATGTCCCTCGACCGCCCCAGTGATGCACGAGTAGTCGGGCTGGGCATCGGGCCAGGGAATCACGCCGTAGAAGGGCACGCAGGCGGCCACCGCGTCGGGACGCTCCGACGCCAGTACCAGGGCCAGGCCGCCGCCCATGCAGAACCCGATCACTCCGACGGTCTCGTGGCCGGACCGGCGGCGCAGCTCGTCGACGGCGCCGCTCATGTCCCGTGAGGCCCGGTCCAACTGAAGGGCCATCATCTTCTTGGCCGCCTCATCGGGCTCGGTGGTGGTCTCACCCCGGTAGACGTCGGGGGCCAGCGCCACAAAGCCTTCTGCGGCGAAGCGATCGCACACGTCGGTAATGTGATCGACCAGGCCCCACCACTCCTGGATCACGATCACGCCCGGGCCCGAGCCCGAGGTCGGCGCCGACAGGTAGCCCTGACCGGTGGATCCATTGCTGGGGTACTCGATGATCTGGCCCATATGGTGACCCTATCCAATGGGTCCCGGTCCGAACCACCGCCCGGGCGCTCTATCCAAAATGACCCAGCAACTCCGCCACTACCGGGCAGTCGGCCCTCCCCAGGGCCTCGGCCGGATCGGCCGCACCACCAGGGCCGATCACCACATCGACCAGATCCAGAGGCACGATCTCGTCGCCTCGTTCCCAGGGGGGCGCCCCGGCCTGATCGAAGTGCCACTCCAGCTCCGACCACAGGGCGTCGGGAAGGACCCGCCCTACGCCTGCCACCAACCACACAGGAATCCCCTCGGCCCGGGCCACCGACGCCGCCGCCCGGGAGCCGGAGATGGCCACGAACTCCCCGTCCCGCCCCATCGGTT
The DNA here is from genome assembly GCA_050742455.1 of Acidimicrobiales bacterium. Taxonomy (GTDB): domain Bacteria; phylum Actinomycetota; class Acidimicrobiia; order Acidimicrobiales; family JBOGIG01; genus JBOGIG01. Next base: position 12,994 of record JBOGIG010000034.1, read on the forward strand.
CCCGGTCCCGTCCGGGCGCCAGGGGATGGCCGAGCGCCCACGCTTCGAGGATCAACAGGTCCGAGGCACTGACCGCCGCCCCCAGGCCCGACTCGGGCACCTCCTCGATCAAACACGGTTGTCGGCCGAGCCATCGGCTCAACCCGTAGGCGCCCCCGTCGGCGTCGATGGCCAGGACGCTCGCGTCCCCCCTCCGGCCCAAGCCGGCACCGGCCAATTCGGGCCAACCCAGCACGGCGACACGGGCCGACTCCGGCAGCTCCCGCGCCAGGTCGCGCGGCGTGGGGTCATCGGTGATGGCATCGGCGCAATTCCCCGCCTCGGCCCGGGGATTGGTCGCGGCCAGCATCCGAGCCGCCAGCCACCACAGCGGTCCCATCTCGGGGTGGCGAAACAGGAGGCGCCTGCACGCCGGAACCAGGGCCAGGGGATCCGAGCCGACCGCGGCCAGGGCCCCGGCCGCCTCGGGGACGAAGCGTGAAGGCCCCTCGCCCTCCGAGCGAGCCACGTATCGCAGCAGCTCGATGGGGTGCACTCAGTCGAATCTAGTCATCGGCACCGGTTAGGACCCGGCGGGGATGGCGCCCGTCGACATAGCCGATGAACGGGGGACAGATGTTGTACCCCAGCAGCTCGCCCAGCCGCTCGGGCAGGGTGGCCACGGTGGACCGGGGCACGGCCAACAGATGGTTCTCCTGGGGCCGGATCCACGACGCCACATAGTTCAACAGCACGCCCAGGCGGGGTTCGGCGGTGGCATTGGCCCCGCCACCGTGCCAGAACGAGCCCGGATAGAACAGCACCGAGCCCGCCGGCATCTCGGCCGGGAGAGTCACTGTCTCGGCGCAAGCCTGCTCGGCCACCCAGCGGTGGCTGCCGGGAATCACCCGGGTGGCGCCGTTGGCGTCGGTGAAGTCGTCGATGGCCCACAGCGAGGAAGCCACCACGTCGGGATGAGGGCGAGGCAGGGGATAGATGGCGTCGTCGTAGTGCAGGACCTGGGCCACCTCACCCGGACCGATGTGGATGCCGGTAGCGCCGCTCAGTTGAAAGGCATCGCCGATCAGTCCGGCCATCACGCCGAGAACCAGGGCATCGGTGGCGGCCCTGTCGAAGGCCCGGGTCTTGGCGAACAGGGCGTAGATCCGCTGGGTGCCGAAACCCTCAAAAGCATTGCGTCCCTGGGGCGTAGACCGCAGGATCCGGTAGAGCTCGTCCCTGGCCACGGCCAGCTCGCCGGCGTCCAACACTCCCTCAACCACGGCGTATCCGTCCTGTCGGATGGCGCCGAGAACCTCCTCGACGCCCGCGCTCACCTGCATCAGGGCCATGGCCGAGCTTAGGACTCCCCGGCGCCTCATTTCACCTGACAATGCCGCCCTTGGTCATGGCCGCCACGTCGAGGGCCTTGTCCACATCGGCCTCGCTCATCAACTTGGCCTCCAGCACGACGGTGCGAAGGTCCTTGCCCTCGGCGAGCGCCGTCTTGATGACCTTGGCTGCCGCTTCGTAGCCAATGTAGGGATTGAGCGAGGTCCCGATCGAGGGCGATGACAGGGCGTGGATCCGGCACTGCTCCTCGTCGGCCTCGATGCCCGACACACACTTGTCGGCCAGGGTCCGGCTCACCGAGGCGAGCAGTCGGATCGACTCCAACAGATTGCGCGCGATCACCGGCAGCATCACGTTGAGCTCCAGGTTGCCGGCCGACCCTCCGAAGGCCACGGCGGCATCGTTGCCGATCACTTGGGCCACGACCTGGCACACCGCCTCGGGCACGACGGGGTTCACCTTGCCCGGCATGATCGAGGACCCGGGCTGCAGGTCAGGGAGGTGGATCTCACCCAGGCCGCACCGGGGGCCGCTCGACATCCAGCGCAGGTCGTTGGCCATCTTGTACAAGGAGACGGCGATGGTGCGCAGCACCCCGGACGCCTCGACCAAAGAATCGCGCGACCCCTGGGCTTCAAAATGATCCCTGGCCTCGGTCAGGGCCAGACCGGTCGTCTTGCCCACCTCGGTGATAACGCCCTTGGCGAATCCCTTGGGGGCGTTGAGCCCTGTCCCCACCGCCGTCCCCCCGAGCGGCAGCTCCCCCACCCGGGCCAGCACCGAGTTGAGCCGCTCGATGCCGTAGCGGGCGGAGGCGGCGTAGCCCCCGAACTCCTGGCCCAGCATGACCGGGGTGGCATCCATCAGATGGGTGCGGCCCGACTTGACCACCGTCTTGAATTGGCGGGCCTTCTTCGAAAGTGATGCAGCCAGGTGATGAAGGGCCGGTATGAGATCACCGGTGATGCCCAAGGCGGCGGCCACGTGAATGGCCGAGGGGAACATGTCATTGGACGACTGGCTGGCATTGGGTTCGTCGTTGGGACGGATCTCCCGACCCAGCTTCTCGCCGGCCAGGTTGGCCAGTACCTCGTTCATGTTCATGTTGGTCGAGGTACCCGAGCCGGTCTGGTAGACGTCGATCGGGAAGTGGGCATCGAATTCGCCCGATGCCACCCGAGCTGCCGCCTCGGACAGGGCCAGGGCTACGTCGGTCCCGATGGTCTTCTGGCGGGCGTTGACCTTGGCCGCCGCACCCTTGAGCGTGGCCAGGGCAGCGATGAGGCTCCGGTCCACGGTCAGGCCGGATATGGGGAAGTTCTCGACCGCCCGCTGGGTCTGGGCCGCCCACCGGGCCCGGGACGGAACCTGGACCTCCCCCATCGAATCGTGCTCGGTACGGAACTCCCCTGAGGGCGTCACGGACTCCTCTGACTGGTGGAATTCGGAAGGCTGGCGCGGTGACTCGGACATGTCCGGCACGGTAGCCGAGGGGCCGGTCCCGATAAATTCGCCGCCTCGATGTTTGACCACCGGTGGGCGGGGGTAGGTCACTTGTGGCAACCCGCGGCTACAGCCAGGCATTGGTAGATGCTGGCTATGTTGGCGCGTCCCAACAGGGTTTGGTAGCTTCGGGTCCCGTTGTGAACCTCTCCCCGAGAATCACGACGGCCCGAGCGTTGCTGGGAACCTCGACCCTCAAGGGTTTGGGAAGCCTGGCCCTCGTGGCCGTCCTGACCGTCCCGGTCCTGGGCAGCGCTGCGTCCGCGTCGCCCATCACCGACAAGCAGGCCCAGGCGGCCCAGCTGGTGGCGCAGATAGCCGCCCAGCAACAGCGCATGTCGGCGCTGGACGAGGCCTACAACCAAGCCCAGCTCAAGGCCAAAGCCGTGGACGCCGCCGTCACCCAGGCTCAGATGGCCTTGGACAAAGCCCAGGGCGAATACAACGCGGTGAGTGCCCAGCTCGAGAAGCAGGCCGTGCTGGACTTCATCCAGGGGGGCAATGTCTCGACCCTCCAGGATCTGGTGCAGGGAAGCGCATCCCAGCTGGCCCTGCGCCAGAACTACCTGGACACCGCCACCGGCAACGAGAAGGACACCATCGACCGGCTCCATACCCTTCGCCTGGTCCTAACGGCAAAGCAGGCCGATCTGGCCAGTGCCCAAGCAGCAGCCCACAAGGCCCTGGATGCGGTAGGCCAGTCCCGCCAGGCCGCCGCCGCACTGGCCACCCAGGAACAGGCCACCCTGGACAGCGTCAAGGGCCAGCTGGCCGTGCTGGTGCGACAAGAACAAGCCAAGGTGGCTGCCGCCCAAGCGGCCAAGATCCAGGCGGAATTGGCGGCCCAGACTTACCGCTACGGGGGCTCGGCCAATGCCTACTCAGGCCAACCCCCTCCGCCCGCCAGCGCAGGCATGGTGAAGACCGTCTTGTACTGGGCCCACCAGGCCCTGGGCCGGCCCTACGTCTACGGGGCCGCCGGACCGGATTCCTTTGACTGCTCGGGACTGGTCATGTGGGCCTTCGGCCACGCCGGGGTTTCACTGCCCCATTCGGCCCAGGCCCAATATGACGACACCACCCGGGTGCCTATTTCGGATCTGCAGCCAGGTGACCTGGTCTTTTACTTCCAGCCTGTCGACCACGTAGGCATCTACATCGGCGGAGGCACCATGATCGTGGCCCCCCACACTGGCACAGTGGTCCAGGAGCAGAACATCTACTACGACGGCCTGATCGGTGGTGGCCGGGTAGGCTGACCGAAGGCGGTACTGGCTGACGTCGACGTCGAGGCGTCGTCGGATGTCGGCCATCTGGGTAGCCCCGGGTCCCGTCGGCCATGATTGACAGAGGATCGGCGCCGAGCCGGCGGCCCGAAGTTTCGATCGGCCCGCGCAAAGCTCGCTCGACGTCATTGCGTCCGACCGGTCCCAACGGATGACGCTCGGCCCGGCGCAAGAAGGTGAGCACTTCGTCGGCGGTCACGTTGCTGACGCCGACACCAGGCCCGCACCGACCGCGTGCGGCACGTGGGCAGGCATCTACATCGGCGGAGGCACCATGATCGTGGCCCCCCACACCGGCACGGTGGTCTAGGAGAAGAATATCTTCTACGACGGCCTGATCGGTGGTGGCCGGGGAGGCTGACCGGCCTCAGAAACCGCCGATGCCCACAACTGGGGCATTGAGGCGCAGATTGCCGGCCGAGCCGTCGAATGGGGCGTCGCCGAAGGCGAAGACGCCGCCGTCGGAAGCAACCAGCCAGTAGCCCCCTCCGTCAGATGTAGCAGCCAGGCCCACGATCGGCTTGTTCAGGTGCACAGCCCCGGTCGATCCGAAGAAGGATGCGTCGCCGAAGCTGAAGATGCCTCCGTCTGAGGCCACCAGCCAGTAACCATGGCCGTCAGGTGTCGAACTCATGCCCACGATTGGCCGGTTTAGGCGCATGGCCCCGGTAGAGCCGAAGAAGGAGGCGTCGCCGAAGGCGAAGATGCCCCCGTCTGAAGCCACCAGCCAGTAGCCATGGCCGTCAGGAGTGGCAGCCATGCCCACCACCGGCTTGTTGAGGTGGGTGGCTCCGGTCGATCCGAAGAAGGAGGCGTCGCCGAAGCTGAAGATCCCTCCGTCTGAGGCCACCAGCCAGTAACCATGGCCGTCAGGAGTGGCGGCCATGCCCACGATTGGCCGGTTTAGGCGCATGGCCCCGGTAGAGCCGAAGAACGAGGCGTCGCCGAAGCTGAAGATCCCTCCGTCTGAAGCCACCAGCCAGTAGCCATGGTGGTCGGGCGTGGCGGCCAGGCCAACGATCGGGGCGTTGAGAGCCTTGCCGCCTTCGGAGCCGTAGTAGCCCGCTCCTCCATAGGCAAACACGCCGCCATCGGATGCGACGCTCCAGTACCCGCTAGCTGCAGTAGGGGGAGTGGTCGGGGGCGTTGTCGGTGGGGTAACGGGGGGAGTGACCGGGGGTGTTGTGGGAGGAGTAGCAGGAGCTCCCGATACGCCGAAGACCGTACCGGTGAGTTGAGCCAGGCTGGGAGCGGTGGATGGACCCAAAGTGACCATCACGCAGGGTGGGGAGGTGTCAGTGAATGTCGGCCCGGGGGCGCCGACCACCTGCTGCCATGCCCCTGCTCCCCCATTGACCGACGGGTTGAACCATTGCAGGTTGTTTCCGCCATTGAGGTTGCAGTCCGTGATGGTAAGAGCGGTGAAACTGCTACCCAGGGCGACATGGACATCGAAATACTGGCCCGATGAGCCAAAGGTGGGAAGGCCCACCGGATCAGAGCCGTATTGAGCCACGGTGAATGCCCCCTTGCCGCTGGCGCTCACTGTGGTTCCAGCATTGGTGGCCGTGGCGGTGCCCGTCGGGCTGTTGGAGCTGGCTGTGGCCGAACTGGTCGAGCCAGCGGGTGGCGCGGGCGGGTTGGAGCCGGCCGGAGGTGGGGGTGAATTGATATCAAACGCCGCGCTGTCGGCCGTCTTGAGACCATCGGTGGCGCGTAGCTTGTAGCCCGTTCCCACTTGGTCAATCTTGCAGCCGGAGTAGGTGACTACTCCTGCGGTATTGGTGCCCACACAGCCCGACAGGGTCCCGGGGCCACCCGAGGTGGGGGTACCGGTAGTGATGGACAGTTGCGGACGCGAAATGTCAGTCGTGACGGTGTTGCCGCCAGCGTCCTGCAAAGTGATCACTGGCTGGCCGAAAACGTAGCCGGCGCTGCCGCCGGTGGGCTGGGTGGTAAAGACCAACTGAGATGCCGGGCCGACGGTGATGTTGAAGGCATTGGAAGCGGGCGAGGTCAGGCTGTCGGTTGAGTCCGTGGCCACCAGGGTGTAGCCATTGCCGGCCTTGTCGATCTTGCAGCCGGTGAACGCGGCCACTCCTGTGGTGGTGGTGGCCGAACAACCGGACAGGTTGCCGCCGCTCGGGTTGGTCCCTATGGCCAGGGTGATGGCGTTGGTGTCAGTGGTGACGGTGTTGCCACCGGCGTCTTGGATGGTGACGGTGGGCTGGCCAAATGCCACCCCTCCGGTGCCGTTGCCGGGCTGGATGGTAAAGACCACCTGGGATGCAGGGCCGGGGGTGACGGTGTAATTGCTCGATGTTGCTGGCACGGTGTCGGCGGATGTGGATTCGCTGAGTGAGTAAGTCGTGCTCGCCGTCGTCGGATTGATCACATTATTCGCGGTAATTGTGACGACCGCTGAGTTGCCCAACGAAGAAGCGCCGAGGGTGATAACGACCTTGTTGTTCGTCGTACTGCTGTTCATGGACGTCACCACCGTGATGCCGGATGACGAGGTAACGGTATAGTTACTGGCCGTCGGTGAAAAGGTCGTGCCGTTGGGGGCCACCAAAGTGATGGTGCTATTAGCGCCGAGCGCGCCGGTAGCGCTCAAGGTCATTTGAATGGTGTAGTTCGAGGTCCCTCCCTCGGTGGTATTCGAGAGTGTGACGGGACCGGCCGAAGTTGTGCTGGCGAAAGCGGATGAGGCGCTCAGTACGGGCACCACCAATGCAGCCATCATGGCGACGATGCCGGCAATGGCGCTCGTTCGCCGGATCAGTCCCCGCTCCCGAAGTCGT
>JBOGIG010000035.1:0-1565 GCA_050742455.1 Acidimicrobiales bacterium
GGGGAGCCAGGGACACAAATGCCGGCTCCACCGGCGGCAGTCCCCGGGAATCGGACAGCAAACGGGCTGCCTTGTACAGGTCGGCGTTGGCGTCTGGATCACTGGATCCTCGGCCCACTAACACGACGACCGTCTCGGCACCTCCATCGGACGCGGCTAGGCCATCGGACAGGGCAAGACCTTGCACCGCGTGGGCGATGCGGTCGTCTACCACGTCGAGCACGTGGGGGTGGAGCCCCAGCTCCCGGGCGTAGGAGAAGGAGACTTCGGGGTGACGCAGTCGGCCCCCGGCCAGGGCCACTGGGCCATCGTTCTTGAGATGCCCGGCTCCGAGCAGGACCAGCGGCACTCCGACCACGGCCTGGACGCCGGAAACGACCAACTCGTCGATGGCCTCGTCGAGGGTGGGCTTCACAAGCTCAATGAAGCCGCACCCCACCGTCAACTCCGGGTCCAGGTCCCGGATCGCCTGGGCCAACTGGAAGTACTGGGCTACGCCTACCTCGGAGCGGGTGCCGTGCCCGATGAGCAGGAGGGCGGGACGCTCGATCATTGTCGCTCGGCAGTGGTCGGAGGGGCCGCGACCGGTTCGACAGGCTCGACCGGTTCGACGGGCTCGACGGGCTCGACGGCGCGGCCGGCCAGCCGGGCCATGGCGTTGATAGCGGCAGCGGCCACGGCCGAGCCACCCTTCTCTCCTTGATTGGTAATGCTCGACAGGTCGCTCTGGCGTGCGCCGAGCTTGGACTCCGCGGCTCCCACAAAGCCCACCGGGAGGCCAACCACAACCACCGGGGCGAAAGAGCCCTCCCGGTGCAGGCGGATCACCTCGTCCAGTGCCGTGGGAGCACAACCCACCACCACTATTGCTCCCTTCGGGTGGCGCTCGGCGGCCAAACGCATGGCCAGGGCGCTACGGGTGGGGAATCCACCTGGGCCGGCCTCGACCTCGCTCAGGTAGCACCGGGCCGGGAGAGACGAAATACCTCGCTGGGTCATTTCGACGTCGGCGATGACCACCCCTCCCGCCCTGATTGCCTCGACTCCTGCCCTGACGGCCCCCGGGGTGAACCGAACGGTGCGGGCATATTCGACGTCGGCGCTGGCGTGGATGATACGGGCCAGGACGGCGGCCTCATCGGGGTCCCACCCCGACAGGTCAACCCGCTCTGCCAGGATCCGATAGCTCTCGGCTTCGATGACGTGGGGACCGATCGTCATGGTCTCACAGTCCCGGTCCCGGTCCTGGTGATCTCGCTGATGGCGCCGGTCGGACAGATCTCGATGCATGCCAGGCATCCTGTGCAGGAGTCGTTGAAGACCCGGGGACGCTCAGGTGCAGGCACCAGCGCCCCGGTGGGGCAGGTGACCAGGCACATTCCACAGGCGGTGCAGGAGGTCGAGATCTCCACCCCCGTACTGACGGGAGGTACGGCAACGGTTGTCATGTCAGGTATCCCCGAGGCGTGACCATGTGGCCGGCCACCACCTTGGTGGTCGACGAGCCGACGATGACACAGGTAGTCATGTGGGCAAGTTTGGCGTCGAAGTCGGCAATGGTCGTG
>JBOGIG010000036.1:0-2297 GCA_050742455.1 Acidimicrobiales bacterium
ACTGGTGGGGGACGATCGGAAGGGCGGCCAGTTCGGCGTCGGTGATCTTGACGCCGGTCGGGTACCAGTTCGGGTCGTCGGCGGCTTGGATGGCGAGCCCGGTCGTCGTGGTCGTCGCCGAGATCAGCTCGATGATGGTCCGCAGGCTTGTGAGGGGTCGGCCCCGCCAGTTCATGGTGATGAAACTGAACATGCGGTGCTCAATCTTGTTCCACTTGGAGGTCCCCGGCGGGTAGTGGCACACCGTGATGTCGAGCCCGGTCTCATAAGCGAGTTCGGCGAGATGCACCTTCCAGGCTCTTAGCCGGTAGCCGTTCGAGCCGCCCGCGTCAGCGGTGATGAGCAAGCGAGTCGCAGCGGGGAAACGCTGCTTGCCCATGGCGTTCCACCACCGTCGGATCGATTCGACGGCGAACTCGGCCGTGTCCGCGGTGTCTCCTACACTGACCCAGCCTTCGTTGTTGGCCAGGTCGTAGATTCCATAGGGGATGGCCTTGCCGAGCTCGGTGTCGATGAAGTCATGCACCCTGACCCGTTCGGGCTCCCCGGCGGCCTGCCACTCCACCCCACTGTTAGCGAAGTCGCCGATCAGCTCTTTCTTCTTGGCGTCGACGCTGATCGCTGGCTGGCCATCCGCGCAAAAGCCGGCGGCCTGGTCGTTGAGATAGCCGAACTGGGCGTCGCGATCGGGGTGCTGGGCCCCTTCGGTCACCTTGGCGTTCGCCCGCAGCGAGTAGCCCAGCTGGTGCAACAAACGCAGCACCGTGCGGGCCGACACGTCAAAACCCTGACGGGCCAGTTCGCCGGCGAGCCTCGTCGAGGACTTCGACGTCCAACGCAGCAGCGACATCGGGTTGCCCCTGGTCTCGGGACCGACCAGCTCGTCGAGGGCCTCCAAGAGACCGGGCTGCTTATCGATGAGCGGCTTGTCCCCGCCACCGACAGCCCGAAGCCGGCTGCCCGGCTCGATCCCCGCGGCGACCTCGCGTGCAGCCTTGATGACGGTGTTACGGCTCATGCCCGAAGCTCCTGCCACTGCCGTCTTCCCGCCGCGACCGAGCATCTCCGACACTGCACCACCCACCACCCTGCGCTGGACCTCGTCCATGTGAGGCAGGACCACCTCGAAGAATCGCGCGAGTCCCTGGGCGGTGACCTCCACACCCTCACGATACTACGCGCGTACTAACTGGTCGTGGACCCTTAGCTCTTTCCAGTCCAAGAGGTACATGATCGAAGGACATCGAAGCTAAATCCACCTACGCCACCAGCGAAACCAAAGGCACCGGAAGCCTGGCCAATGAGGTCAGCCAGGCTCGCCTCCGAGAAGGATCCGGCCTTCGTTAGTGCAATCGCGCCAGCTCCCACACCACCAAGAATGCCAGTAAATATTCCGGCGGCAGCCCCGGCACAGCCAAAAACATTGCCTTTGACGCATTCAGGGATGTCCGCCGCTCCGCTCAATGCTCCCAGCACGCCCGATGCAGCACCAAGGGCGACCGACCCTTCGACAATCGCGCCGAATCCTGTCCCGGCTGCCGCCACCCCGAGGACCAGGCCAGCAGTTTGCAATGGGTGCTGGGTCACATAGTGCACGATGCCCCCACCCAGACACCCGACCTGGCTGTTGTGAATTAGGCAGAACAGCCCACTCGGGTCCACCCCGTTGAGTGGAGTTGTCGGATCCTTGGATGAGGCTGTCCGAGGCCGACGAGCCCTGTCCCAAGGCCACGGCGTTGGCCAGGCTCGGTATGGCGATGGGTACATGGGAGTCGGTGGTGGTGCCATTGGCCAGTTGGCCATAGGTGTTGTCGCCCCAGGCAAACACGGTGCCGTTTCCCAGCCGGGCCAGCGAGTAAAAGGCCCCCGCCCCGATGGACACGACATGGCCAAGCCCGGGGATGGCGATGGGGACGTGGGAGTCGGTGGTGGTCCCATTGCCCAACTGGCCGTGCGAGTTGTCGCCCCAGGCATAGACCGTATTCGAATCGTCAAGGGCCATGACGTGGAAACCTCCCCCGGCCAGTGACCTTACGCCACCTAGGCCGGTGATCGGGACCGCAGTGGTGGCGTTGGTGGTGGTGCCATTGCCCAACTGGCCATAAGAGTTGTCGCCCCAGGCGAAAAGGGAGTGGTTGGCGCTTAAGGCATAGGCGGAGTCATAGCCCGCCGCTATGGCCACGATCCCACTCAAGCCCGGGACTTGGACCGGGGTGAGGGACGAGGTGGTATTGCCCTGGCCCAACTGGCCCGCCGCCCCGTATCCAAAGGCCCACACGCTGCCGTTGGATTCGAGG
>JBOGIG010000037.1:0-2891 GCA_050742455.1 Acidimicrobiales bacterium
CCTGGCCCAAAGAATCAGCTCGGGGCCATGAGGTGGCGGCGCCGGGCCGGTTGAACGAAGAGGCCGGTTGAACGAAGAGGCCGGTTGAACGAAGAGGCCGGTTGAACTAAGAGGCCTGGGGCAGGCAGACTCCGGCGATGAGATCGACCAAGTGAGCACCATCGCCATCACGGGCGCCGCGGGCGGGATCGGATTAGCCACCAGGGCCAGGCTGGAGTCCGACGGCCACACGGTCATCGGAGTGGACCAGCATGACGCCGAAGTCGTAGCTGACCTCGCCACCCCGGAAGGTCGCCTGGACATGATCGAAGGGGTGACCAAGGCGTGCAGCGGGGTCCTGGATGGACTGGTGGCTGCAGCCGGAATTGCCGGAGGCGACGAAGCCCTCGTGGTGTCGATCAACTACTTCGGGGCGGTGGCCACCCTCGATGGTCTGCGGCCCTTGTTGAGCCGGGGCCACTTGCCATCAGCCGTGGCTCTCAGTTCCAATTCGACCACCACCCAGCCCGGGGTCGGTCCCGAAGTGGCGGCGGCCTGCCTGGCGGGTGACGAGTCCGAGTCCAGAGAGCTCGCGAGGCGATTTCCCGGGAGTAACTATCCGGCCACCAAGCTGGCCCTGGCCCACTGGGTCCGGGCTCAGGCCGTGACCGCCGATTGGATCGGATCGGGTATCCGCCTCAATGCCATTGCCCCAGGGCTCATCGCCACACCAATGACGGTCAAGGACATGGAGTTCATCCTGGGTTTGGGTGAGATCTTTCCCATCCCGGCCCGGCGGGCGGGCACGGCGGAGGAAGTGGCCGGACTGCTGGCCTACCTGTTGTCGGCCGAAGCCGGATTCTTTTGCGGCTCCGTCATCTTCATGGATGGGGGCACCGACGCCGCGGTGAGAGGCGAGGCGTGGCCCACGTTGCGGGCCTAGTTCGGGACAACGACCAGGCCCGGTTCAACCGGGCCTGTCTCATAGGTGCGGTTCTGGCCGTGGCCGCCTTTGCCTGGATGGTGACCGGGGGGACGTTCGACTTCCTGGGCCGATACCAGTTCTCCAATTTCTACGACGCCCAGGCCCGAGCATTGCTGCACGGCCACTGGGACATGCCCGCCGGCGTCTTGTCCATCGAAGGAATCCGCATAGGTGCCCGTACCTACATGTACTACGGACCGGTGCCCGCCGTCCTGCGCATGCCGGTGTTGATATTCACCCACAGTCTCGATGGCCGGCTGACCTCGATCTCGATGCTGGTGGCTTTCGCCTTGGCTCTGTTGTTCATTTCCCGTCTGAGCTGGAAGATCCGCTCCCTGGTAAGAGGGGCCGAGCCAGTAGGACAGGGTGAGGCCTTGGCGGCCGGCCTGTTTGTGGTGGTGGCCGGCCTCGGCAGTGTCCTTTTCTTTCTGGCCAGCCGGGTAGTCATCTACCACGAGGCTGAGATGTGGGGAGCTGCACTGGCCCTGGGAGCCTTCGACTTCCTGGTCGGATTCCTGATGCGGCCCTCGGGACGCACACTGGCCTGGGCGGGGATACTGGCCACCCTGGCCATCCTGACCCGGGGCTCGGTCGGTGCCGGTCCGGTGGCGGCCATCGGTCTGGTCCTGGTTCTCCACCTCGGTCGTTGGACGCGCCACCGTCAAACCAGATTCCTGGCCGGGCTGGCCCTGGCCTGCGCGGTGCCGGTGGTTCTCTATGTGGCTATCAACTTTGTGAAGTTCCACACCTTGTTCAGCTTGCCCCTGGACAAGCAAGTGTTCACTCCCCTCAGCCCATCCCGGCAGGCCGCACTGGCCGCAAACGGGGGGAGCCTGTTCGGGGCCAAGTTCATTCCGACCGGACTCCTGGCATACCTGAGACCTGACGCCTTGAGTGTGGGCCGGTTGTTCCCTTTCTTCAACTTCCCTGGCCCGGCCACGGTGTTGGGCCACGTTCGCTACGACACCTTGGACTTTGCCTCTTCGGTTACCGACACCATGCCTGTCCTGTTCCTGTTGGGCCTGGTCGGCCTGGGGGCCACTTTCCGCCCCCGGAGCCATCCCCGACTGGGGTTGCTGCGCCTACCCATGATCGGCGCCGCAGTCGGGACGATCGGAGTGTTTGCCATTGCCTACGTAGCCAATCGCTACCTGGCCGACTTCATGCCCCTGGTCATCCTGGCTGCCCTGGTTGGCCAGCACGTGGCGCTCTCTCGCTGCGTCGCGGACAGGGTGGAGTCGGGGTCGGGGTCATGCCTAGTGACGCCGCAATGGCGAAAGATCATGGCCCCTGTCGTGGGTACCGTTCTGTGCCTACTCGGTCTTTTCGGGATGTGGGCCAACTTCTCCCTGGGGCTGTTCTATCAACGCCAGTTGGCCCCCACCGTGCCCCAACCGGTCCGTGCCGGGTTTGTTTCATTCCAGCAGAGCCTGGATCAGCATCTCTTTGGCCGCCCGCCGGTCGGGGTGGGTTCTGGCTCGAGCCTCCCGAGGGTGGGACCCGAGGGCCAATTGTTCATAGTGAACGACTGTGCCGGCCTGTACCAGTCCAACACCAACGAGTGGAAGGCAGTGGAGCGGACCAACGCCGATGGTCATTACCGCCTGCGGGTGACCTTTCCAAACGCTCCGGCCGGCACCCGCCAGCCACTGCTGGTCAACGGTTCGCCGGGCCAAGGCGATTTCCTCGCCGTGCATTTTCTCGGTCACGGCAACGTCGACTTCTCCTACCTGTTCCAGGCCCCGGGGGCCCAGTGGTTCGACGGCGCCCCATTTCACATCCGGGCTGGTCGCACCTACACCCTCGACGCCACCTTGGATGCCCGGATTCATGAGATAAGCGTGGCCGTCGATGGCCAGAGCCGCTATGACATCACCTATTACGTGCGGCCCTCGTCCCCCGTCACGGTTGGCGCCCGATCGATCCC
>JBOGIG010000038.1:0-5617 GCA_050742455.1 Acidimicrobiales bacterium
TGGTGGGGGTACTGACCGATGCCGTGGCGCGCTCGGTCGGTCTGAGCGCCGGCGATCTCAAGAGCGAGAAGAAGCGGTCCATGCGTGTGCACGGACGTACGGGCCAGGCCTGTCCCGTCTGTGGCGATACCGTGCGCCAGGTGGCCTTCGCTACCAGGTCGCTGCAGTACTGCCCGACCTGCCAGACCGGCGGCAAGCCCCTGGCCGACCGGCGCCTTTCCCGACTCCTGCGGTGAGGGCAGTGGACAGTCATGGCGCCGTGCGCCACAATTGTGGCCGTGACCAGTGAGCCACTGAGGGCGGTCCGGGACCACCTTTCCGACGTAGTCGATCGAGTCGAGCGCCACCACGAGCGGGTGACGATTACTCGCAATGGTCGCGACGTGGCCATCCTGGTCAGCCCGGAGGACCTCGCCGAGCTAGAGGAGACCCTCTCGGTGCTCAGTGATCCCGAGGCCCTCGCCGACATCCGGGAGGCCGACGCCTCCTACGCCCGAGGCGACGTCGTGCGAGGGGTGGAAGCGGTCCGCAAGCTTCGCCGGTGAGCGAGGAGGTCGACTACGAGCTCGTCCTCACCCCACCCGCCCGGCGCGCCCTCACCGAGCGACTTCCCGAGGCGGTGGCCGCTGCAGTGATCGACTTCCTCACCACCGCACTGGTGGAACGGCCCCAGCGGGTCGGCAAGCCCCTGCGCGAGGAGCTGAACGGGCTGTGGTCAGCACGTCGTGGGACCTACCGGGTGCTCTACCGCATACACCAGGAGCCCGCCGAGGTGGTCGTCGTGCGCATCGAGCACCGTCGTGACGTGTACCGCCCTCGCTGACTAGCCCCGCGCCCCTTGCACTGACCCAGGCTGGACCAACCACTGCCGGACGGCAGGAGCCGTTCCATCGTCGATAGGCGCGGTTGCGGTGCCCGGGGCGGGGCTCGAACCCGCACGGTCCCTTCGGACCAGGGAGGTTTAAGCCCCCCGCGTCTACCGATTACGCCACCCGGGCCTCGACCTGACGATACATCCACAGCTGATCCGGGCAATGCGCCCACGGCTGGACTCCGGGGGGAACGGGGGGCAATGGTCACCCCAGGGTCCCGATCGGAGGCATGCTTGATCCATGGATAACGAGAACCAACTGGAACAACCCAACGTGACCGAACCGGAGGCCGCACCGGCCTCGGGAACCGTCGATGGCCGCTCGGAGACATCAGAGACTTCGGAGACTTCGGAGACATCAGAGACATCAGAGACATCAGAGACATCAGAGACATCGGAGACATCAGAGTTCCAGGCGGACCCGCCGGCACCGACCGGTGGCTCGAGGCCGGGGTGGGCGACCTGGACGGTCCGGGCCGGGCTGGTCCTTATCGCCGTCCAAGCCCTGGAGTTCCTGGGCGCCATCTATCAGGGTCTGGCTTTTCCCAGCACCGGCCCCGCCGGACTGCCCGGCGACGTGTTCGAACGGATCGGGGTGGCCTTTACCTCCAACATCAACATCGCCAACAACGTCGCCCTCATCCTCGGAGTGGTGCTGGTAGCCCTGCCCCTATTCGTCAGGGGCGACCGGGGCAATCCCGGGACCCGGGCTGTCGCCCTGTGGATCACCGAGGTGCTCAGCGTTCTCATCATTATCGCCTCGGTGCTGGGGGTGAGGGGTCGTGTGCACGAGTTCAACCTTTCCCACCAGGTCGTCACCGCGGTGGTCAAGGGCTCCTTCGTCACCTACCTGATCGGGTCGATCGGCACCGCCATCGTGGCCTTCGCCCTGGCCGGTCGCGCCCTGGTCATGAATCCGGATTGAAACCGGGCCGGGCCACCGCCGGGCTGGGTCGGCCGGGCTGGGCCACCGCCGGGCCCGGTCAGCCGGGCCGGGTCAGCTTCGCTCGAAGCGCCCCGAGTCGATGACGATCTCGCCCCTCTGGGTTTCGGTGCGAAATGATGCCGAGTCCCCGTCCACCCACATCGACACGGTGAGGATGTCCCCGGGGTAGACCGGCTTGGAAAATCGACCGGACATGGACTTGAACCGAGCCGGGTCCGAATCGCAAAGCGCGTGGAGCAGGGCCCGGCCGGTGAAGCCGTAGGTGCACAGGCCATGCAGGATGGGACGGTCGAACCCGGCCATTGCCGCGAAGGACGGATCGGAGTGCAGCGGGTTGCGGTCCCCCGACAGCCGGTACAACAGGGCCTGGTCGGGCCGGGTCTCGTAGGTTACGACCTCGTCGGGTGCCCGCTCGGGGACTGCGTTGTCCCCCGCCGATGGCCCCCGATCCCCCCCCCAACCGCCTTCCCCCCGGATGAAGACCGACATCCGATTGGTGAACAGGGGCTGATCGGTCTTTATGTCGATGGCCACCGATTCCACGGCGATCACAGCGGCCTTGCCCTTGTCGTAGATGCCGACGACCTCCGACGAGGTGCGCACCGTTCCTCGGGGTGGCAGCTCACCGTGGAGGGTGACGGCCTGCTCGCCATGCACGAGCATGGCCGGGTTGAAGGATCCGATCTTGCCGATGGCACCGTTGCCCCCCATTCCGGCGATCACGGCGAAGGTCGGCAGCACCTTCTGGTCGATGTCCTTGCTGTTCTCGGTGGTGAAGGACAACTCGTCCAGTCCGGCGCCCACCCCGAGGGCGTAGAGAAGGCAGTCCTTGGAGTCCCACGAACTCTCGAAAGGTTCAGATTTGGATCCAACGGCATCGGGATTGATCGGCATGAGAAGCGACGGTACGGGGCCGGGGCGCTCCGGTCAAGCACAGCCGCCCCCGGCGCTCAGGCACAGCCGGCCTCGGCGCTCAGGCACAGCCGCCCCGGGGCTCGATAGCATTGACCGGTGACTGGTGGCGCAAATCAATTCAAGGCGGCTAATCGGACAAAGAGCCCAGCCCCGCCGGCGAGTCAGGGCGGCGCCCTGGTGGCGATGCCCCGCATCGGCCAGATCCCTTTGGACTCCCCTCGCAAGTCCGACGTGGACGAGTGGGGTCGTTCGGATAGGGCCCGGCGGCTTGCCCGACTCCTGTACGGACCGATTTACCGCAACTGGTTCCGGGTGGAATGGGAAGGGCTGGAGAAGATACCGACAGAGGGGGGCGCCCTGCTGGTGGCCAACCATGCCGGGGCCATTCCCTCGGATGCACCAGCCATCATGCACGGCATCGAGGAGGAGCTGTCCCGGCCGGTCTACGGGCTGGCCGACTACTTCTTCCGATCCCTGCCCGTGGTCGGAACGGTATGGAACAGGATGGGTGGGGTCGCTGCTCATCCCGACAACGCCTACCGCCTGCTGGCCGAGCAGGGTCAGCTGGTGTTGGTCTTTCCCGAGGGGAACAAGGGCCCGGGCAAGACGTGGAACGAGCGCTACCAGCTGCGCCGGTTCGGGCGGGGCGGCTTCGTGGAGATCGCCATGCGCTCGGGTGTACCTATCGTTCCCATCGCCGTGGTGGGGGCCGAGGAATCGATGCCCATCGTGACCAAGCTCCCCGGTCTGGCCCGAGCCCTCCGCCTCCCCTACCTACCCATAACGGCCAACCAACTCCTGCTCGGCCCGGTGCTGGGCACCCTGGGGTACTTCCCGGCCAAGTTCAAGCTGCGGGTACTGGACCCCATCACCTTCGAGGTCCCGTCGGATCAGGACCGCTACTCCCGCAGCCATATCATGGAGGAGGCCGAGGCCATCCGGGTCAGGCTTCAGGAGAACCTCTACGACATGCTGTCCGCCCGACGCAGCATTTGGTTCGGCTGAGCATGGGCCGGCGCATTCTCATCACCGGGTTGGGAACCTTCTGGGGAGGCCGGGTTGCCCAGGCCCTGGAGTCCGATCCAGGAGTCGAGGTCATCATCGGGGTGGACACCGCGGCTCCCCAGGTGGAGCTGGAGCGTACGGAGTTCGTGCGGGCCGACCAGGGGTTTTCGATACTGGCCCGCATCGTGAAGGCCACCCAACCCGACACCATCGTGCACACCATCTTGTCGGTGGATTCGACCCGGGTGAGCGCGCGGCGCCTGCACGAAATAAACGTCATTGGGACAATGAACCTTCTGGCCGCGGCCAGTGCCTCGTCCAGCTCGGTACGCCACGTGGTGGTCAAGTCCTCCACCTTGGTCTACGGCTCCGCCAGCACCGATCCCACCTGGTTCAGGGAGGAATCACGGCGCAGCGGACCGGCCAACACCCGAGTCGAGCGTTCCCTACTCGAGGTGGAGGGATACCTGCGGGACTTTGCCCGAGACAACCCCGAGGTGGTGGTCACCGTCCTGCGCTTCGCCAATGTCCTTGGAGCCGACATCACAACCCCCATATCCAAGGCCCTGTCCGGGCCGGTGGCCCCGGGCGTGTTCGGCTTCGATCCCCAGATGCAATTCGTAGAGGAGGGCGATGTGGTGCGGGCCCTGGAGCACGTTACCCACAACGAAGTGCCCGGCACCTTCAACGTGGCCGGGGATGGGCGCCTGCCCTGGAGCGAGGTGGCCGACATCTGCGCCGTTCGCATAGTGCCCTTGATCCCACTGCTCACCGAGTGGTCGGTGGCCCCCCTCAGCTGGCTGCGCCTGGCCGATTTCCCGGCCGAGATGCTCAACCTGCTCCGCTATGGCCGCGGAGTGGACAACCGCAAGTTCAAGAACACCGGATTCCAGTACCGCTATACCTCGGCCGGGGCGGTGGAGTGCTTCGCCCGGGCCAGCCGGCTGCGAGGTGGGGTGGGACGGCAACCGCCGGCGTATCATTTCGAGACCGATGTGGAGAACTTCTTTCGCCATTCGCCGGCCGTGATCAGAAGCCAGCCGACGTCGTGACCGAGGCCGACCAACTCCTACGAGTGGCCATGCAGGACCGGGTGGCCACCGTGACGCTCAATGACCCCGATCGGCGCAATGCCCTAAGTCTCGGCATGGTCGACGCCCTGGGCCGAGCCTTCGATGAACTGGAGGCCGACGGCGCGGAAGTAGGGGCGGTGGTGATCACCGGAGAGGGAAAAGCCTTCTGCGCCGGTGCCGACCTCGGCGCCCTCCAAGACAGCGGATCACGAGCTGGCGGGTCACCAGACGGCGGGTCACGAGACGGGGGGTCACGAGACCGCCTGGGGCGTATCTACGAGGGATTCTTGCGCATCAGCCGGTCCCCGCTGCCCACCGTGGCCGCGGTGAACGGAGCGGCGGTGGGAGCGGGGATGAACCTCGCCCTGGCCTGCGACGTGATCCTGGCCTCGGAGGCCGCCCGCTTCGACACCCGCTTCTTGTCCATCGGCCTTCACCCCGGCGGGGGCCACACCTGGATGCTCCAGCGACGGGTGGGCCAAGGGCGGGCCACCGCCATGATTGTGTTCGGCCAAGTCCTCGACGGCCCATCGGCGGTCGAGGCCGGACTGGCCTTGGAGGTGGTGGAGGCCGCCAGTCTGGTGGACCGGGCGCGCGAGCTGGCCCAAGGGGCAGCCGACGTACCCGCCCCCCTGTCCCGGCGGACCAAGGCCACCCTGGCTCAAATGGCCCAGGTCCAGGACCATGGCGAGGCAGTGGAACTGGAACTGAACGCCCAGATTTGGTCGATGGGCCAGCCTTTTTTTGCCGAACGGCTGGAAGCCTTACGCCGGCGAATCTCGGAGCGCCGAGCTCAGTCGGGCTGAG
>JBOGIG010000039.1:0-3507 GCA_050742455.1 Acidimicrobiales bacterium
CCATAGGGGTTGGGACCACGGTCGGGATCGACCCCGACGAAGGCGCCGCCATCGGGGTTGCCAGGGGCCGATCCCGGATCGAACTGGTGTTCGTACATACCCTGAATGATACGGGAAGGGTGTAACAGTCCCCGAAAGGCGATAACGGGCCCAGCGGCCGGCGGGCACCTGACCGAAAGGGCGACAACGGGCGGGCAGTGGGGGCGAAGGCAGCCACGCCCTGGCCAAGGCAGCCAGGACGGCCTATTGGGCATCATGGTTGTTTGAAGGAGAGTCGTTCGGATGCAAAAGGCCATCCAGCCATGCGATCACCGCCTTTTCGTAGGCAATGCCGAAGGACAGGACGGCTCCGGTGTGCTCATCGGGAGCTTCGACGACTTGGTATGAGCGGAGGCGACGCTCATGGTCCTTCCGGCTGGATGCCATGAAACCGGCCATGGTGGACGGGTCGAGATGGCGCCCGAACCACAGTGATACCAGAAGCGGGAAACGGATCTGCTCAGCAGGCGGATCCTGGACGATCCAGGCGGTGAAGGCCGATCGGCCGTCCGGGGTAATGGTGAAGGGTCGGCGATCACGCACCTCGGGCAGGCCGCCGACGATCAGGCCGCGCTCCTCTAGGTTGCGCAACTCCCGGTAGACATGGCTCGGAGTGAGATTCCAGAAGCGGGCGAGGCCCTTTTGGACCTCTTGTATCAGGTCCCATCCCGTCTTGGGTCCATCAAAGAGGAAACCCAGGAGCGAGCCCTGCGTTGGGTTGATTTCGTTCGCCATTGACGTTCCCTTCTGGAGGGTCAACAATAGTCAGACACTCCCTTAGGGAGGGTACATGCTCCGGAGGCAAAATGGTGGACAATATGGCGGTCGCCGACATCGTGGCCAAGCTCGGGCGAGATGGGTACGCCACCATGGCCAATGCCGCCGGCGACGCAATTGTGGCCACGGCTCGCGAGGACTTGGTCCGGATCCTGGAACACACGCCCCAGGGACGCGACGACTTCGAGGGCCGCTCCACCCGTCGGGTGTACGCCTTGTTCGCCAAGACCCGGGCCCTCGATGCTCTCGCGATCCACCCTGTAGTGATGGGGGTGTTGGACCAGGTACTGGGCCACTACCAGCTAAGCGCACCAGCCGCCATCGCCATCGGAGCCGGGCAGGGGGCCCAGCCACTTCATCCCGATGACGCCATCTATCCCTTGGTTCGGCCCCATCCGGAGTTGGTTGTCAACGTCATGTGGCCCTTGGAGGATTTCACCCAAGCCAATGGCGCCACTCGCCTCGTCCCCGGCAGCCACCGCTGGACCGACGAAAGGCCGGGACCAGACACCGAGACGGTCGCAGCCGAGATCCCGGCGGGAACGGCGCTTATCTATCTCGGCAGCTTGTGGCATGGAGGAGGCGCGAATCACACCGACCGGGTCCGGCTGGGGGTTGTGCTGCACTACGCCGCCGGATGGCTGCGCCCAGTCGAGAATCATGTCCTCGTTGTGCCGCCGGCGCTGGCCGCCACCCTGCCCGAGCGGCTACAGGAACTGCTCGGCTACAACATTTGCCCGCCGTTCATCGGCTACGTGGACGGCTGCCATCCCCGCAAGCTCTTGGCGTGAGGCCGCCATCCCCGCAAACTCATGGCGTGAGTCAGGTGGCCTTGCGCTTGATCGAGTCGGGGTCGGGAGCGGGTAGGCCGTGGTTCTTGGCCGGCGGCGGGTAGGCCGGACCCAGATCGACCGTGCCGAGCGCATTGAGCAGCGCTTGGGCGGCCACGCCTGGGAACAGCAACGAGGTGGCCGGCAGGGGAGGCACGGCACTTTCCGGTGACGAAAGATTGGGCAGGGCGCTGGTCATGTCGCCCACCGTGTCGTAACGCCACGGGGACACGTGTAGGCCGCCGGATCCCAGGATGGTCCCCTGCTTCAGGAACACCTTTTCGATCAATTTGAGAGTCGAAATATGATCGAAGGTATCCGAGCACACCCATCCACCGGCGCTGAACGGGGAAATCACCAGGGCGGGTACCCGGAACCCCAGCCCCACCGGGCCCAGCACTCCGCTCCAGTCCGTTGGCGGTCCACCGGCGGCGTTGTGGGGGGAGGTGGTGGAAAGGTACTCGCCATCGAGGCGCCCACCAGGCCCCGAGCCTGAGGGTAGATCGCCCAGGCTGGTCACCGTGGGGCCGGGCGTGGGTGGGGCAACGTGGTCGAAGAAACCGCCGTTTTCGTCGTAGACCACAAGGAAAATCGTCTTCTCCCACACGGCCGGGTTGAGCAGCAGCGTCTCAAGGATCTGCGACACCAGGTACTCGCCGTATTCGGGAGGGGTGGCGGGATGCTCGCAGCTCTCCGCCGGGGGCAGGATCCAGGAGACCTTGGGCAGGGTTCCCGCCACTACGTCGGCCACGAATTGAACCGGGTAGACCGGGGTCAAACCGTTGGCGACGTTGTTGATCTGGGCCAGGTTGGATGGTGACGTGAAGTTCTTGAAGTAGTCGAGCACGTTGAACAAGACATTTGAAGTGGGGTCCTGGTATACCTTCCAGCTGACCCCGTGGTCGGTCAGGAGTTCGGGCATGGTCGGCCAGTCGAGGGTTCCCAAGAGCTGTTCCCGGTTCTGCACGTAGGTGGTGAGGACCTGGCCCCCCCGGTCGCCGGAGTGGGCCCCCAAGCTGCCTGACATCCACATGAGCCGGTTGGGATCGGTGGGTCCCAGCACGGAGCAGAAGTAGCCGTCGCAGATGGTGAAGGCATCGGCCAGGGCCCGGTAGAAGGCCAGGCAGTCATGCTGGCGGTAGTAGCCCATGGTGAGGATCCCGATGGGCACGTTCGATATGCCCGGGACCGGTAGCCCCAAGACGTTGTCGAACTGCAACTTGGCTAACGGGTCGTTCAACAGGTGCTGCACCGCCCACTGGTCCATAGACCCGTCATTCCAGGCCAGATGCTGAGGACCCCAGTCATGGGTGATGTCGTTGATGGTCTGTCCGGCCACCGTGGGCGGATTGCTCACCAGCTCGAAGGGATCCAGGAATGTCTCACCGCTGGCCAGGGTGTAAAGAGCATGGCCCTTGCTGTCCTTCATCGTCTGTGAGAACACCGTGCCCGCATTGGTGGCCGGGCCCCCTGCAAAGGAGGCATATGACTTGGTGTCCCCGAAGTTGCGCACCCCCGGCATCGTCCCGAAATAGTGGTCAAAGGACCGGTTCTCCTGCATGAGGATGACGATGTGCTCGATGTCGCCGAGACTGCCCGAGGCGCTGGAACGGGCCAGGACGGCATCGATCAGCCGGGCGTGCGAAGGCCGCAGGGATGTCCCCACCGCGCCCACCATCCCAGCCGCCGCTCCGGCCTTGAGCACCTGGCGTCTGGTGATTGTGCCCGACCTCGGACTCGGAGTCGGACTTGGATCTTGCTTGTGCCCGCGTTGCTTGGCCACTACGCCCTCCCAGCTGACCAGCCCCAAGTAGGCCTTTGTCTGGACGGATTCTATTGCCATTGCGATGACTTTGCCGAG
>JBOGIG010000040.1:0-3914 GCA_050742455.1 Acidimicrobiales bacterium
CCCCTGTCGTTGTGGTCCAACCGCTGGTCGACCATGCCCGTGCCCGGTCACCCCGAGCTGGGACTGTCCCCGCCCGACGACCGGGCCTGGTTGGACCGCATGCCCGGTTCGACCGTGCCGGTGATCCGCCAACCCTATGCCCCTCGCGATCTCCTCCCCTTCTGGGGCCGGGCTCCCCTCGGGGGCAACCACCTGTGGGATCTCGACGCCGACCCCGAGGAGAACCAAGACCGGGCCGGGACCAAAGGCGAAGCCGAGATGGCCGACCTACTGCGGGACGCTCTGGTCAGTGTGGAGGCACCCGCCGATCAATTGGTCCGACTGGGCTTGGACTGAAGCCGGACCCCGGACCTCGGACCCCGGACCCCGGACCCCGGACCCCGGGATTGTCGGGCATGCTGTTCCCATGACCGACCAAACCGCCACGGCCTTGGTGCGAGAAGCCATGCCACTGGCCGCCACCTTGGGCTTGCGAGCCGAGCGCTATACCCCAGAAGCCGTGGTCCTGGCCCTGGACTGGTCGCCGGAGCTGTGTACCAGCAACGGCCTGCTCCACGGTGGCGCCATCATGGCCCTGGCCGACTCGGCCGGGGGGGCGTGTGCCTTCTTGAACCTGCCCGAGGATGCCAGTGGCACCTCGACGATCGAGTCCAAGACCAACTTTGTGGGTGGAGTAAGGAACGGCGCGGCGACGGCCACGGCCACCGTCCTGCACCGAGGCAGGACGACCATTGTCATCGAAACCTCGGTGCGAGACGGCTCCGATGTCCTGGTGGCCAAGGTGACCCAGACCCAGATTGTGCTGAGGGCCCGGAACTAAAGACTTCAGCCCGCGCCTTCGTCCTCCAAACGTTCGGCATTGGCGACTGCGGCCTGGCCAAGGTAGCTGATGAGGCCCGGGGCAATTCCCTCGAAGGTGGAGCGCATGGGCTCGTCCTGATCGAACGCCTCGGCCAGGGCCACGTGGAGCGCAGGAGTGCAGTCGAAGAACCAACGGCGCAACCCGCCTCGAAGCTCCTCGGCCAGGTCCATGGCCGCGACACTGTTGGGGGGCTGACCCTGAGCCATGACTTGGGCCAGGCGCCGACAGATTTCCTGCTCGTCGGCGATGATCTGAGCCCAGTCCTGAGTGGTGTAGTCGGCCATGCGGTTGGTGGACTCCCGGAACTCGGCTGATTCCCCCGAAGTGCGGGCAATTGAATCCGCCCATTCCTGGGAAAAGGTGATCTCGCCGAACAGCTCGATCTGTTGCTCGGGGGTGGGTCCCACCCTCGGAGCGGATTGTTGGCTCATGACGTCTTCCTCCAGTGCTTGTTCGACCCCAGCCAACATGTGCTGAAGTCGATGGATCCGGTCGGTTAGCAGGTGGTGCTGCCGGCGCAAGTGGGTGGCAGCATCTGCTCGTGGGTCGTCGAGGATGGCAGCGATCTCATCCAGGGCAAACCCGAGCGCTCGGTAGGTGAAGACCTGGCGGAGTCTCTCCAGGTCGCCCTCGTCGTATTGGCGATAGCCGGCCGAGCTGCGCTCGTGGGGGCTGACCAGACCGATTTCGTCGTAGTGGTGAAGAGTCCTGATCGTTACCTTGATCAGGTCGGCCACCTCACCTATCGAATATCTCACTTCACCACTGTGCAGCCTGACGCGACGTGAGAGTCAAGCTGCCAAATCAGCGCCCGATCAGGTGGTCTCATCCAGCACGGACTTGAGGACAACTGCGCCCGAGTGCTCGACGTCCCGCGTGGCTGTCAGGAGCACCAACCGGCCAGGAGGCGAAATATCCACCAGTCCGCCAATAGCGGTTCGAGCCTCGTGGCTGTCGAGCTCGTCGCGGTAGCGGCGGGAGAACTCTTCGAAGCGATCGGGAGAATGACCGTACCAACGGCGCAACTCGGTGCTGGGGGTCAGCTCCTTGGCCCATTGGTCGTGATCGAGGACGGCCCGGGCCACTCCCCGGGGCCACAGCCGATCGACCAGCACTCGATGGTCACCCGGTTCCCGGCCCGGGTCCTCGTAGACCCTGACCACAACGATGCAGCGCGGCCGGGGTCGCGTCACAACATGGTCGATGATCGGAATATGTGGCCCACTCGTTTGGAGGATAGCGACGAAGGACGATCCTGGTACCTAACCGAAATTCGAACGAGGCCGTAGAATAGGGACATGCCAAGGCCCGACACGTTCGCGGAGGTTGCCACAGATGTAGCGGCTGCGCTGGGGCGGGGAGCAGCGGGAAGATCCGAAGCCATCCGGATGACCTTCGGCCTGGTCACCAGCTTCGATCACGCATCCGAAGGCGACCGGGTCAGGATGGTCGAGAGGCGCCCCCCATTGACCGGCGACGCCGGATTTGACGCATTGTTCGCTTCGCTCGTGGAGCACCTATCCTCCCGTTCTGGCATCCAGACTCCCAGCTGGGTCGAGGCCCCCGAGCGCTTCGTAGAGCCATGGTGGTTCGTGTCGGGGATCTCCCGCTTGCACGCCAGTGCTCTCGTCCAGAGTCCCATCTCCTTTGCCCGGCACGGCGTGTTCATCTGCGACGGCGCCTTGTCGTACGCCTAGCCATGCTCGATCGCCGTGCGATATTGGAAGCGCTTGGAGCGCTGGACGAAGAGCTCGGCCGCTCAGCCATCCGGGCCAACCTGTTCGTGGTCGGCGGGGCGGCGATGACCATTGCCTATGGCGCCAGGCGGAGCACGGCCGACGTCGATGCGGCATTCGCACCGAGTAGCGAAGTGAGGCGAGCCTCGGTGGTTGTGGCGGAGCGTCTCGCCCTCCCCGAGGACTGGCTGAACGACGGCGCCAAGGCCTTCATGCCGGGCGTGGATCCAGCCCGAATCATCGTCTTCGAGGGTTCGCACCTACAAGTCGCTGCCGCGTCTCCTCGCTACCTTCTGGCCATGAAACTCTTGGCTGCCCGAGTGGAACGTGACCAAGACGATGTCCGAACGCTCTACGACTTGTGCGGTTTCACCACCGTGGCCGAGGGGCTGGCGGTTGTAGAGGCCGCCTACCCTGATTACGTGATACCGCCCCGGACAAGATTCATGCTCGAGGAGATGTTCCCAACTCCCGAGCATCAGCGAGATCTGAAAGGCGACCGCGATACCGGGCTCGACATCAGCTTCTGAACCAACGTTCTAGAGGCCGACGGCTGGACGTCCCAACGGGCTCGACGCCGCCCTTGTCAGGTAAGCATGGACGTGTGCTAATCCACGCATGCACGTGGTAGCATTTTTGCATGCGTACGACCGTAGAGTTCGAGGAGGACACGGCCAAGGCCATCGAGGATCTGAGGCGTGAGCGTGGCATCGGGGTCAGCGACGCCGTGAACGAGCTGGTTCGCCGGGGTCTGCTTCCCCGGCGCAAGATCGCGCCGTTCCGCCAGCAAACCCGTCGGCTGGGACTCAAGATCGACGTGTCGAACGTGGCCGAAGCCCTCGAAGTCCTCGAAGGTACCGCGGCACGATAGGGTGCTCGTCGACGCCAACATTTTGCTCTACGCGGCCGATGAGACAAGCCGCTTTCACCCCGGAGCAAAGACCTGGCTCGAGGACGCGTTGAACGGCAGTCGGCGTGTCGGCCTTCCTTGGGTGTCACTCACTGCCTTCGTGCGGATCGCCACTCACCCGCGTGCGCTGCAAGACCCCTTGACGCCCTGCGACGCCTGGCAGTTCGTCGAGAACTGGCTCGATGCCCCGGCTGCGTGGGTTCCGGCGCCAGGTCCTGCTCATCGCGAAATTCTGGGTCGGCTTGTCCGCGACCTTGAGCTGACCGCCAACCTGGTTTCCGACGCAGTGCTCGCCGCCCTGTGTCTGGAGCACGGACTCCAGATCGTCAGCGCCGACAGCGACTTCGCTCGCTTCAGGGAAATCACTTGGCTCAATCCGATCCATCTTTGAACCGCTCGGCGCCTC
>JBOGIG010000041.1:0-7323 GCA_050742455.1 Acidimicrobiales bacterium
CCCAGAACAGGGCGTGACCCCGCACGGGTATGCTGTCGGCTCGGCCCGGGTGGTGGAATGGTAGACACGGAGGCCTCAAACGCCTTTGCCTTCACGGGCGTGCGGGTTCGACTCCCGCCCCGGGCACGTCGACGTCGACGCCGAAGAAATAGCAGGTCAGGATCGGCTTCGAGCAATTCCTTTCACGCCCCCGTGGATGGTCGACACGATGCTCGATCTGCTCAAGGGCGGGTCCGAGCGCATCGACGCCTATGGGCTGGACAACCGTCCGGGGGAGTTGAAGGTCGGGCAAACCACTCGCGACGTGAAGAGGCGTGTCGAGGAGCAAACCAAGACCGCTCGTTAGCACCCGAGGATTCACCTCGACGAATCGGCGGCCCGCGAGGATGGATGGTTCCTACGTGACTCCGACGTTCGTGACGATTGAAACTCAAGGGTTTTGTGAATACCGAACTGGAGTGGATGCGGTGCTCGGTCGACGACGTACTTACTGCGATCACCGAGCTACGGACCGGTCTGAGGCTGTCTGGCATCCATCACGAGACTTCTCGATCTCCGCCCAGGCCGGTTCGGACCCTTCGCTGGCCGATCCATCGAACTCCCTTGTCTAATTCGGGCCTTTTCAGGATCTCCTGGGCCGCGGCCGGGCCGGAAACATCAAAGCCAAAAACGAGTGGCTCCACACAACGAACTGGGACCTGGTGATCTTCGACGAGTACCAATTCGGCGCTTGGCGGGAGGCTGCAAGTGAGTTGTTCGAGGGCGAGGAAATCGCCCAGGCCAGGAAGGAGATCGCCGCCGAGTACGGATACTTGACGAGAGGCAGGGTAACTTGCCAAGACCTGCTTGGGCAGGGTAACCTGCACTCAATGGAGATCGCGGATGACGCCCGTAGTCACGGCGTCGATGATCTGGACATCGAGCACGCGGTGCGTAACGCCATCCGTGCTCAACCAGGGCCATCGCGACCTCTACATCGGCGCCGACCGGGCCGGCCGGCTTCTTGAAGTCGTCGTCCTCGATGACGGCGGCCAACTAGTGGCCATCCACGCCATGACGCTTCGACCCAAGTTCTACGAACACCTATAGGAGACGATCATGCCTCGTACCCGCGAACAACTTCAGCAGGCCGCAGCAGACGCAGAGCGGTGGCTCGACTCACTTGACCCGGCGGCCATCGCCCTGCCCGATGCCGACGCCAGCCGTCTGCGCCGTATTGGTGCCGCCGTTCGCGCCTCGGCGGCGAGCCAGGTCGAATTGGCCGATGCCGTTGCCGACGCCCGCGAGCACGGTCACCCTTGGACGCAGATCGCAGTCATGCTCGGGACCAGCCGACAGGCCGCCCAAGAGCGCTACGGCGAACCGGCTGAGCGCCCATAGAACGATCCCCAGCCGGGAGCCACTCGGGCCCCGGGGACCTGAGGGCGGCCGGTGCCGGTACTGGTACGAGATCTCGATTCCCGCCAGGGTTGACCATCAGTTGGGGGGGGCAATTGCCCTAGCCTGGTATTGCAAACCACGTACCATCACCGAAATTGACCTGAATGTGACCGTTTCCACCTGCCGCCGCCCCCATCCTGGAGACCCACGTCCTTTCCGGCGTTTGAACCGACTGTTCGGACCACCTAGGTGACGGCTCGGCAAGGATTGTTGACCGTCTCTGAGTCACCATCGGAGGCTCCCGTCCGGGGTCGAGGTGAGGGGACTTCCCGACCCGCCAAGGGTCGCCTGGGACCGACCGAGATCGCCGAGTGCGCCATCATGGCCGACGTGGCCATGGGCTTGGCCCTACTCGGCCGGTTCGTGCCCGGCGGCTACCTGCTCCTGGCCGCCTCGGTCGTCCCCTTTGCCACCTTGGCCTATCGATACCGCCTGCGGACTGTCATGGTTGCGGCGTCTTGTGCGGCGATCGTGGGCTTCCTGGTGGGGCGTCAGATCTTGTCGGCTGAAATGATCGGCCTTGCCGCCCTGGGGTGGGGAATAGGGATGCCGTTGCGAAGAGGTTGGGGCACGGCCCGCACCGTCGGCCTGGCTGTTGGCACGACCTGGCTCCCCATAGCCGTGGCCACCGATGCCTTCTTTTTTCTATTCGGGAGCCTTAGGAGCCTGACCCTGGCCCAATTGAGCGTCACCTGGGGCGGGACGTCACACTTGCTCCGAAAGTTCGGCCACTATTCGTGGCTTCACGGATTGGGCCTGGACAAAGTCGCTTCATGGGGCGACAGGGCGGTCAAGTGGATAGTGGTCCACTGGTGGCTCGTGTTTCCCGCCGCCGAATTGGCCATCATTGTGGGATTGGCCGTGTTGGCACGCGTCCTGGCCCAGAACATCATTGCCCGCTTGTCCAAGGCCATTGGGCCTGCGCCCTTGCCGGACACGAGCCCGGCCGGACTGATTGTTGCGGATGGCGCCGCGCTGGCCGTCGCGCCGCTGCCTGTGAGCCTGAATGATGTCGAATTTCTCTTTCCCGGGGCAGCCGAGGCAGCGCTGTCTGGGGCCAACCTGTCGGTGGCTCCGGGTCAACTCGTGGCCGTGGTGGGACCCAACGGGTCGGGCAAGTCGACTCTGGCCCGGATCCTGGGAGGGTCTCCGCCCAGCGCCGGCCGGGTGCTCAGACCGGGTCGAGCTGGAATGGGCCTTGTTGGCGGCACGGCCATGATCTTCCAACGGCCCGAGAGCCAGGTGTTGGGCGCCCGAGTGATAGATGATCTGGCCTGGGGCGCCGCCATAGGCCAGACCCCCGATTCAGCAGATCTGCTGAGCCGCGTCGGGCTGGAAGGGTTTGAAAGCAGGGAGACCGCCACGCTGTCCGGGGGGGAACTACAGCGGCTGGCCATTGCATCGGCTCTGGCTCGCAATCCTGGTCTTTTGATCTCGGACGAATCCACGTCCATGTTGGACTCGTCGGGACGACACGCTGTCATGGCCGTATTGCGGGCCCTGGCCGATGGTGAGGCCGGGGTGGTCCATGTGACCCATCGGCCCGACGAGGTCAACAGCGCCGACTTGGTCGTCGAGATGGAGTGCGGTCATCCGACGATACGTTCCCCTGGCCCTGAGGCGCCGGTGGTCTTCCCCATGCCGACCGGACACGATCTTGCCAACTGGTCCGCCGTTGGGAGGGCTCCTCTGGGTCGCCGTGCCTTCTCTGATCGGGTTCAGCTGGTCGCGCCCGCAGGCCCGGCGCTGGTGCTCGAGGGAGTGGGGCATGTCTATTCGAGGGGTTCACCGTGGGCCCACCGCGCCCTGCAGGGGATCGACTTGACGATCGGCCCGGGCGAGGCGGTATTGGTGGCCGGTCACAACGGTTCGGGCAAGTCAACGCTGGCATGGATACTGGCCGGTCTCCTTTCACCCTCAGAAGGAAGAGCCCGGCTGGGCTCGGACGACCTCGCCGCCGAGCGGGGGAAGGTTGGAATTGCCTTCCAGCATGCCCGGTTGCAGTTGCTCCGTCCCAAGGTGGGTTCGGATGTGGCCATGGGGGCGGGCGGTGATCGCGCCGCGGCCGACGAGGCCCTGCGCCAAGTTGGACTGGATCCTGCCATCATGTCCGGCCGTTACGTCGATCATCTAAGCGGCGGGGAGCAACGCCGGGTGGCCCTGGCCGGCCTACTGGTTCAGCGACCGGTGGCTCTGGTCCTCGACGAGCCATTGGCCGGGCTGGACGCTCGATCCCAAGACGAACTGTTGGATATCCTGGCCCGCCTGCGCAGCACGGAAGGTATGGCCACGGTGATCGTGTCCCACGATCTTGATGAGCCGGCTCGGCTAGCCGATCGCCTGGTGGTAATAGGTGCGGGCCAGGTCCAGGACGACACCGATGTCATGGACGCCGATCATGTTCGCCGGCTCGTGACAAATTTTGAAAGGCCGGGGTGATCGGACCGGACTCGGGTGGACGGGTGGGCGAAGCCGCGCCGGCTGACGGGGGGCCGGTTGACGGGGGGCCGATTGACGGGGCGCCGGTCGACGCTCCGGCGGTTGGTCGCCCAACGCCCCGGCGGCGCCGCCCCAGCGGTGGTCGTCGCTCGGCCGCCGACCTTCATTTCATGCGCTACCTGCCTGGGAGCTCGGTCATTCACCGCCTGTGGGCGGGGACCAAGCTCATCGCCGTGGCGCTGTTCAGTTTGGCCATTTCCCTAAACCCCACGTGGTCGGCGGAAGGTATTTTGGCGCTTTCCCTGGTTGGAGTCATTCTTATCGGCCGCATCCCCTGGTCGGTTGCTCCCCGGGTGCCAGTGTGGTTCCTGGTTGCCGTGGCCATTTCTGGCTTGCTGACCCTCGAAGCCGGAGGGCCACCCACCCTGCGGTTGGGTCATGTGGCTCTGGGCCTGGGAGGTGTCGGACTTTGGGCTCTGTATCTGGCCATGACCGTAGAGCTGCTCCTGGCCTCAGCTGTGATCGGATGGACGACCCCTCTGGCCGATCTGGCTCCGGCTCTCGGCCGCTTGTTGTCCCCCTTGGCCCGCTTGCGCCTGCCCATTGATGAGGTGGTGGTGGCGGTTGCGTTGAGCGTGCGCTGCCTTCCGCTGTTGATCGACGAGCTGAGAATCCTGGTGGCAGCCCGACGGGCTCGGGGTGGTCCCCTTCCGCGTGACTTGCGGGGTGTGATTGGCGAAGCGGCCGATCTCCTTTCCGCCGTCCTGGCCACCTCGGCCCGCCGGGCCCGGGAGATGGGGGCAGCCATTCAGGCACGGGGAGGACTGGACCATGCCGTGC
Source organism: Acidimicrobiales bacterium (assembly GCA_050742455.1). GTDB lineage: Bacteria > Actinomycetota > Acidimicrobiia > Acidimicrobiales > JBOGIG01 > JBOGIG01. The sequence goes on from JBOGIG010000041.1 coordinate 4,720, forward strand.
GGCGTGGCGACGGGCCCGGCTTGATCGACGCCGTGGCAATGGTGGCAGCACTGGGCATTGCCGCCGCCATGATCATGGTTTGAGCCGGCGACCCAGGGTCTTGGCCTGAATACCACCGGGGACCGGCACAGCCTGTGACCGCGCCCCGGGCTCTTGGCCCTTCCCGAAGGAGGGGTCAGGATTGGTAGTTGCCTTGTTGCAGGTCAACGAGGAATGGATTCACGCGGCGCTCTCGACCGACTGTGGTGGTAGGCCCGTGGCCGGGCAGCACCTGGATATCGTCGTCGAGCGGAAGAATCTTGTCGACCATGGACTCCATGAGATCCACCATCGAACCACCGGGAAGGTCGGTGCGACCGATACTCCCGGCGAAGAGATGGTCCCCGCTGAACATGACGGGTGAGCCGTCGTCGGCATCGAGGAGCAGGCACACCGAACCTCGGGTGTGGCCCGGAGTGTGGAGGGCCCTGAATACCAAGCCGGCCCCCCGAACCACCTGTCCGTCGTCGAGGCTCTCGATGATCTCGGGCGGTCTAAGGTCCAACTGCGATTGATCCAGGTACTGGGCGAAGCCGGCGCTGGCTCCCACCGGATCGACCAGCATGTGCCGGTCGGCGTCGTGGATGTGCACCGGTGTCGGGTTCGGTTGGGCGTGGACCACGGTGGAGATGCCACCCACGTGGTCGAGGTGGCCGTGGGTGGAGATGACGGCCGCCAGCCTCAGATCGTGCTCGGCCAGTCGGGCCAGAATGGCGGCGGGGTCCGGCGGAGCGTCGATGAGTACACATTCCCCGGAGGAGTTGTCCGGGATTACGATCCAGGCGTTGGTCTCGGCCACCCACAGGCTCAAACTCTCTATCCGCATACAGGGCACCTTATTACCTGCCCCGACAGCGAGACCTAGACTCCTTCGTCATGCACCGGTCCCTCATCGAGCGACGAATTGTCGAGGTGACGTCCCGCCTGAAGCGGGCACGCCAGGACCTGGCCGCTCTCGGGGAACAGCTGGGCGCCCTCATGGAGGCGGCTGACGAAGCCCGAATTCGTTCCCTGGTGTCGGAGACCCCGTTGGCCAACAAGGAATACCAGGAGGCCCAGCGCCATGCTGACGCTCTGGCCCGCAGCCGCGATGCGCTGGTGGCAACAGTCTCTACGCTGGAACAGAGCCAGGACGAGCTCTTGGGACGACTTACGCCCCAATCCAACTGAGCCGAAGAAAGGGAGTTTTCTCTTGGCAATTCGCGTCGTTATAGCCGAGGATGAAGCGATCATCCGTCTGGATATGAAGGAAACCCTCCAGGAGGAGGGTTACGACGTGGTGGGCGAAACCGGCCGTGGCGACGAGGCCGTGAACCTGGTCCGCCAGCACCGCCCTGACCTGGCCATCCTCGACATCAAGATGCCCGGACTGGATGGCCTCGCCGCGGCCCGGGCCATCTCGGCCGAAAGGCTTTCCGCGGTGTTGATCCTCACTGCTTTCAGCCAGCGCAATCTGATCGAGGAGGCACGTGATGCCGGTGCTCTTGCTTATCTCATCAAGCCCTTCCAAAAGGCTGAATTGATCCCCGCCATCGAGGTGGCCCTGGGCCGCTTCACCGAAATACAGGCCCTGGAGAACGAGAACGCCGGCCTGGTCGGGCAGGCAGCCAGCCTGGAGGAGCAACTCGAGACCCGCCGTCTGGTGGATCGGGCCAAGGGACGATTGATGGACGAGAGGCGGATGGCCGAGGCCGAGGCTTTCGCCTTCATCCAGCATCGGGCCATGTCGACCCGCCAGACCATGAAGGCGGTGGCCGCTGCCGTGATCGATGGCACCGAGAGTCCCTGACGGCGGCTATTGGGTCGCGGGGACGCGCCCAGGCTATGCGTCGGCTCCGACAGGGGAAGTCGCGATGTCGGTTACGAACAGTTGGCGACAGATCTTGGCCCCCAGGGCTATGGATTGGGAGGCCAGGTCCACCGTGATGGTGCCGTCGGGGGCCTTCGACCTGACCACGGCGGCGGCTCCGGGCACGAATCCCGCTTCGGACAGGTAGGTGAGGGACTCCGTGTCGATCTCGATCTGTTCGGTGACCCGGGCCAAGCGGATGTGATCGCCAGGGACTGCCTCGGACAGGGGAGCCTGCACTACAGGGTCGGGGTGCGAACCTGGTATGGGATTGCCGTGAGGGCAGGTGGTGGGGTGGCCCAGTAGTTCGATCAGGCGGGTCTCCACTTCGTCGGAGATGACGTGCTCCCATCGACCCGCCTCCAGGTGGGCCTTGTGCCACTCCAGGCCGATGATGTCGGTCAGGAGCCTTTCGGCCAGGCGATGCTTGCGCACCACGCTCTCGGCGCGGGCTCGCCCCAGATCCGTGAGGGTGACGGCCCGACCATCGACGTCGATATACCCCTCGGCCCGAAGGCGCCGGATCATTTCGGAGACGGACGGGGCGGAGTGGCCGAGTCGTTCCACCAGGCGGGCCTGGATGACCGGGATGTCCTCTTCCTCCAGGGCGTGGACGGCTTCGAGGTATTCCTCCAGGGGCGGGTGAAAACCATCGGCCATGAAAATGAGCTTAGGCCAGCCGTCGAGGGCCGTAGCATGCCGTGGTGGCTAAGTAC
>JBOGIG010000042.1:0-17754 GCA_050742455.1 Acidimicrobiales bacterium
GGCACCGGGAGTTGTGACGGCGCCGGGGTAAGGGCCTGGCCAGTCCGGACCCGGTGGTAGCCTTTTCGGGCCGGTGGCGCAGGAGCTGCCGGCTGGCCCCGTTTGGTGAGAGTCCCACGGCGCCCTGTCCGGAAAGAAGGCAACCTAGGTAATGTCAGAAACAATCCCGGCTGGGACCGTTACGGCCCCGTCCACCCCCACTTCGGAGAATGCATCCGACGCAGAGTCCCCGTTCGGCACCTTTGATGCCGAAGGCGTTTACACCCCCAGGCAGGTGACGGTCGACGATCTGGGGGATCTCTCCTTTGACGACGCCATCGCCGGGACGATCGTCGAGTTCGAGGATGGCGACATAGTCACCGGCATCGTGGTCAAAGTGGACAAGGACGAGGTCCTTTTGGACATCGGCTTCAAGTCCGAAGGGGTCATCCCGTCGCGTGAGCTGTCCATTCGCCACGACGCCGCTCCGTCCGAGATTGTGAGCATGGGTGAAAAAGTCGAGGCCCTGGTCCTGCAGAAGGAGGACAAGGAAGGCCGGCTGGTTCTGTCCAAGAAGCGTGCCCAGTACGAGAGGGCCTGGGGGGACATCGAGAAGGTCAAGGAAGCCGATGGCGTGGTCAAGGGCCTGGTCATCGAAGTGGTCAAGGGTGGCCTCATCGTCGACATCGGGTTGCGAGGCTTCCTGCCCGCTTCCCTGGTGGAGCTCCGGCGGGTGCGGGACCTGGCTCCCTACGTGGGCCGCGAGCTCGAGGCCAAGATCATCGAGCTGGAGAAGAACCGAAACAACGTCGTTCTGTCCCGTCGGGCGTGGCTCGAGGAGACCCAGCGGGAGCAGCGTGAAGAGTTCCTGGTCAACCTAAAGCCGGGCGAGATACGTCGGGGAACAGTCTCGTCCGTGGTGAACTTTGGCGCCTTCGTCGACCTGGGGGGAATGGACGGGTTGGTCCACGTGTCGGAACTGTCTTGGAAGCACGTCGAACATCCCTCCGCCGTCGTGACGGTGGGGGACGAGATCGACGTCGAAGTTCTCGACGTCGACATGAGCAAGGAGCGCATCTCCTTATCCCTCAAGAACACCCAGTCCGATCCGTGGCAGGAGTTCGCCAATGCCCACCGGGTAGGCGAGTTGGTCTACGGCCGGGTGACCAAGCTGGTTCCCTTCGGTTCGTTCATTCAGGTGGGCGAAGGGATTGAGGGACTGGTTCACATTTCGGAAATGGCCGTTCACCACGTCGACCTTCCTGAGCAGGTTGTCACTCCGGGCGAGGAGCTGTGGGTCAAGATCATCGAGATCGACCTCCAGCGTCGCCGCATCAGCCTGTCCATCAAGCAGGCGGCGGAAGGCGGTGAGGTGGCGGCCGAGTATCGCGAGGCTTTTGGCGAGCACAACTACGACGATCAGGGCAACTACATCGGCACCTTTGACTATTCGGCGGCCGAATTCACGCCTGAGACCGAGGCCCAGGCGGCGTGGGCCGAGTACGCCGATGAATTGGTGCATACAGTTCACCCCGAAGCGGCCGACAACCCAGAGGCGTCGGGCGATGGGGAAGCGGTTCCTGGCGAACACGAGGTGGAATCCGTGGCGACCTCCGAGGCCCCAGCCCCTGCTCACCAAAGCGACGAGGGCGCCGTCCCTCTGGCTCAATCCGATCCCGACCCAGCCGCTTCTCCCGAGGCCACCGCTGCCTCGGCAGGGGCGCCCGCCACAGGGGCTGGCCAGGACGAGGGGGAGTCCGAGGTGGGGGAGCCTCAGGCCTGATCGTGGGTGGACCCACTGGCCCATGGCCCCCGGTGGTCGCCCGGCTGCGCTGACCGGTCCGTCAGCGCCTGGTGGCGCTTTGGGTAACGTTGGCCTCCAAGGGAAAGTGACAGGCCACGAATTGGCCCGGCCGGACGGAGCGGATCTCCGGCTCGGTCTCGGCGCAGATGTCCTGGGCCTTGGGGCAGCGGGTCCGGAAACGGCATCCGCTGGGCGGGTTGAGCGGCGAGGGCAGCTCTCCGGCGAGCGAGCCTGCCGCTCCCCCCACCGAGGCGTCGGGATCGGGCACCGGGATGGAGGCCAGCAGCGCGGCGGTGTACGGATGGGCCGGGGAGGCGTAGAGGTCGTCGGGTGAACCGATCTCGCACATCTTGCCCAGATACATGACGGCCACCCGGTCGCTGACGTTCTTGACCACGGCCAGATCATGGGCAATAAATATGAGGGTCAGTCGATAACGGGCCTTCATGTCCTCCATGAGGTTGAGGATCTGGGCCTGGACCGACACGTCAAGGGCGGAAACGGGCTCGTCGCAGATGATCATGCGGGGGTCCATCATGAGTGCCCGGGCGATGCTGATGCGCTGGCACTGTCCTCCCGAGAACTCGTGGGGCCGGCGGTCTATGGCGCTGTCGTAGTCCAATCCGACGGCGCCCAGTATCTCCCGCAGCTTTTCCTCCCGCCCCGCGGCATCGAGCTTGTTCTTCTGCCATATGGACAGTGGCTCGGCGATGATGTCTCCCACCTTGCGACGGGGATTGAGCGACGAGATCGGGTCCTGGAAGATCATCTGCATCCTGGGCCGGGTTCGCCGCAGGGCCTCGCCCCGCAAGGCCGTCATCTCCGTGCCCTCGAAGCGTACCGAGCCTCCGGTGGGGCGGGGCAGGGACATGATGGCCCGTCCCGTGGTGGACTTGCCACATCCTGACTCGCCCACCAATCCCAGCGTCTCGCCTTCCAGCAGGTCCAGGCTGATGCCCGACACGGCATGGACCTTGTGGCCCTTGCCGGCCGGGAACTCGACGTTGAGGTTCTCCACCCTTAGCAGCGACTGATCGTCGCCTCGCAGGTGGGCCATGCCCGTGCCGGCCATCAGGACTCGACCCCGCCCGACGGTTCGTCGGCCCCGGGCCCAGCCGGTGCGCCGACCGCCACGGTTCTCTCCGACTGGGACTTGGCCAACCTGTTGTTCTTGGCCAGGGCCGCCTTGCCCTCCGGGGTGCCCACCGGATACCAGCAGGCGAACTGGTGGCCGGCGGTGGCGGCATCACGCAAGGGAGGCTCCTCCACCAGGCAGCGTTCCTGGACGTACGGGCAGCGGGGGGCGAAGCTGCAACCGGGGGGAGGGTGGATGAGGTCGGGGGGACGGCCTCCGATGGCGGCCAGGCGGGTGTGGCTCGGGTCGGCCAATCGGGGCACGGACTTGCGCAAGGCTTCGGTATAGGGCATTTTCACGTCGCTGAACAGGGTCCGGGTCGGGGCCTTTTCCACGATCTTGCCGGCGTACATCACCGCTATCTCGTCGGTCCGGCCCGCTACCACGCCCAGGTCGTGCGTGACCAGCACCATGGCCATGTAGCGCTGCGTCTGTTGCTCGGCCAGTAGGTCGAGTATCTGGGCTTGGATGGTCACGTCCAATGCCGTGGTCGGTTCGTCGGCCATCAACAGCTTGGGACCACAGGCCAAGGCGATGGCGATGGTGACCCGCTGGCGCATGCCGCCTGACAGCTGATGGGGGTACTCCCCGTAGCGGGCGGCCGGTTCGGGTATGCCCACCGAGCGCAGCAGGGCGATGGCCGTGGCCTTGGCATCCGAGCGTGACACCTTGAGGTGGTGACGGAGGGATTCGGTGATCTGGCGCCCGATCTTGACCACAGGGTTGAGCGATGTCATCGGATCCTGGAAGACCATGGCCACCTCGGCCCCCCACACGTGGCGCAACTCGACCTGGTCCATGGCCATCATGTCCCGGCCCTCGAAGCGGACCTGACCGTGACGAACCACATTGTGGCGGGGGAGCAGCCCCATGATGGATCGGGACAGCACGGTCTTGCCCGAGCCCGACTCGCCCACCACGCCAAGGGTCCGACCCCGCTCCAGGCGGAGCGACACCCCGTCCACCGCCTTTACCAGACCCCGGGGAGTGCGGAAGTGGGTCTTGAGGTCGATCACTTCGAGCAGGGGCAGGCTGTCGTCGACGTCGGGCGATAGGCGGTCCACGTCGTCGGCCCTCACAGTCCTCCCTCCTTGATGTCGAAGTAGGCCCTTAGCCGGTCGGCGGCAGAATTGAGGGCGAAGACCAGGATGAACATGGCCAGGGCGGGCCACAGGGAGATGAAGGGGTCCTGCTGGAGGAATGCCTCACCCTCCGAAATCATCGAACCCCAGGTGGCCGTGGGGGCGGGGACGGAGAGACCGAGGAAGGCCAACCCGCCCTCGGCCACGATGGCCACCGCCACCCCGATGAGGCCGAAGGCCAGACTGGTGGGGATGATGTTGGGCAGGATCTCTTTGATCATGATGCGGCCGTTCTTGGCCCCTAGCGTTCGCGAGGCCAGAACGAAGTCGCGTTCCGAGTAGATGATGGTGCTGCCCCGCACCACCCGGAACAGCGGGGCTATGGACAACAGGCCTATGGCCAGGGTCACGTGAAAGAGGGTGGCCCCCCAGAAGGTGACCAGCGCCAGCAGAAAGATGAGGGCGGGAAAGGCAAGAAATATATTGGCCACGGCATTGGCCACCAGGTCCACCCGGCCCCGGAAGAATCCTGCCATCAATCCGAGCCCGCCCCCGATGATGAGGCCCACGAATATGGAGGCGAAGCCCACAACCAGTGATACCCGGGCCCCGTACACGACGCGGGAGAACAGGTCGCGGCCCAGGTCGTCTGTGCCCAGCAGGTGGTGTAGGCCCGGTCCCTGATTGGGTACCAGGCTGCCCACCGGGGTAATGGGGTGGAGGGGAAGTAGCGGAGCGATGATGGCCATGATGATGTTGATGGCCACCCAGGTGACGGCCACCCAAAAGGCGATCCCCAACTTTTTCTCTGTGACCCCTTCGTCGATGGGGACGCTTACGGCAATGGTGGGATCGGCGGTCAAGACGGCGGGACCCATCGAACCCTCTTCGCCCCTCCGAGTGGTCGCGGTTTGCCACGCCTGTCCACCCAACCGGGTCGCTGCCGACCGGGCCCGGCCTCGGCGCGGAGGGGTCGGCCTAGGCATTGGCCACCGAAGCGCGAGTCCGGGGATCGATGATGGAGTAAAAGATGTCGACGGCGAAGTTCACGAGGACGTAGGCGATGGTGACGATCAGGACGATGCCTTGGACCACCAGGTAGTCACGGGAATAGATGGATTGGATGGTGAGCCGACCGATTCCGGGAATGGCGAAGATGACCTCCACCAGGACTGCCCCGCCGATCAGGGTGCCCACGTTGAGCCCCGCAACGGTGAGGAGAGTGAAGGTCGAGGGTCGGAAGGCATGACGCATAAGTATCCGGGTGTTGGACAGGCCCTTGGCCCGAGCCATGGTTATGAAATCCTGCTGCAGGGTGGCGATCATGTCATTGCGCAGCACCCGCAGGTAGACGGCCACGGTGCCGAGCGCCAGGGTCAGGGAGGGGAGGAATGCCCCGGACAGGTTATTGGGCAGGTTCTGGCTGAGGGGAGTCCATCCGGTGGCCGGGAAGGCTTTGAACTGGACCGCGAAGATGTAAACGAGCAGGACGCCCAGCATGAAGGCCGGTAGGGACAAGAGTCCGAACGAGGAACCCGTCGATAATCGGTCTAGCCAACCGCCCGGTTTGAGGGCGGAAAACACCCCGAGTGGTATGGCCAGGATCAGGGCGATGATCTGGGAGAAGATCAGTATCTCCAAGGTGATTGGCACAGCTCGCCCCAGTGAGGTCGACACCTTCTCCTTGGTGATGGCCGATTGGCCCAGGTCGCCGTGGAAGAGCCGATCGACATAGTGGACGTACCTCTGGGGCAGGGGCTGATCCAGGCCCAATTGGTGGCGCAGCTCGGCCCGGGCCGGCCCGGTGGCATTGGGACCAAGGATGACCGTCACCGGATCGCCGGGCAGCAGGTTGAGCAACAGGAAGGACAATGCCGAAACCACGAACAGCACAGGGATGAGCGTGAGCAGCTTGCGAATGTAATATCCCATTGCGACTATAGGCTCTTCCTATTCGGGCCGGATTGATGGCGAGACGTTGGGATGGGCTGGTCCGGGGACCGACGGTTGGATCAGGACAGCCAAGTCTGTGACGTTTGGAAGACGCCGCCCGTCATGGTCAGCGCTTGGCCGCCGTCGGGCAGGCTCAGCCCGTTGAAGTTCTGGACCTTTGGAGCGGCTTCTACACCCCACAGGGTGCGGTTGGTCCAAAGGTAGGGACAGTCGGCTCCGAAGCGCTGGGCGATGGCCTTGTACGCCGCCTCCCGGGTGGCCGGGTCGGACTTGGTCCGTCCGGACTCGAGTGCTGTCTGGATTTGGGGGTCCTTGTTTCGGGCGAAGTTGAGGGCGAAGCCGCCCACCGGTCCGGCTGTGGGGATGCTCCACCATACATAGTTGGCGTCGGGGTCGGGGGAAGCGAACTGGCGCCAGGTGTAGGCCTGGTACTTGCCCAGCAGGGCATTGGTGATGAACTGGACCTGCTCGACCTGCTTGAGCGTGGTCTTGATACCGGCCTGGGCCCACATGGTCTGGATCAGCTGGATGGTCTGCAGATTGCGGGCGGTGTTGGTCGTGCCCAGCTCGAAGCTTACCGGTCCTTTGGACGCCTGGTAGGCCGAGATGAGCTGCTTGGCCTTGTTCACGTCGTACTGGGGGTAGCCGGTGTCACCGGAGTACTTGGAACCGGAAGTAAACGGCCCGTTGGAGCTCTCCACGATGTTGTAGTTGATGACCCTGTTGATGGTCGCCTTGTCGGTGGCGTAGGCCAGGGCCTGACGTACCCGCAGGTCGTCCATGGGGGCCACCGCGGTGTTGAGCATGATGAAGTCCATGTCCGGCTCACCCAGGTTGTTCTTGGAGTCGTCGATGGCAGCGAAGGCGGAAGAGCCCCTGAAGTTCTTGATATTGAGGGGATCCGAGGTGTGCATGATGTCGATGGTCCCGGCCCGCAGCGAAGCCTCCCGGGAAGTGGGGTCGGTGATGGTGTGGTACTCGAGGCGGTTGAGGTAGGGCTCCCCGCTACGCCAGTAGGTGGGGTTCTTGTCGGCGTAGAAGTGGTCCTGGGGGACCCACTCGGAGAACTTGAACGGGCCGGTCCCTATGGGGTGCAGGCCCCCGTTGTTGTCGGACAAGGTCTTGGGCGAGGGAACGAAGCCCAACTGACCGGTCAGGTAGTACGGAAAGGGTACCCAGGGCTGGTTCATGGACACGACTACGGTCATGGCGTCTGACAGGGTGGTGTGGTCCAGGGGGGCCAGGGCAGGTCCGGTCAGAGCAGACTTCTTGAGAGCATCAAGGCTGGTCTTGATGGCGGCCCCGGTGCATGGGGTTCCGTCGTGGAAGTTGACGTTGGGGCGCATGACGATGGTCCACTGGGTGAAGTCGGCGTTGGGGGTGATGGACTTGGCCAGGTAGGGCTTGACCGCACCGTTGGAGTCGATCTGGGCCAGCGCGTCGTAAACGGTGCGGGCGTACATGATGCCCGAGGTGTCGAACTGACCCTTGGTCGGGTCAAAGCTGTTGAAGTCGGCCTCCAGACCAAGCTTGAGGGTGCCGCCCAGCTTGGGGGTAGCGCTGTTGCGCCCGGTTACGGTGCCCCCCGTGCCTTTGGGGGTGCCGCTGCCCGAAGGGCTGGAGCTGCCGCAGGCAGCCAAGAGGCCCGAGGCGCTGCCACCCAACACCACCGCTCCCGCCGCCGTCTTGGCGCTGTTGGAAAGAAATGTTCTGCGGTCATAGGACTTGGTCACGGTTCCCCCTGTGTCATCGGTCACTCGGACAATAACTCAACCCCGCCACCCCGCGCAGCACCCCCTGGGACGTGCCATCGACGGTTGTGGGGTTTGGGTCGATTTGAGATGGCCCGGAAGGGGCGGGTAAGTGATGGCCGGGATGGGGCGGGTAGGCGATGGCCGGGTGAGGCCGGTACCATCGACCGTCATGCGCCTGGGACACTTCTCTTTGACCACGGCGCTGCGCGGGGCACCCGCGGTCCACGGGCCCATCCCGGTACGGACCGGTACCTCCCCGCCCGCGGGTCGGCCGAAGTTCGAAAGGGTTCGCCGGGCACTCGGTGACCACCCCACGATCTCCCTTGCCATTGCCCTGGCATTGGTAGCGGCCTTAGTGCTCCGGTTCTGGACTACCTCGGATCTGTGGCTGGACGAGGCCCTGACTGTGAATATCTCCCGCCTGCCGCTGGGCCAGATTCCCGGGGCCCTGCGCCACGATGGAGCGCCTCCCCTTTACTACTTCCTACTCCACTTCTGGATGGACGTGTTCGGCCAGTCCGATCTGGCTGTTCGTTCCCTGTCGGGGATCTTTGGGGTTATGAGCCTGCCCCTGGTCTGGTTGTGCGGTCGCCGCCTGGGAGGAAGGGGAGTCGCCTGGGCCGCCACCCTCATACTGGCCGCCTCACCCTTTGCGGTGCGCTACGCCACCGAAACCAGGATGTACTCCATGGTCATCGTGTTGACCCTCCTTGGGTTCTTGGCCCTGGAGAGCGCATGGCGTCGCCCCACAGTCTTCAACCTGGTCAAGGTGGCCGTAGTGGGCGGCCTGTTATTGCTGACCCATTACTGGTCCCTGTACCTGGTCGCAGCGGTGTTCCTCCTGCTGGCCTGGCACGCCATCAGGGACACCGACCTGGAAAGGCGGCGGCGCTCTCGACGCCTATTGGTGGCCGTGGCCGCCTCAGGCATCTTCTTCCTGCCCTGGCTGTCGACCTTCTTGTTCCAGGCCAAGCACACCGGCACCCCGTGGTCCCAGCCGGCCCAGTTCTCGGCGATGGTCAATGCCGTCAGTGAATTCGCCGGCGGAGGCAACAGCCCGGGACGGGCGCTCGGCCTGTTGTTCTTTGCCCTGGTGGGGTTGGGCCTGTTCGGTGCCGCCATCGACCGGCACAAGGTGGAATTGGACCTGCGCACCCGCCCCCGGGCCAGGGTCTTGGGGTTCGTAACCGTGGCCACCCTGGTCCTGGCAATAGTGGCCGGCTACATCACCTCATCGGCCTACTCGCCTCGCTACACCTCGGTCATTTTCGCCCCCTTCGTCCTTCTGGTGGCTCTGGGTACGGCGGTGTTCACCGACAGGAGGATTCGCCACGCCATTGTCGCTGCCTGCGTCGTGTTCGGCCTGGCCGGCAGCGTTGCCAATGTCACCACCAATCGAACCCAGGCCGGCCAGATCACTCGAGCCATCATGGCCACCGGCCATGCCGGTGACATAGTGGCCTATTGCCCTGATCAGTTAGGTCCCGATGCCAGTCGCCTCCTGGGCACCAAGTTCCAACAGGTTGCTTTCCCTCGGTCTAATGCACCTCAGATCGTGAACTGGGTCGACTACGAGCGGGTGGTCAAGGCGGCTAGCCCGGTGTCGTTCGCCCGTAGTCTGGTAGCCCGAGCAGGAGCCACTCACGCCATCTATCTGGTCTGGGCGCCCGGATATCACAGCTACTCGGGGGAGTGTGCTGCGATAACCACGGTGCTCGATAGGTTGCTGCCCCCGCCCGCCACTCCGGTGACACTGAACGGGGCCAAGTTCTACGAGCCTTCCAATCTATGGGTCTACCGTCCTCGCGCCCCGACTGGCAGTTTGGCTTTGGGCTGACCTTTCCCGTCGCCAACCTTTCGACCTGTCGCCTACCCTTCGGCCAGTGATGATCCATTCAATCCGGCGACTGGTGCCGCTGTCTCCGTTCCAGCGCGAGGCGCTGGCTGCCGCCCTGCCCCCATGGCTGGTGGCCCGGGCAGTGGTCTTGGGCGCCCTGTTCCTCGCCCATTACATCGTAAGTCACACACATCCCGGCGCGGCAGGGGTGGCCCTGCGAACCCATCAGGGTCTGTTGGGATGGGACGCCGGCTACTACCGGGACATCGCCCATATGGGCTATGCCCCCTTGGGCCACGATGCCTTGCGCTTCTTCCCCCTCGTTCCAATCCTGGCCCGAGCCTTGAAGGACGTCACCGGCATCAGCGTGAGCTTTACCTTGCTGGTGGTTTCCAACCTGTCGGCTCTGGGCGTGGGACTAGGGCTCTACGGTCTGGTTCGGGCCGAGGGATTTGGAAGGGACATGGCCCGGCGGGTGGCTTGGTTGGTGGCCCTGGTTCCTCCCGCCTTCGTGCTGGTGATGGGCTACGCCGATGCCACCTTCATGCTCTTGGCCATCGTGGCCTTTTTCGGCTATCGCCGGGGCCGCTGGGGTTTGGCCGCCATCATGGGGATACTGGCCGGACTGTGCCGGCCGGTGGCCATCGTGCTGGTCCTCCCGGCTGCTTTCGAGGCGTGGAGGGGTTGGCGTTCGTGTCCCCGACGACAACGCCTGGGGCGCCTCGGGGCGGTCCTGGGCCCCGTGGTGGGCATCGGCCTTTACCTGGGCTGGGTCCAGTGGCGCTTCTCCGACGGCCTGGCCCCTATCCGGGAGCAGACCGCCAACAACTTGCGGGGCGGGCTGGCCAACCCGTTCTTGACCTTCGGACACGACTTGCGGGGCATGCTCCACCATCACATCGGATCGGGACTACACGTTCCGTGGTTTGTCCTCTGCGTGGTCCTCATGGTGGTGTGTTTCCGCCGCCTCCCGGCCTGCTACGGGCTGTTCGTGGCCGGCATGCTGGCCCTGGCCGCCTCGTCGTCAAACCTGGACTCGTTCGAGCGTTATGCCCTTTCCGCTTTTCCGCTCCTGATCGGGGCGGTGAGCCTGACAGCCGGGGAGCGGATGGAGCGGTCAGTGCTGGCTCTGGCCACGGCGGGCATGGCAGGCTATAGCGTCCTGGCGTTCCTCAACGCCTACGTCCCCTAGGACGACCCCGTGATCCCTTGTTCCACGCCATTTCTTCGACATTGACTTCAGGTGAACTATGACTTCTCTCGATCCCGCTCTCGATCCCGCTCCCCAGCCTGACCGATCCTCTTCCCCTCAACCCGACCTTCAGTCGGATTCGCAAAAGGGTTTCGGGGACGGGGGCCGGGGCGAGCGGGTAGTCATCATTGGCGCCGGGCCGGCCGGGCTAACCTCCGCCTTCCAACTGGCCAAGGCGGGCAAGATCTCCACGGTCCTGGAAGCCGACGAAGTAGTTGGGGGCATCAGTCGCACGCCTGAGCGTGACGGGTGGCGCTTTGACATCGGTGGCCACCGCTTCTTTACCAAGGTTGCCCCGGTTGAGGCGCTTTGGCACGAAATCCTCCCCGACGAGGACTTTCTCCTCCGCCCCCGCATGAGCAGGATCTACTACGAGGGCAAGTACTACGACTACCCCATCAAGGCATTCAATGCGCTGAGTAATCTGGGGCTAATTGAGGCCATCCGCTGCGTGGCCTCTTACATGTGGGTCAAGGTGCGCCCGCCCCAGAAGCCCGAGAGCTTTGAGGGCTGGGTGGCAGCCCGATACGGCTGGCGCCTGTACCGCAAGTTCTTCAAGACCTACACGGAAAAGGTGTGGGGGGTGGACGCCAGTGAGCTGCCCGCCGACTGGGCTGCCCAGCGCATCAAGAATCTGACACTGTTCAACGCCGTGCTGAACGCACTTTTGCCTAAGCGCAATCAGACCGAGATAACGAGCCTCATAGAGGAGTTCCAGTACCCCAAGTACGGACCGGGAATGATGTGGGAACGTTGTCGGGACCTGGTAGAGGCTCAGGGTGTGAAGGTTCTGATGAAGACCCGGGTCACCGCCATCGAGCATGGCAACGGTCGGGCCCAGACCGTGGTGGCCGAGTGCGACGGCGCCCCGGTCCGTTTCGATGCCGGTGAGGTTGTGTCCTCCATGCCCATGGGTCAGATGATTCTGGCCATGGAGCCCCCGGCCTCCCCCGAGGTGCAGGCCGCAGCCCGGGGCCTGACCTACCGGGACTTTCTTACCATCGCCCTGGTGGTACCGGAATCGGCGGGCTTCCCTGACAACTGGATCTACGTGCACTCGCCCGAGGTCAAGATCGGCCGTATCCAGAATTTCGGCTCGTGGTCGCCCTACATGGTCAAGGATGGCCGAACCTGTCTGGGTCTGGAGTATTTCGTCTTCGAAGGTGATGAGCTGTGGTCCATGGCCGATGCCGACCTGGTGGAGCTGGGCAAGAAGGAACTGGCCATCCTGGGCCTGCTGGATCCGACCAAGGTCGAAGCGGGCTACGTGGTTCGTATGCCAAAGGCCTATCCCCACTACGACGACAAGTACCGGGATCACGTCGAGGTGCTAAAGGTGTGGCTGGCAGAGAACACCCCCAACGTGTACCCGGTGGGGCGCAACGGAATGCACAGGTACAACAACCAGGACCACTCCATGTACACGGCCATGCTCAGCGTCGAGAACATCCTCGGCGCCGACCACGACATCTGGGCCGTCAACGTCGAAGAGGAGTACCACGAACAGAGCTCCGGTACCCTGCGGGACAGTCCGGCCGAGATGCCCGACGCGACCCCTGCAGGCTCGGCCACCGGTGCCGGGAGCGGGCGCGACGCTCCGATCGTGCCGGCCCGGGCCCGGTAAGGGCCTCCGCTCACATGCCCGAGTCCCGGTCTCGGCTCGACCCCGGCCGGGCTCGCCCCACCCGGGCATTTTGGGTAGCGCTGGGCATCGTCACCGTCATCGGTTTGGGCATTCGCCTGGCCTATGTCTTGGTGGTCACCTTTCACCGCCAGGTAATGGGGGACGCCTTCTATTACCAGCACCAGGCCCAGCTCCTGGTTCAGGGCCATTTCTTCATCGACCCCTTTGTTTGGTTGTTCCACACCCCTCACGTGGCCGTGCCCTCGGCCGCCCACCCGCCCCTGACCACGCTCGTACTGGCCCTGGCCGACGAATTGGGCATCACCACGTTCGCTGGTCACCAGGTCTGCATGGCCGTCATCGGGGCCGGGACGGTGTTCGTATCCGGTCTGGCCGGACGCATGGCGGCCGGGGCCAAAGTCGGGATTCTGGCCGCGGCGTTGGTGGCGCTCTACCCCTATGTCTGGGTCAATGCCGGCATCGTGGAGTCCGAGGTCCTGGTGATGTTCGTTACCGCCCTGGTCCTGTGGTGCGCTTTGCGCATGTGGCGCCGGCCCCGCCTTGGCACGGCAGTCGAGCTGGGTGTGTATTGCGCACTGGCCGCCTTTGCCCGCTCCGAACTGGCTCTGTTCACCTTGCTCATCGGCGTCCCCATTGCCCTACTGGTCAGGCACGTCCCACTCCGGGCGCGCCTAGTGCTGGCCGGGACCGTGGCGGTTACCGCCCTGATAGTGGTCATGCCCTGGGTCGGAAGGAACCTGGTCACCTTCAACCACCCTGAATTCCTGGCCACCGAAGCCGATGCCACCCTGGCCGTGACCAACTGCAACAAGACCTACTACGGACCGCTCACCGGCTACTGGTGGATGCCCTGCGCATTGCCCTATGTCCTGCCTGGCATCAACGACGAGTCAGATCAGGGCCAGGTCTATAGGCACGAAGCCATTTCCTACATAAAGGCGCACAAGGACAGGATTATCCCGGTGGTGGCAGCTCGAATCGGGCGGACCTGGAACGTCTTCCATCCTCTCCAGGAGGCCAGGCTCGATGTCATCGAGGGACGGCCCCTGTGGGCCTCCCAGGCCGGGCTGGGCGCTTTTTACCTGCTGGTGCCCCTGGCCGTCATCGGCGCTTTTGTCCTGCGCCGGCGCCGGCAGGTTCCCTTCTTTCCTATGGCGGCCACAGCCGTGGTCGCCACCCTGGCCGTGGCCGCGTCGTTCGGCAACACCCGCTATCGCAGCGAGGCCGACATCGCCACCTGTATCCTGGCCGCGGTCGCCCTGGATGCCATCGGCGCCTGGGTGTTGGCTGGGTGGAGGCGGCGGCATAGGGACCGGGCCGTCGAGCCCTCCCAGATCGCCGATCAGGACCGGGCACCCGACCACGACCAGGCCGGCGACGAGGACCAGGCTCCCGACGAGGACCGGGACCCCGAGTCGGGCCAGAGCAAGAAGGACGGGCGGGTCGGCAGTCCTGGCATGGTCGGGGGACTTCGGACCGGAGGTCAGTTCGGGCAAGTCGAGACAACGACGCCGTGATGACCAGGGTGAAGGCCAAGGCCGATCGGCCCGTTCACTTTCCCTGCTTCGATGGGCTAAGAGCCATGGCTGCGTTGAGCGTGGTCATGGTCCATACCACCTTCGTCTCGGGCTTCACACCCAAGTCGTCGGCCGGCATTTACACGGCTCGCCTCGAAATAGGCGTCTCGGTCTTCTTTCTCATTTCCGGATTCCTGCTCTATCGACCCTTCGTGGTGGCCCACATGACGAACCGGCCAGATCCGGCCCCGATCAGGTTCTGGCTGCGTCGACTCCTGCGCATAGTGCCCGCCTACTGGCTGGTACTGACTGTGTCGGCTTACTGGCTCCACGTGGTGAAGCTTGCCAACTGGCGTTCTGCCCTCGGTCACTACGGGTTTGCCCAGATCTATCGGGCCGACTGGGTCCTGAACGGGGTCACCCAAGCGTGGTCGCTTTGCACCGAGATGTCGTTCTACCTGTTCCTGCCCCTTTATGCGGCAGTGGTGGCGATGAATTGGCGATCAGCTCGACCGGGCAATCGTCGCTCGGTGATCGGGCCAAGTGTTCGCCCGGCGGTCGGGCCCAATCGTCGCCTGGCGGTCGAGCCCAATCGTCGCCTGGCGATCGAAATGGTCGGTTTGGTGGCGCTGGTGCTCATCAGCCTGGCCTATCGGGCTTATGTGGCCCACTCGGGCATCCACACTGCCGACTACATGTACTCCTGGCTGCCGGGCTACCTGGACCTATTCGCCCTGGGCATGGCCCTGGCCGCACTGAGCGCCTGGAGTCAGACCACCGGAAGGCAGGCCGCTTGGCTCTCTCACCCCGCAATGCCCTGGGTCAGCTGGGCCGCGGCCGGGGTGGCTTACTGGGGTGTAGCCCACATCGGGATCCCCAGTTCCCCGCTGTACCACACCGGCATGTCCCTGTCCTACGAGCGCCAGTCCCTGTACGGCGCGTTCGCTTTCTTCTTGTTGCTTCCGGCCGTCTTTGGCCCCCAGGATCGCAGCCTGGTGCGGCGCTTTCTGCGCTCCTGGCCCATGGCTTCGGTGGGCGTCATCTCCTACGGGGTGTATCTGTGGCATCAGGAATGGGTGACCGAGGTGTTCAAGTGGGAGCACCTCAAGCTGTTCGACGTATCCCTTGGCCGCCTGGTCCTTAGCGTCCTAGTCCTGTCCATTGCCTCTTCGGCGATCAGCTATTTCCTTTTGGAAAAGCCGGTTCTCAGCTTGAAGAGCCGGCTGAGGCCTTCCCCTGGCCCCAGCTCGGGCCCGGCCCCCGAATCGGTAGCCCCGACTGGGAGGCCAGCGCCCGTGGGCCTTGGGTCCCGACCCAAAGAGGGGATCATCAGGTAGCCTTTTGCTGTCCTGACCCCGTTTGCCATGGTTGTTGGGACCCAACGCTCCCATGGAACCAACCTCGACAGACTCCGTACCGACCGACTCCGTCCCGACCGACTCCGTCCCGACGAACGACCTGTCCGCCCGTCGCGACGACGAGGGCTGGTCGGCCTCGACCAAGCTCGGGGACATGGCGGCCGATGCAGGGTTGGCCCGGATTCACATGCTGGCGTGGCGCGATCTGGACGACCCCGAGGCGGGAGGGTCGGAGATCCATGCAGCCACCATTGCCCGTATCTGGGCCGAAGCGGGTATCGACGTCACCATGCGCAGCTCCAGGGCCGAGGGCCACGCGGCCGAGGTCATGCGTGACGGGTACCGGGTGATCCGGAAGGCCGGTCGCTATGGGGTTTTCCCCCGGACCGCGGCGAGCGGGCTGGTGGGACGAACGGGCCGGCGGGACGGCCTGGTCGAGATCTGGAACGGGATGCCCTTCTTCTCCCCGGTGTGGGCCCGCTGTCTCCGGGTCGTCTTCCTCCATCACGTCCACGCCGAGATGTGGAGGATGGCCCTTCCTCCCCGCCTGGCCCGATTGGGTGAATTGGTGGAGAACACCCTGGCCCCGCCCTTCTATCGCAACAGCCGCATAGTGACCCTGTCCGAGTCGTCCAGAACCGAGATCGTGGACATGCTGGGTCTGCCCGGGGCCAACATCGATGTTGTGCCGCCGGGGATCGAGGAGCGTTTCTCGCCCGGTGGGCACCGTTCGTCCAAGCCCCTGGTCCTGGCCGTAGGCCGCTTGGTGCCGGTCAAGCGCTTTGACGTTCTCATCGATGTGCTGGCCCGCCTGAAGACGAGCCATCCCGACCTCGAGGCGGTCATAGTGGGCGAGGGTTACGAACGCTCGGTTCTGGAGGCCCGCCTGGCCCATCACGGCGCCGGCGGATGGCTCAAACTGGCCGGCCGCGTGGGTGATGATGACCTGGTCGACCTGTACCGGCAGGCGTGGGTGGTGGCGTCGGCTTCGGTGCGCGAGGGGTGGGGGATGACCATCACCGAAGCCGGGGCGTGTGCCACACCGTCGGTGGCGACCAACATCGCCGGGCATCGCGATGCCATCGACGACCAGGTCAGTGGAATCCTGGCGCGGCATGAGGCCGAGCTGGAGGAAGGGCTCGACGCCGTCTTGTCTAACGCCGCGCTCCGTCACCGTCTGGGCCAGGGGGCCCTTCGCCGCTCGCTTTCGTATACCTGGACGGCTACGGCGATGGGAACGCTCTCAGCTTTGGCTAGCCAGGCGGAACGTCACCGCTAGCTAGGCGGAACGTCACCGCTAGCCAGGCGGAACGTCACCGCTAGCCAGGCTCGTTAGGTACTTCCAAGCTCTCTCGGTCTGCGTACTCAGGTCCTCCAGGGTCCCGGAATTATCGATGACGACATCGGCCTGGGCCAGCCGGTCCTGTCGGGAAGCCTGGTTGGCCATACGGGCCTTGGCGTCAGCGGGATCCATTCGCCGTTGCTCGATCAGGCGGCGGAGGGCCACGTCCGGTTCGGCATCGACCACGATTACCGCGGCCAGACCGTAACGGTCCCTGCCGCCCCCCTCGGCCAGGAGCGGGATGTCGAGGACCACTACATCGGGGGTTTGCGCATGGGCCGCCAGTCGCTCGGACATGACCTGGCCCACATGGGGATGGGTGAGACGGTTGAGGTTGGAGAGGGCCTCGCCATCGGAGAAGACCAGGGCTGCCAGCGCCGGGCGGTCCAGGGATCCATCCTCGAGCACAACGCCGGGGCCGAAATGTTCGACCACTCCGGCGTAGGCCGGTCCGTCGGGCTCGACTACCTCACGGGCGATGGCATCGGCGTCGATCACAACGGCCCCGCGGTCGGCTAGCAGGCGGGCCACAGTGGACTTGCCCGATCCGATCGCCCCGGTGAGTCCCACGACCAGCACGGCAAACATCGTGTCACAACCAGGCACCGGGTCTACCGGCTCTCGCCATGGCCCGTTGCCTCATGTCAAAACCTCCGGGAACGGTGATTCGTTGCCTCACGTAAAACCTCCGGGAACGATCAGGCGTTGAAGGCCCGGTTCACCCGAGGTTTGACCGGGGCCGGGGCTTTGGAGATGGCCAGTCTTTCGAGCTGCCTGGTGAGTTCATAGATCTGCCGGAAGAGGTCCCCGGGGCGGATCGTGGCCATGGACTCGGCCATGTGGTCCCTGGTGCCCTCGGAGAGCCCGGTGCGGGCCATGGCCCGAGCGAATGGGGTCGCTGCCCGGTCGTGCCTCTTGACGACCCTGGCGCCGATGCGCTGCTTGTCGGTGAGCTTTTGTTGGGTCAGGAGGTAGTTCGTGTAGCGGTGGTCGAGGGCCCAGATCCGGTTCAGCAAGTCGAGTTCGGCGTCGGTGTCGAAGCGCAGGTAGCCGACGAGCTCTCGGACGTGGGTCCAGTTCTTCTGCTCGACGTGGG
>JBOGIG010000043.1:0-7059 GCA_050742455.1 Acidimicrobiales bacterium
GGCGTGGACTATTGCGGATATGCCTCGGACTTCGGCACCACCTGGCTGGTGGGAGACCGGCCCCGTCCCAACCGGGAGCAACTGCGCCAGTACGAGCGCTGGAAGCAGGTGGTGGCAGCCACCCTGGCCGTCACCCACGCCGGGGCCACCGCATCGGAGCTCACCGCGGCGGCCATCGAGGCCAATGAGGGCCGGGTTCCGTGGCTGGAGCAGTTCTACCTGATTCACGGCATCGGCATCGCCAGTGCCGAGATGCCCCTCATCGGCTCCAACCTGGGGCCTGATTTCGATGCCAACATCACCCTGGCCACGGGCATGGTCATGGTCCTGGAGCCCGTCATCTGGCAAGAAGGCCACGCCGGGTACCGGTTTGAGGAGATAGTGGCCGTGACCGAGGACGGCTACCTGCCCCTGAGCAACTACCCCAACACCCCGTTTCCATGACCTCGACCACGAGGCCGAGCCCCGATCCGGAGGCAGGATCAATCGACCTCGACAGGTTGCGTTCGGACCGCCGGGCGCGATGCCTGCACGAGATGAAAGTCGACGGGCTCGATGCCGTGTTGCTCGGCGACGAGGCCAACGCCCGCTACGCATCAGGAGCCCGGCGCCTGTGGTTGGCCGGGACACGACCGTTCGTGCCCTCGTGCGTGGTGATGGCCGATACGGGCGGAATCCACCTGATGACAACGTCGGACGATGGAGTGCCCGAGGACATTCCCCGCCCCAACTTATTCGGCGCCCCGTGGAACCCTGCCGGCTTCACTACCGCCCTGCGGGCCATCCCCGGTCTGGGGAGGGCCGGGCGGATCGGGATCGACGGCATGACACCAACCATGGCCACGCTGCTGGCGAGGGCCCTGCCCTCGGCCGAGGTAGTCGATGCCGGACCGGCCCTGGCTCGAGCCAGGAGAATCAAGACGCCCGACGAGCTGGTCTGCCTCGGGGTTGCCCTGGCCGCGGCCGAAGGGGCGCTGGCCCACGCCCTGGCCCACCTGCGCCCGGGGGTAACCGAGCAGGCACTTTATGGTCACTTCGCCCAGGGTCTGGGTGACTACGGACTGACCATTCCGTCGGTTCAGGCTGGATTCTGCGTGACGCCACGCCACGGCGCCGACCCGGCTCCGGGGCCCAGAAGGATGAGCGCCAACCGTGTCGTCAATGCCACCGACCTGGTGAGCTGTGACGTCGGGGTCTACTACCAGGGCTACGAAGGCACCCTGGCCCGGACCTGGCCCTGCGAAGGGGCAGACGGCGGCGAGCTGTCCGACCCCCAGCGGTCCTTGCACCACCGGTGGACCGAGGCCTTCAATGCCGCCTTGTCTGCCTGCCAACCGGGGCGGGCCGCCGGCGACGTGCTCGATGCCTACCGTCAATCAGGCGAACCCCTTCCAGCTATGCCGGTCCTCACCGGTCTGGGGCTCGGCGTGGAGACGCCGGTGGTAGGACAGGGGATCCCGCCCGACGCCGGAGCATCCTCGATCCTGGAAGCCGGGATGGTCATAACCCTCGGGGCCTACGTCCACGAGGAAGGGGTGGGCGGCTACCTGGGCCGGGAGGCGGTAGTCATACGAGACGATGGTCCCCATCTCCTGACCAGGCACTCCTACGGCCCCCTGGCCAGGCCCTGAACCGGACAGGGCACCCATGGCGGGCAAGGTCCCGCTCCGGGCAACCGTCCATGGCAAAACCTGGCCGCCAACGGCCTGATCCGCCGCTACATGGGCAAGGGAACCAACCTGGCTGTCTTCGGTCCTGCCGATCTGCGAGCTATCGAGGGATCGCATCAACACCATGCCCGCCGCAGCCTCCCCTGGTCAACCGCCCACGCTGTCTATACTGAAACCGCCGCGATAACCGGTTGAACTCGCCCATTCCTGCCATGAACGGAGAGCGAGATCAGCATCCGGAGGAGGACGGGATGGCAAGCTTTCGTACTCTGCTTAGGGCCAAAGTCGCTGTGATTGTCACCATAGGGATGGTCACGGTACTGGCCACAATGGGCATCGTGTGGTTGGTGAATGTCGGCAGCGGTGCCACGCAACCCATGAGAGCACAATTGATGGGACTGAACGGGTTGCAGGACTCGGCTGTGGACAGCATGGCTGTAACCATGGGTGGTGAACTGACAATGGCTCAGCGGGCTGCCGAAGTGACAAATGCCAGGCAGGCGGCTCTGCGGGCTGCCGAAGTGACAAATGCCAGGCAGGCGGCTCTGAGGGCTGCCGAAGTGACAAATGCCAGGCAGGCGGCTCTGAGGGCTGCCGAAGTGACAAATGCCAGGCAGGCTGGGCCAGCGCCAGTCATCACCGCGCAGTAGCAGCGCACAGGACAGCTGGACCGTGGTAGCCGATGCCGTGCCGACGCTGTCCGTTGACGATCCGAGCGAAGTGATCGGCGTGGTCTGGCGCGACCGGTTCCCCATGGAGGATCTTTTTTCAAGACCTTTCCTTTGGCGACGTGTGCTCGCTCCTTGACGGCTCAGCTAGCGATGGCAGAAGGTGCCTGGAGGGGAAGGTCGCCCCGTTCGCCTGCGCCGTGAGCGCCTGGCCTCGATTGTCCCGTGAGGACGTTCTTGGGGCCTTCCCCCGCCTATTTGACCCGGCGGCGTGTTCGAACTTCAGGGGCCATGGTCCACTGAACCGGACGGGGCGACCAAGGCCGGCAAGTTCCCGCTCCAGGCCAACATCCACGGCCAAACCCGGCCCACAATCCAAGTGGCACAGCCCTCTCACGGGCGGCCGAACCGGGCGATGTACGTTGGGACTGTGCCGCGCCCTGCCACGCCCGTCAAAGCTTCGAGTGCTTTGTTGTCGCAGCGACCTGCCACGATGGACCTGATGCCGGTATCGCCTGCCAGCCAGCCCGAACGCCAGGTTGAAAAGGTGTGAGCGCGCGCTTGGAGGACCTCGACGCTGGCGTAGTGGTGGCCGGCGTCTTGCCAGTCAAGGACGTGACGGTGGTGGCACTGACCTGGCACGGTGAGGGGGCGGTTACCCTTACCTACCGCGATCAGGACGGCCGGGTCGGCGAGCGCCTGCTGTACCGCTCCGACGAGCAGACGCTTTCGCTTGAGGGCGCCACCGCCCGTTGGGGTTTCCAAGCCGATGGCGAGCTGTTCGCCCTGGTGTCCGAGGCGCGACGCATCCGCCTGGCTCATCTGTTCGACCCTCTGCTCGCCGTTCACCTCTCCTTGATCGAGCCGTTACCCCATCAGATCCGCGCGGTCTACGGCGAGCTGCTTCCACGCCAACCACTGCGCTTCGTGCTGGCCGACGACCCCGGGGCGGGCAAGACGATCATGGCCGGGCTCTATATCAAGGAGCTACTCCTTCGCTCCGACGTGGCCCGCTGTCTGGTGGTGGCCCCGGGGGGCCTGGTCGCCCAGTGGCAAGACGAGCTGGCCGAGAAGTTCTCCCTCGACTTCGACATATTGACTCGCGATGCCATCGAGGCGAGCCGCACCGGCAACCCGCTCGCCGACAACAACCTCGTCATCGCCCGCCTTGATCACCTGGCCCGGAACGACGACCTCCAAGCCCGCCTGGCCGCAACCGAGTGGGACCTCGTCGTGGTCGACGAGGCGCACCGGATGTCGGCCCACTACGAGGGCGACGAGGTACGCCAGACCCACCGGTATCGCCTCGGGCGGCTGCTTTCGGGTACCACCCGGCACCTGTTGCTTCTCACGGCCACCCCCCACGCCGGCAAGGACGAGGACTTCCAGCTCTTCCTGGCCCTATTGGACCAGGACCGCTTCGAGGGCAGACGGCGCTCGGCCTCGGGTGAGATCGACACCTCGGACCTGATGCGCCGGATGGTCAAAGAGAAGCTCCTGCGCTTCGACGGCAGGCCGCTGTTCCCCGAGCGGCGGGCCTACACCGTTGCCTTCCAGCTCTCTGCAGGCGAGCGTACCCTTTACGACTCGGTGACCGAGTACGTGATCGAGGAGATGAACCGGGCCGAGCGGCTCACCTCGGGCCGGCGCAACGTCGTCGGCTTCGCCTTGACCGTCCTTCAGCGCCGCCTCGCCTCCTCCCCCGAGGCCATCTCCGAGTCCCTGGCCCGGCGCCGCAAGCGCCTCGAGGAACGCCTCGGCGATCTCCAGGCCTCACTGACGGGAGCGGGCCAAGAGACTGAGGCCGACGCGATGATGGCTCATCTCGACCTCGACGCTTCTCTTATCGACGAGGACCTCGCCACGGACGACTTCGATGCCGCTGAGCTCGAGGAGGTCGAAGAGCGCCTCGTCGATGAGGCGTCGGCGGCTGCGACCATCTTTGAGCTCGAAGCCGAGGTAGCCACGGTGTCTCGCCTGGAGCGCATGGCCAAGGACGTGCTCGCCTCGGGCGCCGACCGCAAGTGGACGGAACTGGCCGGCCTGCTGGCCGAAGGACCCGAGATGTTCGAGGAATCCGGCGCCCGGCGAAAGCTGCTGATCTTCACCGAGCACCGCTCCACGCTCAACTACCTGGTCCGGCGCCTCCAAAGCTTCCTCGGACGCCCCGAGGCAGTGGTGGCCATCCACGGCGGGATGCGCCGCGACCAACGCCGATTTGCTCAGGACGCCTTCACCCAGGATCCGGACTGTGTGATCCTGGTCGCCACTGACGCCGCCGGTGAGGGCATCAACCTGCAACGGGCCCATCTGGTCGTGAATTACGACCTGCCGTGGAACCCGAACCGCATCGAGCAGCGCTTTGGCCGGGTGCACCGCATCGGCCAGGAGCATGTCTGTCACATGTGGAACCTGGTGGCCGCCGACACTCGCGAGGGCCAGGTGTACCAACTGTTGCTACACAAGCTCGACCAGCAGCGCCAAGCCCTCGGCGGCCAGGTTTTCGACGTGCTCGGCCGGGCCATGTCGGGCCGCACCCTACGCGACCTGCTCATCGAAGCCATCCGCTACGGCGAGCGTCCCGATGTCAGAGCGCGGCTGGTGAAAGTGATCGACGCCCATGTGGGCGATGGCATCGGGGAGCTGATCGCAGCCGAGGCTCTCGCCTCCGAAGTGCTCTCCGACACCGACGTCATCGGATTGCGCATGCTTATGGAGGAAGCCGCGGCACGGCGGCTTCAGCCCCACTACATCCACGCCTTCTTCGAGCAGGGCCTTGCCCTGCTCGGCGGACGACTCGTCGAACGGGAGCCCGAACGCTACGAGGTGACCCACGTGCCCGCGGACGTGCGGGCCCGCACGGTCCGGTCGGGCAAACCGGCGCTGCGCCGCTACGAGCGGATCTGCTTCGACAAGACCCTCGTCCACCTACCTGGACACCCTCCAGCGGAATTGGTGGCGCCCGGACATCCACTCCTCGACGCCGTGGTGGCCTCGGTCATCGAACGCCACGGCTCCCTCCTCGGAGACGGCGCCGTCCTCGTCGACGACGCCGACCCGTCCGAGGAGCCACGGGTGCTGTGCTACCTGGAGCACACAATCACCGACGCCCGCCCAGGCGCGGCCGGAACCGAGCACGTCGTCTCCCGGCGCTTCGAGTTCGTGAGCGTCGACCGCCATGGACAAAGCACCCCCGGAGGTTACGCGCCCTACCTCGACTACCGCCCCGCAACTCCTGATGAGATGCTGGCCTGCAAACCAGTGCTCGCCGAGGATTGGCTCGCCGCGCCAGACCTCGAACCCCGGGCCATCGACTACGGCATCGAGCACGTCGTCCCCGACCATCTCAGCGAAGTAACCGCCCGCACCGAAGAGCGCGTCGCGCGCACCATCTCGGCGGTGCAGGCCCGCCTGACCCGCGAGATCAACTATTGGGACCAGCGAGCCGCCGTCCTGGCCGAGCAGGCCGCCGCCGGTCGCCAACCGAAAATGAACCCCAAGCGTGCCCAGGCCCGTGCCGAGGAACTCTTCGGCCGCCGGGAGCGACGTTTGGCCGAGCTCGAGGAAGAACGCCAGCTCCGGGCCCTGCCTCCGGTCCTCGTCGGTGCTGCGCTCGTCGTGCCCGCCGGGATGCTCGCCGCTCTCGGTCACTTAGAGGTCGCCACCACGAGCCAATTTACCCAGGAGACCAGCCAATTTGCCCGGGAGACCAAGGTGGTCGAAGAGCGAGCCATGCGGGCCGTTCTCGACGAAGAGGCCCGGCTCGGACGTCACGCCGAGGCGATGGCGCACAACAACCCGGGCTTCGACATCCGATCCATCGACGGCGAAGGCCACCTGCTCTTCATCGAGGTGAAAGGGCGAATCGAAGGCGCTACGACGGTAACCGTCACCCGCAACGAGATCCTCACCGGACTGAACGCCGCGGATCGATACATACTCGCCCTGGTCGAGGTCCGCTTCGACGGGACGAACGAGGTCCGCTATCTGCGCGACCCGTTTGCCGGCAAGTCCCGCCAGTTGCACTTCGCCGAGCGATCCACCACGTTCGATTGGGACAAGCTCTGGCATGCCGCGGGGACACCAGCGTGACGACACGACGCCGGAGGCGGTGCCGATATGCCGGTTGAGCCTAGGGCGAAGCGCAAGCTCATCGAGGTGGCGCTCCCGCTCGAAGCAATTAATCGGGAGGCCGCCCGGGAGAAGTCGATCCGCCACGGGCACCCCTCCACCCTCCACCTGTGGTGGGCCCGCCGGCCACTCGCAGCTTGCCGAGCCGTCCTGTTCGCCCAACTCGTCGATGACCCCTCTTCGCACCCCGACCGCTTCCCGACCGAAGAGGCCCAAGACGAGGAACGCCAGCGCCTCTTTCGGCTCATCGAGCGGCTCGTTCCCTGGGAGGCAACCCAAGACGAGGTAGTCCTCGCCGAAGCACGTGAGGAGATTCGCCGATCTTGTGGTGATCACCCACCGGCGGTGCTCGACCCGTTCTGCGGGGGCGGATCGATCCCCCTAGAGGCTCAGCGCCTCGGGCTTGTCGCTCATGGAAGCGACCTCAACCCGGTCGCCGTGCTCATCACCAAAGCCCTCATCGAGCTCCCCGGCCGCTTCGCCGACCAGCCACCGGCGCATCCCCGCGACAATGGCCGACTGGACGTCGAGACCTGGAAGGGCGCACAGGGCCTCGCCGAGGACGTCCGCTACTACGGGGCCTGGATGCG
>JBOGIG010000044.1:0-16093 GCA_050742455.1 Acidimicrobiales bacterium
GAAACTGTGTGAAGGCCGGATCGAAGCCGGATCGGTTGGAAGCAAATCGGTTGTAGAAGTCCGTCCCCAGGAACTGGCCGGGCCCGGCGTGGGTGTGGGTGGCTCCGATGAACAGCCCGGCCAGGCCCACATCGGTGTGCTCGGCCACGGCCCGAGCCACCAGGTGCTGCACAACCGACGATCCGCCCAACAGATCGGTTTGCACCAGGGCCAAAGAGGTCTTCCCCGACCGCAGGTGGATGACGCGGGCGCGCAAGCGGGTGCGGAACCCCACTGCGGTGGAAGCATTGGCCGAGTACCCGGCCTTGGGCATTCCCGGCGGCGGCGTGATATCCGCCTCGGCCACGCCCGCCAGCAAGCCGGCCACCTCCTCGCACGGGGTGGACGGTAGCGGACCGACTGAGAATCGTGCCCTGGCTCCGTCGGCCCAGCCGGCCAACAACGGGCTGTCGGAGGAGAGCGCCCATCCGCCGTTCTTGGTCATGATCACTGCCTAGTTGATCGGCCGGGCCAGCACGACCAGGAAATCACGGCCGTCATCCATCCACTGCCCCACCAGTCCGAGGCCACTCCGGGCGAACTCGGCGGCGATATGCCCAGGATCGAACTTGCACGAGATCTCAGTCAGGATCTCCTCGCCCTGCTCCAAGAAAACCTTCAGGTCCAAGGCCGGGATGTCCGCTACCTGGGGGTGACGCGATCGCAGCCTCATCTCCATCCATCGGTGCTGCTCGTTCCACACCGCCACGTGGTCGAAGGCTTCGGGTTCAAAGTCGGCGCCCAGCTCGTTATTGAGGACCATCAGGACATTGCGGTTGAACTGAGCCGTGACGCCTCTCGAATCGTCATAGGCCGCCACCAGACGCCCAGGAGCCTTGATCAGATCGAGCCCGAGCAGCAGGCAGTCCTGCTCGGCCATGTGACCGACCAGATCGCTGAGCATGACCTGGCGCGGCTCAGGAGCCAGGTTGCCGAGAGTGGAACCCAAGATGGCAAACAAGTTACGCCGATCCTTGGGTACCGAGGCCAGATGGCGATGGAAGTCACCGACTATGCCAAGTACTTCGAGAGCCGGATAGCGCCGGCGCAAGCGAGCCGAAGCATCGCGCAACATGGCCTCGCTCACGTCGAAGCCGACAAAGCGTTCCAGGCTGCCCTGGCGCTGTAGGGCGTCGAGCAGCATCTGGGTCTTGACGGAGGCTCCCGATCCCAGTTCCACCAGCGCTTCGGCCCCGGAGATCACCGCCACGTCATCGGCTCGCCGGCCGAGGATCTCCGATTCGCTCCGGCAGAGGTAGTACTCGGGAAGCTCGGTGATCTCCTCGAACAGCTCGCTGCCCCGTTGGTCGTAGAACCACATGGGAGGAAGGGCCTTGACCGGCCCTCCGAGGCCCGCTCTCACATCTGCCTCCAGCATCGAGCGCCGGTCCGCTGGACCCAGATGCACTTCGATCCCGACGTCGCTTCCATTGTCCGCACGTTCCGACGCCGTCGTCGGCACCTCAGGCCCAGTCACAGATCTACGGCCAGGCGGACTCCGGAAAAGGCCCAGCGAGACCCCGGTGGGAAGAAGTTGCGATAAGTGGGACGGATATGGCCCGGCGGGGTGGCGCACGATCCTCCCCTGAGCACATGCTGGCCGCTCATGAACTTGCCGTTGTACTCGCCCAGCGCACCCGGGTTGGCCCGGAACCGGGGATAGGGCAGGTAGGCGCTGGCCGTCCACTCCCACACGTGGCCGTACAGATCCACCGGCCCTGCCTCCGAGGACTCCGGGTCATGGCCAAGATGGCCGGGAACGGCGGACCTGGGGTGCAGGCATTGCGGGTCCAGCAGATTCGATTGTTCGGCCTGAGGCCAACCGGCGGCGGCCACAGTTTCCCATTCGGCCTCGGTCGGGAGCCGAAAGCCGCTCCAATGGGCGAAGGCATCAGCTTCGAAATAGCTGACGTGACATACCGGCTCGGCCGGATCTACCGCCAGGCGCCCGTCGAGGGTGAATACCGTCCAGTTGTCCTTTTCGTGATTCCAGTACAAAGGCGCTTCCCACCCCTCCGACTGAACCGTTGACCAACCGTCGGACAGCCACAGCTCGGGTCGGTGGTACCCGCCGTCGTCCATGAAGGCCAGCCAGTCGGCATTGGATACCGGGTAGCGGGCCAACCCGAACGGAGCCAGGTGGACGGGGTGGCGGGGGAACTCGTTGTCGAAACCGAATCCGTTTCCCTCATGGCCGATGTCGACTTTTCCACCTTCGTGTTCCCACCACGACGGCAACCTCGCTCCCTCTCGCGTCGCCGGCCTTCGGCCGACCAACCCTGGCTGGGGTCCCGGCCCGTCGTGGTAGCGCGGGGCCAGGGGGTTGAGCGACAAGGCATGCTTGATGTCCATGACCAGCAGTTCCTGGTGCTGCTGCTCGTGGTGCAAGCCCAGCTCGACTACCGGGTCGAGCGCCCCAGTTCGCTGCAGCACCTCGAGCATGGCCTCGTCCACATGGCCCCGGTACCGGGAGATCTCAGCCGCTCCGGGACGGGACAGTAGCCCTCTTTCCGGTCGTGGCGGGCGGGGTCCCACCGCCTCGTAGTACGAGTTGAACAAGAAGCGGAAGTCGGGATTGAAGCATCGGTAGGAATCATCGTTGGGCTCCAGAACGAAGGTCTCGAAGAACCATGACGTGTGGGCCCGGTGCCACTTTGTCGGGCTGGCGTCGGGCATGGACTGAACTGTCTGGTCCTCGGCCGAAAGGGGCGCGGCCAGGCGTTCCGTCAGCGAGCGCACCGACAGGTAGTCCAAGAACAACAGGTTGTTGGCCCGCTCTTCGGGGGGCGAGGTCTGGGCCACGGCTACCAGCTTTCGAGGCACGGGGCGGTCTTGGAACCGGTACCCAACAGTAGTGGCCGCCAAACCGCAGGCGCGGTCGGGCCCGGGGTCGGACCCACAACCGGGCCGGGGCGGGACGCCCTAGTAACCAGAGGCGCTCGATTAGAGCGGCGCCGCTCGGGACGGAACCACTCCCGTGGATCTAGACCCGTTCGATGATGGTGCCGGTGGCCAGGGCGCCGCCACAGCACATGGAAATGAGTGCCAGATTGGAATCGGAGCGTTCCAGCTCGTGCAGCGCCGTGGTCACCAGTCGAGAGCCTGTGGCCCCCACCGGGTGACCCAGGGCTATGGCTCCCCCGTTGACGTTGACCTTGGTCATATCTGCGCTGTGCACTGCGGCCCACGACAGGACGACCGAGGCGAAGGCCTCGTTCACTTCGAATAGATCAATGTCACCCATCGTCATTCCCGCCCTCGCCAGTACCTTGGCCGTGGCCTCGGCCGGACCATCGAGGTGGTAGTAGGGGTCCGAACCAACCAGAACCTGGGCCACAATTCGTGCCCGGGGCCGCAGGCCCAACGACTTGGCCCGATCCTCGGACATCCACAGCACGGCCGCCGCCCCGTCGGATATCTGGGAGCTGTTTCCTGCCGTGTGCATTCCGTCGGCCAGCACCGGCTTGAGCTTGGCCAGGCCTTCCGCGGTGCTTTCCCGCGGTCCCTGGTCGGCCCGCACCACCTGAGTCTCTCCGGTTGGCCCGCTCGATCCCAGGATCGGGGCCTCGATGGCCATGACCTCCCGATCGAAGCGTCCCTCGTTCACGGCACGAGCGGCGTGCTGCTGGGAGGCCAGAGCCAAACCATCGACGTCGGAGCGGGTGATGCCGCGCTTGGCCGCGATGCGCTCGGCTGCTCCGAACTGATCGGGCATGTCCCAAGGAAAGTGGTCGGGGCGCGACGAGCCCGGTCCGTTGAAGACGTTGGCTCCCAGACCCACCCTGCTCATGACCTCGACTCCACATGCCAACCCGATGTCTATGGCGTCGGCGCATATGAGATTGGCCACGAAATGATTGGCCTGTTGGGAGGAACCGCACTGGCAGTCGATGGTGGTGGCTGCCACTTCGTAGGGCAGGCCGGCCGACAGCCAGGCGTTGCGAGTGACGTTGGACGCCTGTTCTCCGGCCTGAGTGACGCAGCCACCGACGATCTGGTCCACGCTGGCCGGATCGATCCCGGCCCGTTTGACCGCCTCTACCTGTACGGCGGCCAAAACCTCGGCCGGGTGCATGCCGGCCAGAGCCCCATTGCGCTTTCCTATGGGAGTACGCACCGCCTCGATGATCACCGGCTTGGACATGACCCCAATACTAGAATCTGTTCTAGCCCTACAACAAACGTTCCCGACCGGGCGACGATGTCGATGGCCGTTGCAACCCCTTGAGGGAGGCGTCCACCTAGTAGCGCCAAATCACATTTATTAGCGCCAGAGGGGCGCTATAATCTCAGGCATGCCAAGCGTTCAGATCAAAGGTGTCCCGGAGGATGTTCATGCCGAACTTCGGCGCCGTGCCGCGAATGCGGGAAAGTCGCTTCAAGAGTACCTGCTAGGGCGTTTGGTCGATGAAGTCCGTCGCCCGAACCTCGATGACTTGCTGGCTCGGGCGGGCGAGCGGAGCGGCGGTCGCGTGTCCTTTCGTTTTGCCTCAGAGGCGATTCGTGAGGATCGGGACGCCGGTTGATAGTCGTTGACGCCTCTGTGATCGCGCCTGCCCTCGCAGACGATGACGTGGATGGCGACCGTGTACGCGCCCGGCTTTACGGAGAGCGACTCGTCGCGCCGGAGCTTCTCGACCTTGAAGTCGTCTCAGTAATCCGGAAGGCTCTCTTTGCGGGAGCGTTGGATGATCGTCGGGCGGCTATGGCACTCGGGGACCTGGCCGACCTCGAATTGCAACGGGTGAGCCATCGCCACTTGTTGGAGCGGATTTGGGAGCTACATCAAAACGTCACACCATACGACGCGGCTTACGTGGCCCTCGCCGAGACGATCGACGCGACATTGGTCACTGCCGACAGGCGTCTCTCGCAGGCACCGGGATCGCGTTGCAAGATCGAGTACATCGGCTGACGAGCATCCGCCCACTGAAGTGATACGGGCTCATTCATCCACCAAGGAGATCGCCTGCTTCGGGCAGCGCCTGACTGCCTCCTCAACCCGGCCGAGCAGTTCGGGACCGGGGGTCTCGTTCAGGACGTAGAGGTTGTCGTCGTCCCGTACTTCGAACACCTCTGGGGCGATGCCCATGCAGATGGCGTTGCTTTCACAGACGTTGTAGTCCACAACCACCTTCATCCGGTCCACCTTTGCTCTCGTTCCTGTCGCCACGTTACCGTGCCCGACCCAATCCGGCCGGGCTTTCTGATGCTCCGTCAGTTCAGTCCGGTAGTTTGATGCCATGACTACGATCGACCAGCTGGTCCGGGCTCGCCAGGACGATCCGTCCCCGGCGTTGTATTTCGAGGACCAGTGCTTCAGCCACGAGGCCATGGTCCAAGCCTCCTCCGACCGGGCCGGTTACCTGATGGACAACCTGGATCCTGCCCGCCCCCCCCACGTGGGGGTGCTGTTGGACAACGTGCCCGAGTTCCCCATGTGGCTCGGCGCGGCGGCCTTGAGCGGATCTGTGGTGGTGGGGATCAATCCCACCCGCCGGGGGGCCGAGTTGGCCCGGGACGTGGCTCATACGCAGTGTCAGATGATCGTAACCTCGGCCCGACACCTGCACCTGGTGGAGGCTCTCGGTCCGGCCCAGGCGGGCCTGGCGACGGTCCTCGTAGCCGATTCCGGCGATCCGGCCGGATCCGCGGACCAATTCCCGCGATGTGAGCTGGCGGAACCCTGCACCACCGAGTCGAGTCTTTTCCTGTTGCTGTTCACCTCGGGCACCACCGGTGCCCCCAAGGCCTGTATCTGCTCCCAAGGTCGCCTGGCCGCCATCGCCCAGACGGTGGCGGCCATGTTCAGCCTCGGATCCTCCGACGTCTGCTATCAGGCCATGCCCATGTTCCACTCCAACGCCTTGATGGCAGGATGGGCGCCCTGCCTCGCCGCGGGGGCGGCAGGAGCGCTTCGCCGCCGCTTTTCGGCCTCGGCCTTTCTCCCCGACGTGAGGCGCTACGGCGCCACCTACTTCAACTACGTGGGGCGGCCACTGTCCTATATCCTGGCCACGCCCGAAGCTCGCGATGACGCCGACAACCCGCTCGTCCGGGTATTCGGCAACGAAGGCGGCGAGTTGGACATCGACCGCTTCGCCCGTCGCTTCGGCTGTGAGGTGGTGGACAGCTACGGCTCCACCGAGGGTGGCGTCTCGGTGGCTCGCAGCCCGGGCATGCCGTCGGGGGCCCTGGGCCGGGCCTCGGCCGCCACCGCGGTGTTGGACTCGGACACCGCCAAGGAGTGCCCGCCCGCCATTTTTAGTCCCGATGGTGTCCTGCTCAACGCCGACCTGGCTGTGGGCGAGTTGGTCGATCGAAGCGGCGCTGTCGGCTTTGAGGGCTACTGGGACAACCAGGAGGCCTCCCGAGCTCGGGTCCGGGACGGCATCTACTGGAGCGGCGACCTGGCCTACCGGGACGCACAGGGGTGGCTGTACTTCGCCGGAAGGGATTATGACTGGCTGCGGGTGGATGGCGAGAACTTCGCCGCCGCTCCGGTCGAGCGGATCCTGAGCCGGTTCCCCGGGGTAGTGCTCGCAGCGGTCTACGCCGTGCCCGATCCCGAGATCGGCGACCAGGTCATGGCCGGCCTCCAGCTCGAGCCGGGAGCAAGGTTCGATCCCAGGGCATTCAAGGCCTTCTTGGACCAGCAGTCGGACCTGGGCACCAAGTGGGCTCCCCGCCTCGTTCGCCTATGTCCGGAGATCCCCCTGACCCAGACCAACAAGATCCTCAAGCGCCAACTGCGTTCTGAGTCCTGGCGCACCGCCGACCCCATGTGGTGGCGACCGGACAAGGACGGACCCTACGTCGGATTCGGTCCCCCACAAGCGACAGCGCTCGGCAACGTCATGGCGGCCAACGGCCGCGGTCACCTGATCGGACTCTGAGCCGGCATGGGCTGGTAGTACAGTTGGGTCGCACCCAATGGACGCTGATCGGATCAGCGCGAGGAGGAACAGTCGTGAGTGTGGGTATCGATCCGGCAAAAGAGGCCGCCACCGAGACCCCAGGGATCAATACGCGCCCGAGATACAAGGTCGCCGATGTGTCCCTGGCCGAGTTCGGTCGCAAGGAGATCCGCCTGGCCGAACAAGAGATGCCAGGTCTGATGGCCCTACGGGCCGAGTACGCCGGCCTTCGACCCCTGGCAGGGGCCCGCATCATGGGTTCCCTGCACATGACGGTCCAGACCGCGGTGCTCATAGAGACATTGGTAGACCTGGGCGCCGATGTGCGCTGGGTGTCGTGCAACATCTTCTCCACCCAGGACCACGCCGCCGCCGCCGTCGCCGTAGGTCCGACCGGTTCGCCCGAGGACCCGCAGGGCATACCTGTGTTCGCATGGAAGGGCGAAAGCCTCCAGGAATACTGGTGGTGCACCGACCAGGCTTTGGCCTGGCCCGACGGAGCAGGCCCCAATCTCATCCTCGATGACGGTGGGGACGCCACCTTGTTAGTGCACAAGGGGGCAGAGTTCGAACGGGCGGGCCAGGTACCTACCTTCGACCCTGCCTCGGATCCCGAGGAGTGGGGCGTGATCTTGGAGCTGTTGGCCAGGGAGCACCGGGACCACTCTGGTCGCTGGAGCGCCGTGGCCGCCGGCATACGAGGGGTCTCGGAGGAGACTACTACCGGGGTCCATCGTCTTTACGAGATGATGCGGGCCGGTACTCTGCTCTTCCCAGCCATCAACGTGAACGACTCGGTCACCAAGTCCAAGTTCGACAACCTCTACGGCTGTCGCCATTCCCTCACCGACGGGATCCTGCGGGCATCCGATGTCATGCTGGCAGGCAAGGTGGCGGTGGTATGCGGCTACGGCGACGTGGGCAAGGGCTGCGCCCAGTCGCTAAGGGGCCAGGGAGCCCGCGTCATCATCACCGAGATCGATCCCATCTGCGCCCTTCAGGCGGCCATGGAGGGCTACCAGGTGACCACCCTCGAAGACGTGGTTAGCAGCGCCGATCTCTTCATCACGGCCACGGGCAATGCCAACATCATCACCGCAGAACACATGTCCGAGATGAAGGACAAGGCCATAGTGGGCAACATCGGCCACTTCGACAACGAGATCGACATGGCCGGGCTGAAGCGCACACCCGGCATCACCAGGGTGAACATCAAGCCCCAATACGACGAGTGGGTCTTCGCCGACGGCCATTCGGTCATGATCCTGGCCGAGGGCCGCCTCCTCAACCTGGGGTGCGCCACCGGACACCCGAGCTTTGTCATGTCGGCCAGCTTCACCAACCAGGTCATGGCCCAGATCGAGCTGCACACCAACAATTCGGCCTACGAAAAGGCGGTCTATACCCTGCCCAAGACGCTGGACGAGAAGGTGGCCCGGCTCCATCTGGACAAGCTCGGGGTCAGGTTGACCCAGCTGTCCCCCGATCAGGCCGGCTACCTGGGAGTACCAGTCGAGGGCCCTTACAAGCCCGACCACTACCGCTACTGATCGCTCCCAACCATGGCCCCCAGCTCGGGCCGTTGCCATCGGTGCTGCTGAAGGTCTTGGCCTACCGCTACTGATCGCTCCCAACCATGGCCCCCAGGGCTCGAGCTTGGGCCGCAGAGCAACCGAAGGACTGATCCAGAACCCAGGCTCGTTTCAAGTACAGGTGGGCCGGGACCTCCCAGGTAAAGCCCATCCCCCCGTGGACCTGGATACAGTCCGTCCCATTTTGGATCGCCGCCTCCCCCGCCATCACCTTGCATCCTGCGACAGCTCGGCCGGGGTGACCCAAGCCCGCTTCGTCGAAGTGAAGGGCAGCGGCGTACACCGCCCTTCGGGCCAGCTCCACCCGGACCAGCATCTCGGCCAGGAGATGCTTGACGGCCTGGAACGATCCGATAGGGCGGTTGAACTGCACCCGATTGCGTGCGTGCTCGGTGGCCAGACGGCATAGCTCGTCGGCCACACCGACCTGTTGGGCCGCCACCAGCAAAGCACCCTCCATGCGGAACCGATCGGCCTCGACCGGTCCGCCCACTTGGGTCCCAAGAGGCAATCGGTCAATGACGAACACCGGGGTGAGCGGATCGACGGGATCAAGGGGGCGGGCTCCGTCCCTGGCCAAGTCGGCGTCGATCTCCCAAACTCCCTCGCCATC
Source organism: Acidimicrobiales bacterium (assembly GCA_050742455.1). Classification (GTDB taxonomy): domain Bacteria; phylum Actinomycetota; class Acidimicrobiia; order Acidimicrobiales; family JBOGIG01; genus JBOGIG01. Next base: position 9,162 of record JBOGIG010000044.1, read on the forward strand.
GATGACGACCAGGCGGACCAAGGTGGCCAGATGCTCCACCACAACCGGCCCGGGGCATCGCTCCACCCCCCCGGTCATGCCTCCATCGAACTCGAGGCCACCGTCGCCGGCAACGGACTGCTGCCCCGGTACGTCTTGACCCGACCGGTCCCGACCCGACAAGTCCCCACCCGACCGGTCCCCACCCGACCATAGGTGGCTCCACACCAGCGGACCGGGCACAAGCGATCTACCCAACTCCTCAAAGACCAGCACGGCCTCGGCCCGGCCGACTCCCGACCCACCGGCCTCGACGCTGCGGGTGAGGGAGGTAAAGCCGGCGTCGACCAGGTCCCGCCACAGTTCGGGAGGTAGGTTATGACCTTCCAGGTCCCGCAGGCGAGCCAGGCCGAAGCGACCGCGGCAAACCCTGGCCGTGGCCTCGACCACCTGAGCTTGCTCGGGCGTCAGCTGGAAGTCCATGCCGGTTCCTTGGGCATGCCCAATATCCGTTCCGCGATGATGTTCCGCTGGATCTGCGACGTTCCCCCACCGATGGTGAAGCCCAGATGGCGGAGGCGCTCGAAAACCATGTGACCAGTCCTTGACTCCCCTGCCAGATCGACGTCGGACAGGCTGAGGCCACGGCGGCCCAGCACATCCAAGCCCAGTTCCGACAACTCCTGGACCGCCTCGCATAGGCGGAGCTTGAGCACCGATCCCCCTGGTCCCGACGCCTGCTTCCTGGTCACCTCGGACACGTTCCACTTGGTCAGGGCCCACAGGGCGTCCAGTTCCGCCAGCAGGCGACCGGCCCTGCGTTGGATCTCGACGTCATCCCAGGCCCGCCCCCGACCGGTTTCGGGATTGGGCAGCAACCGGGCCATGGCGACGAGCTCCTCGGCCAGGGACATGGCCTCGACCAACTCACCCACGAATGCCGTGCCCCGCTCGAACCCGAACGTCACCATGGCCACCCGCCACCCGTCGTTCTCCGGACCGACCCGATTGGCGACCGGCACCCTCACCTCGTCGAAAAACACTTCGCAGAACTCCGACGTGTCGGGGATGGTGCGGATGGGTCGGATGTCCACCCCAGGTGATCCCATGGGCACGATCAGCCACGAGATACCCCGGTGCTTGGCCGCCCCTGGATCGGTACGAACGAGCACCTCGCCGAAGTCCGCAACGTGGGCAAAAGAACTCCAGATCTTCTGCCCCGATATCACGTACTCGTCCCCGTCCCTGACTGCTCTGGTCGACAGGGAGGCCAGATCGCTACCGGCGCCAGGCTCGGAGAACCCCTGACACCACACGCTGTCACCAGCCAGGATGGGGGGTAGGAATTCGGCCTTTTGCTCATGTGTCCCTTCGGCCATGATGGTGGGGCCGGCGTGACCCTGGCCAACAAATCCAACACCCACGCCTGGGGCGCCCGCTCTGGCCATCTCTTCGAGGAACACCAACTCCTCGCCGGGCGATGCTTCGCGCCCGCCATAGCCACGGGGCCAGGCGATGCCGGCGTAGCCGGCGTCGAAGAGGCGCCTTTGCCAGTCACAGTCGAAGCGGCGTCGGGCCGCCCAGTCCCTGGGGTCGGGCCGGGGCGGAAGGTCGGGCAACTGGAGGGACAGCCAGTCTCGTAGCTCGGCGCCGAGAGCCAACTCTGCCTCGGAGTACCCGAGTTGCACTTACATCACCGCCACAGGATTGACCGGTGCCCCCAGCCCGTTGGTGAACGGTTCGGGCGAGGCGCTGAGGAAAAAGGCGTAGCGGCCCGCCTCGGCACAGGCCAGCGCCAGTTCATCGAGGACGAAGTTCTGGCCCTGAGTCATGCCCATTTCCACCAGGTGCAGCATGTGAACGGGGAGTGTCACCTCCGGATTCTCGTAGGGGTACACCTCCCCGACCAGGGTGTCCACCCCCACGGCGGCCACGTCCCGATCGTGGAACCACGGCACGGTCATGGTCGATAGTCCCGGGGCCGGAGCGGCGTAGCGGAGACGGTCCCGGGGATCGATCAATTCCATCTGACCAGTGCGGACCAGCACGATATCCCCTGGACCGACAACGGTCCGAGCCAACTCCTCGGCTGCGCCCAGGTCTTCCGCGCTGATGGGGTAGCCCCCTTCCAGCCGGTCGACCCCCCGAGCCCGGGCCACATCGAGCAGGACGCCCCGCGAAGCAAGGGTCCTAACCATGCCAATGCCACACCTTGACGCCCCGGATCCAGTGATCGATGAGGCACCGTGGCCGTTGTAGATCCGCCCGGCCCACGACACGTGAGCCAAAGCATCCCAGTGGGTGGCGGCCTGCAGGCCCATGAATACGGCATCATCGCTGGCGCAGGCCCCGTCAGGGTCGGCGCTGAGAGGGCTGTTGAGCGCCACCATGGCCCTGATGGGGTTGGTCCGTCCGGGTACGGCCCCGAACTGGACTCCCTCACGCTCGGACAAGGGCAGGGCCAAGGAGATGGCTCGGCCACTAAGCACGCAGGCCACCCCCCGGCGACGAGCTTGGTCGTCGATCAGATTGAGGGTGCCGATCTCGTCGCGCTCGCCCCAACGTCCCCAATTGTTCACCCGTCGGGCCAATTCCAAAAACTCATGCGGAAGTGCCAAGTCCAATCCTCTTTCTTGCCCGCCCGACCTTAGCTCCCAAGCCTGATGGGTCGTCAGCTCCCGGTGCTAGCGTCCGGCCATGGCCGACCAATTGCTAGAGGATCAGGTCCAGCACCGCCTGGACAATGGAGTGGCCTGGATCACCCTCAACCGACCTGAGGCCCACAACGCCATCACTCCCGAGCAGCGTGACCGGGTCATTGCGCTACTGGCCCGAGCCGACGCCGACCTTGGTACTCGGGTGGTGGTGCTCACGGCCACGGGGAAGGGATTCTGCACCGGGGCCGACCTGCGGTCGGGATCGGGTCGGGATCCGGCCCTGCCCGATGGTGCTCCGGAGCGTCCGGTGGGCAGCGTGGCCCGCCTTATCGAACAAGGCGCCCAACGCCTCATCGCCGCCCTGCTCGATTGCTCCAAGCCGGTAATCGCCGCCGTCAACGGAACGGCAGCCGGTATCGGCGCCCACATGGCCTTGGCCTGCGATCTGGTGGTGGCAGCACAGGGCGCCAAGTTCATCGAGGTCTTCGTGCGCCGGGGCATCGTCCCCGACGGAGGGGGGGCCTACCTGCTGCCCCGTTTGGTGGGGCTGCACAGGGCCAAAGAGCTCGTCTACTTCGGTGACGACCTGATGGCCGAACAAGCCCTAGGGCTGGGGCTGGTCAACAAGGTGGTGCCCCCCGATCAGCTCCTGGATGCCGCCGCCCAGTGGGCCGACCGCCTGGCCCAAGGCCCCACCCTGGCCCTCGGCCAGGCCAAACGCCTCCTCAACGATTCCCTGGACAGCGATCGGACAGGGGCTTTCCGCCAGGAGGCCAATGCCCAGGAGATGATCATGTCCAGCTTCGATGCCAACGAGGGAATCGCCGCATTCGTCGAACGGCGCCCGCCTCGATTTCGCGGCTATTAGAACCGGGGCGGGCTATTAGAACCGGGGCTGACCACGGCCCTGGTGAGAGTGCGGTCTCAGTGGAAGTACTCGCCGCCGTTGACGTCGAGAGACTGGCCGGTGATGACACGGGACAGCTCGGAGGCGAAGAACACAACGGCGTTGGCGCAGTCGGCGTCCTCGGGAATGTGGCCCAATGGGATCTCGGCCACAATCGCCTCCACCACGGCCTCTGGCGTTATCCCGAGACGAGCGGATTCCATGGCCACGAATCGCTGCACCGGAGGCCCCCACATGAACCCGGGCACCACGGTATTGACCCTGATGCCGGCCGGACCGAGCTCTTTGGCCAGTACTTGGGCCGCTGTGAGCAGAGCCCCCTTGGACACGGCGTATCCACCCTGGCCAGCCAGCACCTTGCGCACGATCATGGAGTTGATGAACACCACCGAGCCGTGACCGGCCTGTTTCATGATGGGGATGACCCTTTGGGTCAATGCCAGGTTCCCGAACAGGTTCACGTCCATGATCTTGCGCCACAAGTTGAGGTCAACCTCTTCGAAGCTTTGGAACACGTCAGGCCGGTAGGCGCTGTTGACCAGGGTGTCGATGCGACCAAAGCGCGAAATGGTGGCGCTGACCAAGTTGTCCCGAGCGGCCGGGTCAGTGACATCGGTGGCCACCGCCAGCGCTGTGGCCCCCACGTTGGTGATCTCGGCTGCCACCTCCTCGATGTAGGCCGCCGTCCGGGCCGCAACCACCACGGTGGCGCCCTCCCGGGCACAGGCCAGGGCCACTTCCCGACCCAGCCCAGGACCCACCCCCGACACCAGACATACCTGGTTCTCCAGCAGCATCACCGACCCGGTCCCGCCGCCAGGCTCGGGGCCACCTCGGCCCCGAAGGCGTTGATCTGGTCACACAACTCGGTGCAGGATCGAGCCGGAAAGCGGACCTGGAGATGGTTGACTCCCATGGCCCCGAATTCATTGAGTGCCTCGGCGATCTGCGGACCCGATCCACAAAGAGCCTGGGGATCCACATCGAAGTCGGGACGTCCCACGTGGATCCACTCGGTGATCACCCCCAAGTCGATGGGATCGTCGCCCCGATGGCGCCGGCGATGCTCGGTTATGAATGCGATCTGTCCGGCCATCTCTTCGCGGGGGGTGCCTTGAGGGAGCCACCCGTCGCCCCTTTCGGCGGCGCGGCGCAACGCGGCCTTCGAGGAACCGCCGATCCAGATGGGCGGGCGGGGAACCTGAATCGGGCGGGGGCGGGCCCCCATCCCCCGCACCGACCATGTGGGCCCATCGAACGTGGGAAATTCCTCGCTCAGGGCCAGCGCCATGAGATCTATGGCCTCGTCCAGTTTCGCTCCGCGGTGCTCGAAGTCGGCTCCCAGCACCTCGAACTCCTCGGCCAGGTGGCCGGCCCCCACCCCGATTATGACCCTTCCCCCGGACAGGGCATCCAGAGTGGCAAAGCTCTTGGCCCCGACAAGGGGGTGGCGGTAGGCCGGCACGTAGACGTGGCTCAAAAGCCGCACCTGCGAAGTGATGCCGGCCAGGAACCCGAGGGTGGCCACCACGTCGTACCAATGGGTGCCCATGGCGGGGGCCATCCGGGATGGAATGGCCACGTGATCACATGTGGCCAGGTAGAAGAAACCGGCCGCCTCGGCGGCGGCGGCCACCCGCGCCAACTCCGCGGGCCCCGCCTCTTTTTCCCACTCAGCCACGAACATCGACGACTGGGCTTGAATGGGCAGCTGCATCCCATAGACCAGTTGGCCTGGGGGAACAATCGAAACCGCCTCCGACATGCGACTCCCTTGGATTTGGTGTCGGGCTCCGACACTCCTGTAGGCACCGACACTCCGGTGGGTACGACCGCGCGACGTGGTGTCAGATTCCGACACAGTGTCAGATTTCGTGGAAATTGGCAACCGGGCTCCGGGCCATCAGGTCACGCCCCATCAAGTCACGTTCCATCACGTCACGCCCCATCAGGTCACGTTCCATCGGGCAGCCCCGCCCCAGGGCAGCCCCGCCGTCAGTGCATGTGCCGCCCGGCATTTACGTCAAGGGTCTGGCCGGTGATGGCTCGGGCTAGGTCAGAGGCCAAGAAAACAATGGCACCGGCCACCTCATCGGCAGTGGGGATACGCCCCAGGGCCGTCAATGCGGCGATCTCGCCTTCCACTACAGACGGATCGACGCCCCTTCGTGCGCCCAGGTAGGCGAAGTACTGCTCCAGAGCCTCTCCCTTCATGTGCCCCGGCGCGACGCAGTTGAAGCGAACGCCGTGTTCCCCCAATTCCTTGGCCATGACCTGCACGGCCGTCATTAGCGCCCTCTTGGACGAGGCGTAGCCGCCCAATACCGGGTTCACCACTCGAGTCGAAAGGGTGTTCACCGTGATCACCGAAGAGCCAGAGCCCACCTTCAGCAGGCCCAACAGCTCCTGGTCAAGTCCGAGAGTGGCGAACAGATTGACCTCGAACGGACGTTGCCAGCGGGCCAGGTCGAAGCCCTCGAAAGTGGCCCAATCCTCCTCGGCAAAGGCATTGTTGACCACAACGTCAAGGGCGCCGAACCGCTCGGCGATGGCTCGGACCAACCGGGCCCGATCTTCTGGCGAAGTTGTGTCGCCGGGCACCGCCAGCACTTCAGCGCCAGTGGACGACACCTCCTCGGCCAGCCGGTCAAGCGACGACTGCTTGCGGGCGGCGATGACAAGACGGGCGCCTGCCCGGGCCAGAGCCAGGGCCGCGGCCCGTCCCAGATTGGGCCCGACGCCCGACACCAAAGCCACCCGCCCTGACAACAGCCCGGCCCCATCGCAGGCTCCAGCCCTGCCGTTGTGCTCGGCCTCAGGTCCCCACCGGTCCGCTGCCTGTTCGATGATGTCGTGCCCCCTCATAGGCCCATGAAGCTGCCGCCGTCGATGACCAGGGTCTGGCCGGTCATGTAGGAGGAATGGTCACCGGCCAAAAAGCACAGAGCCGGACCTATGTCGGACTCGGGGTCACCCAGACGCCCGAGGGGAATCCGCCCCAACAACCGGCCGGACAATTCGGGATTGGAGGCCAGCGCCTGATCCAGAGCCTCGGTGCGGGCCAGGGGGGCCAGGCAGTTCACGGTGATGCCGTCAGGGCCCCACTCCCGGGCCAAGCTCTTGGCCATGCCCCGCAGCGCCCCCTTGACCATGGCGTATAGGGGGAGGGTGGCGCTTCCCTCGATGCCTGCGGCCGATGTCAGGAGCACGAACCTTCCCGTCCCGCGCCGGGCCAGAGGGACATGGGCCGCCCGGGCCAGACCCCATGCCGCCCGCACCGATACCGAGAAATGCTGCTCGAAGGCGGCTCTATCAACCTGCACGATGGACTCGGGATGACCGGACTGGCCACTGACCGCATTGTGAACCACGATGTCGAGACGACCGAG
>JBOGIG010000045.1:0-10684 GCA_050742455.1 Acidimicrobiales bacterium
CGGGTCACCCCTTCGGGGCTGTCGTCGCCGAAAGCGACCGGCACCTCCCGGAAGCCGCTGTTGGGCGCCTCGCCACGCGCGAGCTGCCTCCACAGGGCGGCGAAGACGGTCAGGGTGTCGCGGGCGACCTGGGCAGGAAGGCTGAAGGCTGGCACGGTCCACTCGATGCGCATTCGGAGCTGAGTGCTCGCCTGGTACTGGGCGAGCGCGGCCAGAGTTGCGCCCAGGGCGGCAGCCCCGGCCCCGGCGAGCAACTCGGCCAATGCGATGGAGTCGTCGAGCAGGATCCAGAACGACATGAGGAGCGCCCACCAGACCAGCCAGGATCCGACGCGCCTGGCCATGGGCAGGGCATCCTCGCGGCGCCGGGGCGCACCGGCGCCCGCCAGTGGGTCGCTCAGCCCTGGCATCGGCTGTCCCCAGGGCAGCTCCGGCAGCGGGATCGGGTGCGGCTCCTCCGTCGGCCTCCCGGGCGGTCCTCGCACCCTGCAGCTTCGAGGCGCGCTGGGTGGGCAGGCATGCTCGGTGCATTCCCGTGGGGGACGGGCGACAAACGCGCCCCGACGGGGCCGCGTTCAGCGCTGGAGGCTGCGCAGGACGGTCATCGCCTCGTCGAGGTCCGGCTCCACGTAGGCGTCGTCGGTGACCCAGCGGTAGCGCACCGTGCCCCCCTGGTCGACCAGGAACAGCGAGCGCTTGGCGATCCCGGCGTGACCCTTCCATGAGTCGTAGCGGACGCCGTAGCTCTCACAGACCTGCCGGTCCCAGTCCGACAGCAGTGGGAAGCCGATCCCGAGGGAGGCGGCGAAGGCCTGCTGAGCGAACGTAGCGCTTACGGCGATCGCCAGCACCTGTCCGCCCGCTTCGCTGATCGCCGGCTCGAGATGTCCCAACTGGGACAGCTCGGACCGTCAGACGGAGCCGAAGTCGAAGACGTAGAAGGCGAGAAGAGCGTGCCCCGCACGCAGCGTCTGGGAGAGGGTGACGTCGTGCTCGAAGGTGTGTCGAAGCGTGAACTCCGGGGCCGGGTCCCCGATCCGGGGGCCCGCCTGCCCACCGATGAGGTCTGGCACGGAGCGATCGTAAGCGAGCAGGGATCTCCGTGCAACGAAGGGCGGGGCTGATAGGCCTGCGCACCCCACGTCGGCAAGGTAGCGGCCCCGGCCCGGTCGCGCCCCGCCGACGGACCGCTCGGCATTGCGCCGTGGGGCGGGGTGGGGCAGGGCTGCCGGCGCGGCGGCGCCCCCGCCAGGACTCGAACCTGGGACCCGCTGCTTAGAAGGCAGCCGCTCTATCCAGCTGAGCTACAGGGGCGATGGCTAAATGCTCGCACATCTGGCTCCGGTGGCTGCGCTTTGAGACCCGGATCCCCTGGCCCGACCCGGTGTCTATCCCTCCCTCGGGCAGAATGCTCGGTGATGTCAAATGCCATACCCGCGGGATCAGCCTCGGTCCTGCCATCTCGATCAGTTCCGATCATGATATTGGGCGCCGGATGGGCAAGTGGCCATGATCACGTGGCACAAGAGCTGGGCCGAAGGCTCAGTAGTCGCGGCTGGCCCATAGAGCGAGTTGACCTGGCACATCTGGCCCCCGCAGGCTTGGGCCAATTGCTGGGGCTGGGACCTACCCGCTTCGCGACCCGGACCCCTGAAGTCTTCGAGGCCCTATATCGGTACGGATCGGAACCGGGCTCGTGGTCCCGCCCACCCTTGTCGCTGCTCGCCAACCGTGTGGCCTCCCGTCTGACGAGCCGGATGACACGGACTGCTCCAGCCGCGGTCGTGTCCACTGTCCCATGGTGTTTCCAAGTTCTCGCCCAGCTAAGGGGTACGGGACCCGTAGGTGTTCCCATGATCTCGGTCCTGTCCGATGCGCAACCCCCTCGGCTGTCCGGCAGAGGCCAACTTGACCTGGTCCTTTGCTCTCACCCCGGGGCGGCCCGTAAATTTGACCAGAGCGACGGAGCCCTCGGGTTGGCTCCCGGCCCGGTGCTGCGACCCGAATTTGGGCCGTTGGCCCTGGCGCGGCGGGCCTCGATTCGAGCCGATCTGGGGCTGGCCGACAGCGACCGTGCGGTGGTCATCCTGGGTGGCACCCACGGTTCGGGGGATCTGATGGAAACCTTCGGCGGCGTCGCCGACCTGGACGGCTTCGTGCCCATCGCCGTGTGTGGGAAGAACGACCTGCTCGAATCCAGATTACGCCGTATGGTGCGCCGAACAGGGCGATTCGGGTTGGTGCTGGGCTGGGAGGATGACATGGCGGGCCTGATGGCCGCCGGAGACGTGGCCATCGACAATACCGGTGGAATGGCTGCGTTCGAAGCCATGGCCTGCTCCCTTCCTGTCATCTGCCACCTCCCTTTACCCGGCCGGAGAAGGGCCAACGTGGCCGCTTTGGCCGCTGCCAATCTGGTCAGGTACGTGGTCGAGCCGTTGGAACTGCCTGCCTGCCTCGAATCCTTGGCCGGCCCAGGGGCTGACCGGTCCCGTCTGGTGGACGCCGGGCATGGGTTGTTTGCCGGCGACGCGGCCGACGCCATCGAGTTCCTGGCTCGGGCTTGAGCTGGGAGGGCTTCGGGTTGTGCCATGCTGGATGACCTTGGTGGCCGTAGCTCAGTTGGTTAGAGCGCCAGGTTGTGGCCCTGGAGGTCGGGGGTTCAAGTCCCCTCGGTCACCCCAACATCATGCGCGCCTCTAGCTCAACGGCAGAGCAACGGACTCTTAATCCGCAGGTTCTGGGTTCAAATCCCAGGGGGCGCACCCGAACCGATCAGGACCAGATAGGCGATCCCGCTGTGACCCGACGGCCAGGGTTTCGTGATACGTTTCACTCGTGTGGAGTTCGCACCATCCGCTCGCAGACATCAGGCCGAGGACCGGTTCGAAGACGTTGACATCCTCCACGCGATCGAGCATGCCCTATACGTCGGCGACGACGGCGACGACCCGGACAAGGCCCTCTACCTGGGACCAGATCAAGCGGCCCGGCTCCTGGAGGTCGTGGTTGCTGTGCGGGCCGATGGCAGCGAGGTGGTGATCCATGCCATGAAAATGCAGGCAAAGTACGGGTCTCTGGTGGCCCAATCGGGAAGCAGCGATGCCTGAGAAGCCCTCCTACGGCAGGTCCCGCAGCGGGGTTGAACTGACCGAGGAGGTCGTCGAGCGCATGGCGGACGAAGCTGAGGCAGGCTTGGACGTCCCGAAGCTCCGTCGGCGGCCAGGTCGCCCAGCTATGGGAACCGAGCCGGCCAAGGCGCTCCCGGTGCGCTTCGACCCGGAATTACGCCAGGCGATCGAGCAGCGAGCCGAAACCGAAGGCGTTACGGCTGGCGAGGTAGTCCGACGAGCGCTCCGCAAGTACTTGCGGAGCGCCTGACCGGACTGCCGTTCGGAAGTCCTACGCACCATCCTCGACCCAACCACCTGGATAAAGTGAAACCGGTGCCCGCTGACCAGGAGAGCCTTGTCGAGATCGCAGATCGGGAGGTGATGATCTCGAGCCCGGACAAGGTCTACTTTCCTGAGCTGGGCGCCACCAAGCTCGACCTGGTCTCGTACTACCTCGAGGTGGGCGAGACGTTGCTTCATGCGGCCAAAGGCCGCCCCGCCCTGCTGCAACGGTTTCCCAATGGCGCCGGCGGTACGTCGTTCTTCCAAAAGAGGGTCCCGTCCGGCGCCCCGTCCTGGTTGGAGACCACCACCGTGGTCACCCCCAATGGCACGACTTCCAACGCCTTGGTCGTGGCCGACATGGCCCACGTGATCTGGGCTGTCAACCTCGGATGCCTCGGTCTGCACCTTTGGCCCTACGTCGCCACCGATCCGGACCACGCCGACGAGCTGCGCATCGATCTCGACCCCCAGCCCGGCACCGACTTCGACGACGTTCGTCAAGCGGCCTATCACTGCCGGGATCTGCTCGCCGAGTTCGGGATGACCGGCTACCCCAAGACGACGGGTAACAGGGGCCTGCACATCTACCTCCGCCTCCAAGCCCGGTGGGAGTCCACCGCAGTGAGGGCAGGGGCAGTGGCTCTGGCCCGCGAATTGGAACGGCGCCATCCCGAGCTCATCACAGCCCAGTGGTGGAAGGAGGAGCGGGGGCGACGAATCTTCGTGGACTTCAACCAGAACGCTCCACACAAGACGGTGTTCGGCGCCTGGTTCGTGCGGCCCCGCACCGGGGGGCAGGTATCCACCCCGCTCACTTGGGACGAGGTGGCGGCAGTGGAGCCCGATGACCTCACGCTTCGAACCGTGCCAGATCTCCTTCGCCGACGAGGCGACCCGTGGGTGGCCATGACCGATGACCTCCAGTCCATCCAGCCCCTGCTCGATCTCGCCGCCGAGCACAAGCAACAGGGATTTCACGACGCCCCCTGGCCCCCCGAATATCCCAAGGCGCCCGACGAGCCTCCCCGGGTGGCGCCGAGCAGGGCAAAGAAGCCCTAAGAGATGGACCCCGCCTCGGCCCTGCGCCGGATCTCGTACCTCCTCGAGCGCAACGGCGCCGACACCTACAAGGTGCGGGCCTTTCGCCAGGCCAGTGCTGCCATCGAGTCGATGTCGGAGTCCGAGCTGTCCCGGCTCGCCACCGCCGGACGGCTGGAGAGCATCGTGGGAGTGGGCAGGACCTCCGGCCAGGTCATCGCCGAGGCGCTGGCGGGAACGATGCCGGCCTACCTGCAAAAGCTCGAGGAAGATCCCGCCATGGAACTGGATCCCGCCGCCGCCGGCCTGCTCGATCAGCTCCGCGGGGACTGTCATTCCCACTCCGACTGGTCCGACGGAGGCAGCCCCATCCGGGACATGGCCCTGGCAGCGAAGGCCCTGGGCCACGACTATTTGGCTCTCACCGACCACAGTGCCCGCCTGACCGTGGCGCACGGGCTCGACGCCGAACGGCTCCGTCGCCAGCTCGATGAAGTGGCCCGCCTCAATGACGACCTGGCACCATTTCGCATCCTCACCGGGATCGAGGTCGACATCCTGGCCGACGGGTCACTCGATCAGAGCGAGGACTTGCTGGAAAGACTGGACGTAGTGGTGGCCAGTGTCCACTCCAAGTTGGCCATGGACGGTCCGGCTATGACAAGGCGAATGTTGGCCGCGGTGGAGAACCGCCACACCGACATTCTCGGCCATTGCACCGGACGTCTCGTCTCCGGCCGAGGTCGCCCCCAGTCCAGCTTCGATGCGCAAGCCGTCTTCTCCGCCTGCGCCCGGACCGGTACCGCGGTGGAGATCAACTCCCGACCCGAGCGCCAAGACCCACCCGAAGAGCTGCTGCGTCTCGCCATCGAGCTCGGCTGCGTGGTCGCCATCGACACCGATGCCCATGCCCCCGGGCAGCTCGAGTGGCTCGGGCGGGGGTGCGCTCAGGCCGTGGCCGCCGAGGTTCCGCCGGAGCGGGTGGTCAACCGTTGCACCGTAGATGACCTCTTGGCCTGGACGGGGCGTCACGCGGCTTGAGAGCCTTCGAATTCGGCGAAGGTACGGCTCGAGCGCGCTGCCGACATGACTAGACCATCCTGATAGGTTGGGACCGGTGAGGTCGTTGAATCTGGGGCAGGCCCTTCGGGAAGCCCTTCAAGTGGATCCGGCCTTCATCCCCGACATCGTGGCCCGGGCGGCTTCAGGGATAGGGGCGACCGACGTTGTGGTCTATCTGGTTGACTTCGCCCAGAAAACCCTCGAACCCCTGCCCGACCAATACGACCATGGCGGTCTTCCCGAAGAGGAGGTCGGCGTCACCATGGCCGGACGGGCCTTTCTCGGCCGGCATCCCACCGTCGCCGAACGACCAGAAGGGGTGCGTGTTTGGGTCCCTGTTGTGGAGGGCTCCGACCGGACCGGGGTGCTCGCCCTCACAGTGAGTCAAGCCGAACCGGAAGTCATCGGGGCGTGCGAGGAACTGGGGATCCTCACGGGATATCTGATTGCATCCCACGCCCGGGTCACCGACATCTATACCCGCCATCGCAGCCGCGAGGCCATGTCGCTGGCGGCCAGCATCCAGTGGGACCACTTGCCGCCGCTGGTTCTGCGGACCGGGCGCGTCGCTGTGGCCGGGCTGCTCGAACCCGCCTACGAGGTGGGCGGCGACAGCTTCGACTACGCCATCAACGGTCCGTTCTTCGACATGGCCATCTTCGACGCCATGGGTCATGGTCTCACTTCGGCCCTGGTGTCGAGCGCCGCCATCGGCTCCTATCGCCATGATCGGCGCCGTGGGCACGCTCTGGGGAGGATCCACTTCAACCTCGATGCCACACTCAGCCCACTGTTTGACCAAGGCGCATTCGCCACCGGCCAACTGGTTCGCATCGAGCTGGATACAGGCCGAATGTCGTGGACGAACGCGGGACACCCTCTGCCGCTGTTGATCCGGGCCGGCCAAGTGGTGGGGGAGTTGGTTTGCGCCCCTACCCCGCCCTGGGGCTACGGGTCCCTCCTCGGCGGAGGTACGGCTCCACCATTGGCCACCGAAGCGCTCGAGCCGAGCGATGACATCTTGTTCTACACCGATGGCGTCATCGAGGCCCGCACCCCCCGTGGGGCGCGATTTGGCATAGATCGCTTGGCCGACCTGGCCACCCAGCACTCGTCCGAACACCTCGAACCGGAAGAGATCGTCCGCCACCTGATCCGGTCGGTCATCGAGCACCAAAGCGACCACCTGGCCGACGATGCCTCCTTGGTTGTGGCGCGATGGCAAGGCCCGGGTCCCAAGCCCTGATCAGGACCGAACTCCTCAGAAAGCTTTCACAACACGTACAGGTGGCTCTCAGAATCGACTGATAGGTTGCCGCTTCAAGGCGCAGGTAGACGACCGAATGGCGACCTATATAGCTTGGACCCAACCAGGGGACCGTCATACCGGCGACTTGAGTACCAGTGACTTGAGTACCAGCGACCTTAAAAGGACCGGGACCGACCCGATTGTCGGCCCCGGTGAACCCGATCAGGGGGAACAACAACCGTGGTGGACGACAACCAAGGTGGACGACAACCAATGAGCCCAGACCAGTCCCAGCCCGACACCGGGGGCAGGATCGACACCGTCATGTCCAGGCGTCGCCTGCTGCAGGCGGCGGGGGTCGGGGTCGGGGTGGTGGTTCTGGGCGGCGCCGGGTTCGGGACGTTCAAGTGGACATCCTCATCCTCGCCCAAGGGCCCGACCTTTCTGTCCCGACCCGACCTCATACCCCCAACCATCACCACCCTGGTTCCGGCGGCAGGAACGGCTCAGGGCCTGATCTTCTTGAGCCCGTCCCAGGGGCCCAGTCAGTACGGACCGATGATCGTCGACAACAAGGGCGAAGTGGTCTGGTTCCATCCGCTCAAGCCATCGGTGGGTGTGGCCACCAACGTTCAGGTCAACCAGTACCAGGGTCAACCGGTCATGTCCTGGTGGGAGGGCCCGATCATCATCCCGGGCGGGTACGGGAAGGGCGAGTACGTCATGATCGATTCCTCCTACACCGAGATCATGCGGGTCCAGGCGGGCAACGGGCTGTCGGGGGATCTTCACGAGTTCCAGATCACCCCCGAGGGAACGGCCCTGCTCACGGCCTACGAGACGGTCAGCGCCGACCTCTCCTCCATCGGTGGCTCGAAGAACGGCACGCTGCTCAACTCCCACTTCCAAGAGATCGACATCGCCTCGGGATCAGTGTTATTCGACTGGGATGCCCGCCAGCACATCAGCCTGAGCGAGTCCTACCTCCCGGCCTCATCGGCGGTGGCCAACAACGGCCTGTATGACTTCTTCCACATCAATTCCGTGCAGCGCGACGTCGACGGCAACTACATCATCTCGGGGCGCCACACCTGGACCGTCTACAAGATCGCCCGGGCCACCGGTGAGGTCATGTGGCGCCTGAACGGGAAGCTGAGCGACTTTGCCATGGGCCAGCACAGCCAGTTCGCCTTCCAGCATGACGCCCGACTTCACGGCTCCTCCACCATGACGGTGTTCGACGACGGGGGCGGACCGCCCAACGTATCCTCGCACTCCCGAGGACTCGAATTGTCCCTGGACTTCAAGAACATGAGCGCCCGATTGGTACGGGAGTTCCTACCCAGTCCGGAGTTCCTGGCTACCAGCCAGGGCAGCGTACAGGTGCTGCCCAACGGCAATGTCTTCGTGGGCTGGGGGGCCGAGCCTTACTGGTCGGAATACTCCCGAGACGGGCGCATGTTGTTCAATGCCCAGTTCGAGCCGGGCGGCGTGTCCTACCGGGCCTATCGCTTCGAATGGGTGGGTAAGCCGGCCGACGTCCCGGCCATCAGGTCCAAGCGAAAGGACCGGGGCACCGTGGACCTGTACGTCAGCTGGAACGGGTCCACCGAGGTCCAGACGTGGAACCTGCTGGCGGGGTCGTCGCCGAGTGGGCTGGTCAAGGCGGCCACATCTGACCGGGACGGCTTTGAGACCAAGTTCACCCTCAGCACCAACCAATCACACTTCGCCGCCTCGGCGCTCGACGGAAACGGCAATCTGTTGGCGACCTCACCCGTGGTCAAGGCTTAGCACCCGCGTCCTCGCCACCGTCAAGATGTTGATGGGCGTCGTAGCGTGCCAGAGCCGGCATCAAGCTACCTATGACCAAGGCTCCGGCCACGCACATGAGGCCGCCCGATATTACTGACACCTGGTTGCCCAACAGGGCGGCAACCGCTCCCGCCTCGGTATCTCCCAGCCTCGGCCCGCCTGTGACCACAGCAATGTGGATGGCCGACAGGCGTCCGCGCAGCACGTCGGGCACGCTGAGTTGGAGGATGGTATTGCGAAATACGGCCGATACGACATCTGCGGCTCCGGCCAGAGCCAAAAAGCCCAGAGCCAGGGGAAGCCAGTAGGCGAAGCCAAATGCGGTGATGGCCAGTCCCCACACCACGACGGCCACCACCACGGCCCGACCCTGACGCCGCACCCCGCCCACCCAGCCGGTCAATAGCGAGGCCAGCAGGGCCCCCGCCCCCGGAGCGGCATAAAGCAGCCCGACCACGCCCGCTCCCCCGCCAAACCGTCCCAGACCCAAGGCCGGGAACAGTGCCCGGGGCATGCCGAAGACCATGGCGTCGAGGTCGATGACAAACGTGGCCTGGAGGGCCTGGCGTCCTCGCAGGTAGGAGAATCCCTCGGCAATCGAAGATAGGCCGAACTTCGCAGACCCCTCACCGGGAGGCAGGGGGTCCAGACCGGCCACTGCCAACAGGGCCACCCCGAAGGTGGCCACGTCGACCCAGTACACCGGCCCCAAGCCGAACTGGCCCAACAGGATCCCGGCCAGGGCGGGCCCGACCACTCCACCCACCTGGAAGACCATCTGATTCAAGGCGGCGGCCGAGGCGAAGGACCGCCGGTCCACCAGACCGGCGAAGACGGCGCTGCGAGTGGGAGAATCGACCCCGGACAGCCCTGCGGCCAATCCTGTCATCACGAACAGGGGCCAGATGGCCGGATGGACCAGGGTCGCGTTGACGGCCAGGCCCACGCTGGTGGCGGCGAGGAGGGTCTGGGTTACCAGCAGGAGGCGGCGCCGGTCGGCAGCGTCGGCGATCGACCCGCCTATGACCGACCCGGCCAGGAGGGGACCCAATTGCGCCAGGCTGAGCAGACCGACATCAAAAGAGGAATGGGTGGCCCGGTAGAGTTGGTAGGGCACGGCCACCACGGTCAGCTGGGTCCCTAAAACGCTGACCAGCTGACCGCTCCACAGCCGTTTGAACTGGGGAAATCGTCTGAGAGGGGTGACGTCGGTCAGAATGCGTCGCCGGGCCACCGGCCCAACGGTACCCCTACTGCAGAGCGATCCCTACCCCTACAGCAGAGCGATCCCTACCGCCGTGCCCCCGATGACGATCACGAACCTCAGCACCCCCGGTGGAATCTTCCGCCCATAGATGGACCCCACCTGTCCCCCGATGATGGAACCCACGGCCAACAGGGCCGACACCTCCCAGGCGATGTGGCCGAAGGCGATGAACAACAGGGCGGCAACTCCATTGACCAGAGCGGCCAGGACGTTCTTTATTGCATTGGCCTGCTGAATCCCGATGGGGAGAAACGTGGCCAGAATCGCCACCAGCAAAACGCCCTGGGCCGCCCCGAAGTAACCCCCGTAGATCCCGGTCAGATAGATGCCAGTCGTCACCCCCCGCCCTCGATTCACCTTCCCGGACGAGCGTCGATCCTCGAGGTGGCGCGACAGCCAGGGCTGAGCGGCCAGAAGGGCGCAGGCGAAGATGATCAGCACGGGAACAACCCGACGGAAGACGTGCCCGGGTAGGACGAACAACACGATGCTCCCGGTAATCCCCCCAGCAATGCCGGCCAGGCCCAGCTTGATGAGGTAAGGCTTCATGCCGGCCAGCTCCCGCCGGTAGCCGATGGCGCCGCTCACCGAGCCGGGCACCAGACCAACCGTGTTGGACATGTTGGCCAGCAGGGCCGGGTAGCCGAAGGCCAAGAGTGTGGGAAAAGTGATCAGCGAACCCGAACCCATGACGGCGTTGATCGATCCGGCCGCCAGGCCGGCTCCAAAGATGGCGAGGTCCTGCAGTCCGTGCATAGAAGCCCTTGAGTCTTCCAGAAGCCGCCCGGGACGTGTGGATCACCCGGTACCGGGACCAAGATCGGCCACGAACGTATTGGAAACGGCTCCGATGCC
>JBOGIG010000046.1:0-2958 GCA_050742455.1 Acidimicrobiales bacterium
CCGCCTCGACGAGGGCCCTTTCGGCGCGGTCGTTGAGCAGGGCCCGGTTGGGCAGCCCGGTCAGCGAATCGTGCAAGGCCTGGTGGCGGACCTGGTCCAAGAGGGCAGCGTTTTCCAGGGCGGTCCCCGCCTGGCGGGCGATCCCGACCAGTCGCTCAGCCAGGTCGGTATCGGCCTTCACCGTGCCCAGGTCCTGGCGGACGCCGGCCGTCAGCACACCGAAGAACTTGCCCCGGGAAAGTATGGGCACGACGGCGGTGGCACCGCCGTCGTCGCACATGATCCTGCGGTGAAACTCGTCGGCCGTGTCATAGTCGAAGAAGTTGGGCTCCCCGACGTTCATGATCCTGGCCACCTCAGGGGTATCGGACATGCTGATGCCGGTACCGGTCAGGAACTTCTCCACCTTGGGACTGACGCCGACCCCGGCTTCGAGGCGCAGGGATTGGGTGCCGGGGTCCCACAACAGAACACAGGTGGATTCACACTCGACCACCTCGGTCACGGCGTCGGCCAGCTTGACGGCCACCTCGTGGGAAGACGCCACCTCGGACAGGGAGCGGGCCAGTGACAACAAGGCCGTGGCAGTGCGGTTCTGCCTGCGCATCTCGTCCAGGGCCGCGGCCGTGTTCAGCACCGCGGCCGCGTGTCCGGCGTAGGCCGACAGCAGGTTGCGCTCCTGAGGAAAGAACCGGGTCCCGTCGGGATAGATGGCAGCCAGGCGCCCGTAGTTCTTCTCCCCGGAGGACACGTCGACGATCAGCCGGGATCCATCATGGTCATCGGCGCCACCTTCGAGGATCTCCTCGGCCAGTAGTTGGGCGTCGCTCGGGCTGAGGCCGTCGGAGTGGATGTGGAGCCGTCCTCCCAGATTGACGGCCAACAGGTAACGCGTGGCCCGCACGGCCACCCCGGCCCGCCTGGTCACCAGGGCCAGCACCGATTCCATGTCCTCGGCCGAGACCAGCTCGGTGGCCATGCTCTGCAGCGACCGGAATCGCTTGTCCAGATTCTCCAGGCGGGATTCAAGTTCGGCGATGCGACGCTCCGGTTCCGCTTCCAGGGCGGACGATGGGTTCCAGTCAATGTGGTAGAGGCACCGGTCGGCTCCCCGAGCCTGGCATTCGCTTTCCCACACCACGGCGAGGTCCATACCGAACAGGGCAGGTACCACTGACAAGATGCCAGTGGTGAAGTCACACATCAGCCGGTTGCGGGGGATTCCGGGCACAGAGTGGGCTGCGATCAGGGCGCGCTCGGGGCCGATCTCAATGGGCTCGATGACCAAGATGGTGGAGAACTTGGCCCCGCTGGCGGCCACGTTGCGCAGCACCTCTCCGGGGTCGCCCAACGATCGGAGCAGGGCGCCCACTTCGCTCCCCACCGTCTGGGCCAGCATCTCCACCCCGATGAGGCGCGCGGCATCGGCCTGGCCCGACACCTCCACTGCAGCCTTCAGTAGGGCAGTGGCCTGCAAATAGGAGCTCCAGGAGGTCTCGTCGAGAAGTACCCGGACGGGTCGGGTCTCGCCCGCGGCGGCCAGCAGCTGTCCTACCGCTTGCGGTCCAGCCACCTTTTCGATCCATCGCACGATGGTCGACGTGGTGGCGCCCGATATGTGCCGCCCGTCATCGGGGATCGACGCAGGGGGCACCTTGTACTTACGAGCCATTCCAATTCATCGGCACCCGGGCCCCCGCACTGGAGCGGGAGTGTCCAAAATGTCGCAAAAGACCAACCACCGGCTCCAGCCGTCCAGGGCCGCGGGGTCAGCCGTCCAGGGCCGCGGGGTCAGCCGTCCAGGGCCGCGGGGTCAGCCGGTACGTCTACGGCGTGTTCCTGAAGGATCGCCAAATCCACGATCTCAAGGGCGCGGGCGTGGGTGGATGCAAGCACGACATAGGCTGCCGCTCCGTCGTAATGGGCCCGTAGCCAGTTGGCCGCCGTCACACACCAACGATCTCCGGGCACGAGTCCGGGGAAGTGGTACTGGGGCATGGGCGTGCTCAGATCGTTGCCGATGCTTCGCTGATGGCCGAGAAACTCCGCTGTCACCACAGCGCAGATGGTGTGGCTTCCCCGATCCTCGGGGCCGGTATTACAGCACCCGTCCCGGTAAAAGCCGGTCAGGGGGTCGGTGCCGCACGGCTCCAGCTCACCGCCAAGGACATTGAGTTCGGCCATACCGCAGTATCGCAGAAGTCCT
Source organism: Acidimicrobiales bacterium (assembly GCA_050742455.1). GTDB lineage: Bacteria > Actinomycetota > Acidimicrobiia > Acidimicrobiales > JBOGIG01 > JBOGIG01. The sequence continues at coordinate 2,207 of JBOGIG010000046.1, forward strand.
GCGATGCCCACACCCCCTCCGGCGTCGGAGCCCGAGTAGGAGAGTCGTCGGGCCCGAGGCAGCGACTTAGCGTGTTGGGATGATGCGCACCAGGATCACTGACTGGGCCGGCAGAACAAAGTCGAGGCTGTCGGTGATAGACATGACCGCCACGGGAGAACCAGCCGAGGAATGTCGGGCGTCGATCACATACAACGACGCCGAGGAGTGACCCGACCCGAGGCCGGAGACCACTAAGTGGACTGGGCGCTCCGGCCCCCCGGTGGCCAGCCAGGATGACACAAGCACGGTGGTTGCCCCCGGGTTCCGCCCGGCCAGGACCCTGACTCCGTCGGCCAGGGGGACCGAGCCCGGAGTAGCAGCAGCAATCAGATCCGGGCCGACTTGGCCAAAGAGGTCGAAAGCCCACCAAGCCGGCTTGCGCACGCCACCGTGGGTGACCAGACCCCACGAGCCGAACTCATCAGCCCCGGTCGGATTGGCCTGCTTGTTGTCCCAGTAAGGGTCCAAGGACGCAAACATGACGGCGGCGTCGAGACCCGAGTGTTGCAACTCAGTGAGGACCCCGGCATCGAATGCCGCGCCGGAATTGGTATCCATCCGGTGATCGAAGCCGGCCGCCGACAGGTTCCACTCGTCGAGGATAAGAGTCGGAATCCGACCAAGTCCGACCTGGGCCCATGATCGAACCAGGTCCACGCCGGCACTGAAGGTGGTCGGAGAAGCCAAGGGGTTGGGGTGGGCCAAGAGAT
>JBOGIG010000047.1:0-8127 GCA_050742455.1 Acidimicrobiales bacterium
GCCTGGGTGTCGGGATGGTCCACCTCGAACCATCGCACTCCCGGCTTGGAGTAGCGCCACGCCCTGCCGTCATAGCCGGCAGCCGCCACGACTACCTGGGTAACTCCGCGATGAAGCGCGGTGACCACAGCGCGGTCAAAGAAGCTGGTGCGGGCCGCCAGGTAGGCGACCATCCGCTCACCGGCCCGGGTGTTCAACTCGCCGGCCACGTCACGAGACAACCGCTCATCGGCCGCCGGATCTCCGTAGGGGGCGGGTATCCGGTCAAAAGTCAGCCGATTCGCCGTGACCCGCTGCGCGGTCACCGAAGCCACGCCCTCCCTCATCGAACCGGCCCCTGGCGTCGGTATCGCACGAAGGCGAGTCTGCCACGACATGCTCCTCCTGACTTCAAAGGAATGGAGCCTCCATGGACCCAGGCCGCATCAATGGCGACATCCGGCGCTACGTGGCGCACCCGGTACGCCTACCCCCCGGAGCGTCGTCGGTCAGCGGCACCGCCGGAGCAGGAGGTCAGGAGATCAGCTCAAACTTGCATCGAGGACCGCTGGTGGCGGCGAGCTTGGCATCACAGGTGACAACCGGAGCAACGAGCTCCTCGGCAACCGCTACATAGGCCGCGTCGTAGGCCGTGACGTTGGCGCGCAGCTCCCACATTCGGTCGAGCAGCGGCGCAAGAGGAATACGCCTGAGTGGGAAGCTCGCGAGGTGGCGCAGCGCACTGGGTACGGTGCTCTGGAGGCTTGGAAGCCGAAGTGCCAACCGGCGAAGAGCCGATACGACCTCAGCGTCGATGTGGGCTGGCGCGACCAAGGAGTCGCCGGCAGCAAGCCGCGCTACGACCACTTCGCGTCGCGGGTCTTCGACCACGTAGAAGGCCGTCAATACCGAGGCGTCGACCACCGCAAAGCTCACGATGCTTCGCGGGTCTCCCGCACTGCAGCTACGGCGTCCTCCAGCGTCAGCGCACTGCCTGCCGGCGGGTGGTAGGTCGCGAGATAGTCCGCAAGCCGAGCCACTTCGGCAACTTCGGTCAGCCGGTCGACGACGTAAGCGCTGAGCGACTGACGCTTCGCAGTCGCTGCATCAGCGATCGCTGAGTACACGTCGTCCGGGACATCTCGCAAGTTCATCCGTCGCATGGTGCCATTATGGCACCATGGGCTCTCCGAAAGCCGACGGAGATACCCGCGGCTCGTACGCTAACGCTGGACGCACACCTTCCGGGCAACTCGAATCGCCTCTGGCCCCGTACCCGGACGGACCTCTGCGACAATTACCCGATGGCGTCTTGGCGCGAAATAGAGCAGGACTCCCCCGACTTCGCACGCCACGTACGGGACCGATTCCCGAGCCCGACGATCCAATTCCCGTCACGAGCCGAGGTCTTCATCGGGTACCTCGACTACTTTCGCGCCCGGATCATCGCCAAGGTCGGGGGGCTGGGCGACGCCGAGCAACGCCATAGTCGCTTGCCCACCGGCTGGACGCCGCTGGAGCTGGTCAAGCACCTCATGTTCGTAGAGCTGCGCTGGCTCGAGTGGGGGTTCGAGGGCCGTCGCGTCGATGACCCATGGGGCGACCGGCGAGACGACCGTTGGTATGTAACGTCAGATGAGACCACCGCGGAGCTCGCTAAACGGATTGAGGGCCCGCGGGCTGCCTATATCAACGCCGCAGCGAAGTCGACGCCTTCGGCGTCCATCGTGGTCGGCCAGTGCAGGCCGATGTTGGCCTCAGTGACCCTCACCGAGGCGCCGTGATGCACCGCTGCGCCGACTAGCTCAGCCAGGACAAGGTTGGCTCGGTGAACGACGGCCACCCGCACGATGTTGTCGATGCTCGTCCGGGAATCGAGCACCACGAGACGATGCGGCGGCGGGTGGAGCACGCGGCGCATTGCCGCGACTGGATCAACGTTCCGACGAGACAGGCTGCCTTGTTTGGCCGGGTCCGACAGTGCCCTCGCCAAGCGAAAGTGGAACCCCCACGTGGTCGCCACTGGTCCGTTAACCTCAAGGTCGGGAAGCCGACCGGCGATGGCCAGCAGAGCCAGGTGGTCGTCGACGATGACCATTCACTCGATGCACAGGTCGGGATCGGTGGCGCTGAGCGTCCTCGCTCTCTGCGCCAACTCATCTGCCATGTCCCCCAAAACTTCGTCCAGGGCGAAATCTGCGCCCAAGTTTAGTTCGCGGTCAATCACAGCCCGTATGACCTCACTGCGGCTGCAGCCCTCGGCGGCGGCGAGCGCGTCAAGGCCCGCTTGCTCCGCTCCTGAGAGGTAGATGTTCGTCCGGTGCACACCTCAAGTATACACCATTACGTACATCACACCGATTACCGACGGCAGTGTGACCTGTCAGGGATCGTCATCAACCGAATCGCCGTTCTAGGCAATGTTTCTGCACCCCTGGCCGGACCTTGGGTCCAACACAATGGGAGTTCGAAGACATCCCGCTCCAGGTGATGCTTCTGGAGGTTTCGAATAGCCCTCCTCGGCGAGGGATTCCGTGTCGGCGAGCCGACGACGGTTTCATCAGGGTTTCCAGCCCTGGCTAGTTGATTCCAACCGCTATCAGAGCGGCTGTTATCGCCCGATCGACGGTTTCCCTTTGGGCACCGAGGCCGACCATGAGGTTGATGGCCATGGGCCCGAGGACGGTGGCGAAGCTTTGGCCTTCCGGTGCGAAGTAGCCGGCCATTTCCAGGAGCACGTAACCGTGGGTAGCGGCGAGGAACTGTCCTGCCGCGGCGACGGTATCGACCTCGGCAATCTGTTTGGAATGTTTGATTCGCTCAAGCGAATCGGTCATCACCCGAAAGGCCCCTTCGCCTTCGGGCAGTAGTGAGATGGTGCCCGCCAGAGTCATGTCCTGGGCGACACGGCGTAACAGGGAGGCGTCGCTCATGCCGAATATCAGCCTGTAGAGTTGGGGGTTGGCCAGCGCCCATTGCCGATAGGCCATGCCATGGACGAAGAAGTCCGCCATGGGGTCTTCGCTAGGCACGACAGAGGCGACATGGGCGGCGAATCTGACGAAACCTTCTCGGATCATCGCCTCGAACAACTCGGCCATTCCCCCGAAGTGGGTGTAGATGGCCATGGTGGACGCGCCTATCTCGCTGGCCAGTTTTCGGGCCTGGACAGCTTCGGGTCCGCCTGCTTCGAGCAGGCGAATGGCGGCTTGCAGGATCGACCCTTTGCGATCGTCGACGAAAGCTGTCATCACGGTTTGCCAGTGTGTCATAACACAGTTATAGTCTGCACATAATCGTGTTATTGGACGCGGAGGTCTACCGGTGCAACTTGAGGAGGACTTCGACGTAATCGTCGTGGGCGCCCGCTGCGCCGGAGCGCCACTGGCGCTCGACCTGTCGCGCCGGGGCTTGCGGGTTGGTCTGGTGGACCGGGCCCGGTTTCCAAGCGAGGTGCCATCCACCCACATGATCCACCCCTGCGGCATCGCTCGTCTTGCCCGGCTCGGCCTCATGGACAAGCTGCTGGCGACCGGAGCACCGCCCCTGGTCCGCGGCACCTTCGTCGTAGACGATGTCCGCATTGAGATGCGGCCGGAGGTGGCCGCACGCTTCGAGGCGCCCTGGCTGTGCATTCGCCGAAGAGTCCTCGATCAATGCCTGGTAGACGCGGCCTCCCAAGCAGGTGTCACGGTCATGTCCGGGCGGGCAGTTACCGGACTCATCGAACAGGACGGGGTGGTCCGAGGTGTCCGCACCGATGACGCACTACTTCGCTGCAGTCTTGTAGTCGGCGCCGACGGTATGCATTCCACTATCGCCCGCCTTGCCGGCGCCCAGGAATACCACACGACCCCTCCCGGCCGGGTCTTCTTGTGGGGTTACTTCCATGGAGCGGACGCACCTAACGGGTACGCGACCCTCGGGCGCATCGGCAACCTCGGCTTTATTGCGATGCCCACCGATAGCGGCCTGTACATGGCGGGAATCGCTATCTCGCGCGAGCAGCGCAACGCCTCTCTGGCCGACACCAGCACCAGTCTCTGCCGTGGGCTCGAGGGAACCGGCGAGGTCGCGGAGTTTCTGCGTCCGGCCAGGCGAGTCGGGCCGGTGCGGGTCATGGCCCGATGGCACGGCTACTTCCGCCAGGCTACCGGACCCGGTTGGGTGCTACTCGGCGATGCCGGACACTTCAAAGACCCCACACCAGCGCAGGGCATCTCCGACGCATTGCGCCAAGGCGAAACACTTGCCGAGGTCATAGAGTCTGGCCTTGGTGATGGTCGCCTGGGCCAGCGCCTGGGGGAATGGTGGCGCTGGCGTGACCGCGACGCCTGGGAGATGTACTGGTTCGCCACCGACATGGGCGCCGCGGAGAACAACCCGGGAATGGTGGCGGAGACGCTTCGGCGAATCGTCCGACAGCCAGACGGCCCTGAGCGCTTCCTGCGTGTCCTCAACCACGAGCTGCCGCCATCGAAGCTGTTCACCCTCGGCAGAGTTCTGTCCACACTGGTCACGGCGGGGGCAGCACACCCCCGCCGCCTCCCCCGGCTGGCCGGCGAGACCGCGAACTTGGCGACACAGGAGATCACCCGCCGGCGCCTTCGACGCAAGCAGCGTTACCCCAACCTCACACATCCGCAACCCTCTACATCACTGGGATGAATCTCATCCAGGCCCCTCCGAGCCGGAGGACAATTTCTCCAGGTACACGATTCGGTCGTCGAGACGCTCGTTGGCCACGGCTTTGACGGCAGCCGCAATCGCATTTATCCCAGCGGGACGGCGTGAGAAGCGCGAGGAGAGGGCGATCAGCAAGCCAGGGTGGTGACAGCCGGCATTGAGGCGTTCGGTTGTCAGGCGAACGAAGTCGGCGACGTTCTCGGTGAGGACCACGTAGCCTCCGGCGGTGGCGGCAGCCTGGACATCGGGGTCTGATCGTCCAGCGAGGCCGAGCTCTGCAACGGTACAGGCGTTGATCCCGCCGGCCCGCAAAGCCTCGGCGAGAGCCCGTGGGTACATCTCATCGAGCAGGAGCCTCAAGATGTCGACGCGGCGGCGGTCTCTTGTCGGTGCAGTTCCGTACGGGCGTCAATCTCGTTGGGATAGGCGACTCCATAGCGCAGTGCTGCTTCGATCTGAGGTCGGGTCAGCGACGACTCTTCTACTAGTACAGCCACCGGATCGGGCTCGTCCGACAAATCCTCGATCCAGATCGCAACCTCCCACACGTCGGGCCCGCCGACCACCCCGGCACGCCGGCCCGTGGGGCCGTCCCGGAAGGTGATCAGCGGATGCTCATCACGCCTCACACCTTCTTCGGCGTAGCGCCGTAGGCGATCCGACAGAGTTTCCCCCGCGGCTCGCGCCCGTAGCCTGATCCGCTGGGCGAGGCTGTCCTCAAGCCGCACTGAGATGTTCTGGGACACGTATGCATTGTAGCACGGTGTCTGCGGGCCACTACCGAGGGCGCATGCCAGGCTCGGGTACCGAGGCATCACTACCCTTGAGGTGACCGACGGTCGAGGTCGGCACTGAGGAGGGACAGCCACCGGAATGGCCGACAGCAGGATCAACAACCACGCCGCCTTCATCTGGTCCGTCGCTGACCTGCTCCGGGGCGACTACAAGCAGTCCGAGTACGGCAAAGTCATCTTGCCGCTCACGGTGCTGCGCCGCCTCGACTGCGTGCTGGAACCGACTAAGCCAGCCGTCCTCGCTCGGGCGGCCAAGCTGCAGGGCCAGGTCGACAATGTGGAGCCAGTGCTCTGCACGGTGGCCGGGCAGCGCTTCTACAACACTTCCCCGCTCGACTTCCCCCGCCTGCTCGACGACCCCGCCCATGTGGCGGGCAACCTGCGGGGCTACATAGCCGGATTCAGCTCCGGGGCACGGGAGGTCCTCGACAAGTTCGACTTCGATACCCAGATCACCCGCCTGGCCCGTGCCGACCTGCTCTACCTGGTGCTCTCCCGTTTCGCCGAGGTCGACCTGCACCCCGAGCGGGTCTCGAACCTCGAAATGGGCTACCTCTACGAAGAGCTCGTCCGGCGTTTCTCCGAGCTTTCCAATGAGACCGCCGGCGAGCACTTCACCCCCCGCGAGGTGATCCGGCTCATGGTCAACCTGCTGTTCGCCACCGACGACGACGTCTTAACCGGCCAAGGCGTCATCAAGACCCTCTATGACCCAGCATGTGGGACCGGCGGGATGCTTTCTGTTGGGGAGGACCATCTCCGCTCGATGAACCCGTCGGCTCGCCTGGAGGTCTTCGGCCAGGAACTCAACGACGAGACTTACGCCATCTGCCGCTCCGACATGATGCTGAAGGGCCAGGACGCCTCCCGCATCGTGGCCGGAAACTCGTTCAGCGACGACGGCCATAAGGCGGCGCGCTTCGACTACATGCTCGCCAATCCCCCCTTCGGGGTGGAATGGAAGAAGATCGAAGGGGCCGTCCGCGCCGAGCACGAGACCCGGGGCTTCGCCGGGCGCTTCGGGGCCGGGCTGCCCCGGATCAACGACGGCAGCTTCTTGTTCCTCCAGCACATGCTGTCCAAGGTGAAGCCGCCCGAAGAGGGCGGCAGCCGACTCGCCATCGTCTTCAACGGCTCGCCGCTATTCTCCGGAGCTGCCGGATCGGGCGAGTCGGAGATCCGCCGCTGGATCATCGAGAACGACTGGCTCGAAGCCATCGTCGCTCTTCCCGACCAGCTCTTCTACAACACCGGCATCTCTACCTACTTCTGGGTGCTCACCAACCGCAAGCGCCCCGAGCGCCAAGGCAGGGTCCAACTCATCGACGCCCGCGACTACTGGGTGAAGATGCGCAAGTCCTTGGGCAACAAGCGAAAGGAGATCTCAGCCGAGGGGATCGCAGAGATCACCCGCCTCTTCGCCGACTTCACCGAGGGCGAGAAGGTCAAGATCCTGCCCAACGAGTCCTTCGGTTTCCAGCGCATCACCGTCGAACGACCGCTCCGGCTCCGTTGGGAGGTCACCGGCGAGACCGCTGAGCGTCTCGCCGCCACCAAGCAGTGGGCCAAGCTCTCGGGAGCAGATCAGGGGGACCTCGCGTCACGACTCCACGCCCTCGTGGGAGCCTCCACCATCGAACGGCCCGTCATCGCGACCAAGCTCGGGGCGCTCCCCAAGGCGATCGAGAAGCAACTCTGGGACGCCCTCGCCGTCGCCGATCCGGAAGCACCGATCGTCACCAACCGGAAGGGCGAGCCCGAGCCCGACCCCGACCTGCGGGATAACGAGAACGTCCCCCTGCCGCAAATCCCGGTCGCCTGGGCGGCGGATCCCACCGAACGCCTGGCAAGCATCGAATACCGAAGCGCCGTCGAAAACTACATCGCCGAAGAGGTGCTGCCGTATGTCGCTGACGCTTGGGTCGACCACACGAAGGCCAAGATCGGCTACGAGATCCCCCTCACCCGCCACTTCTACAAGTACGTCCCACCCAGGCCCCTCGCCGAAATCGACGCCGAGATCAAAGCCCTCGAAGCAGAGATCCAAGAACTGCTGCGCGAGGTGACGGAGTGAGTGGCCCTTGGTCGCCGAGTGTGCCAACTGTGCATTCTCGCTTCGTAGTTGAAGCTCAGCTCGGCAAGATGCTCCAGCCTGAACCTTCGGGGCCAACAGATCGGGAGACCGAGTACCTAAAGGCAGGAACCCTCCCTCTCGCTGATCTCAGCAATCTGCCAAGAATGCACGCCTCATCGGAGGACCTTCGTCGCTACGAGGTAAAGGAGGGCGACCTAGTAATAGCGGAGGGCGGTGACGTCGGTAAGACAGCGTTCGTGCCGTCGCTGCCTAGCCGCTGCATAATTCAGAACTCTCTTCACCGGCTTCGCCGAAAAGCTGAAACCGATCTTCGATTCATCAGTTACTGCTTAGAGGCCATCTACCGGAGCGGATGGTTAGAAGTGTCATGCAATAAAGCGACCTTCGGGCACCTGACCGCAGAAAAGTTCGCTTCCTTGCCAATCCCACTTGCGGAGCCTGAGCAACAGCGTGCCATCGCGGACTACCTCGACCGGGAGACCGCCCGCATCGACGCCCTCATCGAGAAGAAGAGGAGACTGCTCACGCTTCTCCATGCACGCGTCGAGGCCGTCATCGAGAACTGCATGCGAC
>JBOGIG010000048.1:0-6085 GCA_050742455.1 Acidimicrobiales bacterium
TCGCCACAGACGGGACAGGCCTGGCCCGTACGTCCGTGCACACGCATGGACCGCTTCTTCTCGCTCTTGAGATCGCCGGCGCTCAGACCGACCGAGCGCGCCACGGCATCGGTCAGTACCCCCACCAGTGCATGGTGGAGCCGGACCAACTCTTCGTCGCTCAGCCGGGCGGCCGACTTGAAGGGGGACAACCTGGCGGCGTGGAGGGCCTCGTCTGAGTAGGCGTTGCCCACTCCGGCCATCACCTCTTGTCGGGTGAGAAACGTCTTCAAGTTGAAGGTGCTTGCTCGCGCCAGGGCCGCCAACCCGGCCACGTCGAATGCGGGATCCAGCGGATCGGGCCCCAAGCGGGCGAGCTGGGGCAATTGGTCCGCATCGTTCAGGATCCATATGGCCAGGTGCTTCTCGTGGCCCATTTCGGTCACGTCAAGGGCGCCGCCATGGTCGAGGACCACCCGAAGGGCCAGGGGGCCGCGTCCCAGCTTGGGTCGACTCGGCGCCGGCGGGGCCTTGCCCGGGGCTCCCTTGGCCCGCTCGGGTGGAACCCGGTCGTGCCACCGTACCCACCCGGCCCGCCCCAGGTGGATGACCATGGCCACTGATTCGAGCTCCCACACCACAAACTTGCCCCGCCGTCGCCACCCCGCGATCGCCTGTCCCTCAAGGTCCGCCAAGCCAGGGTCGAACGTCTTGAGTGCGGCGATGGCTCCGAGTTGGATGCTGCTCACCCGCTGCCCCGAGGTCAGGGCGGACAGATCACGGACCAGCGCTTCTACTTCGGGTAGCTCGGGCACGTCGGGCTCTCGGCCATGTAGGGTCCTGCGGTCCTCAGACGGGCATGACCGGCAGGTCCTCGGGTGACAGCACGTAGACCTGGTCCTTGCCCAGCTGCTTGGCCCTGTACATGGCGATGTCGGCCAGCTGGGTCAGGCGATCGGCGCTGAGGTCGGTGCCGATGGAACTCTGGGCCACGCCGATGCTGGCGGTGATGGCGACAGTGGTGGTTCCCAAGTCGATGGGAGGGGCCAGAGCAGCCATGATGCGGCGGGACACTTCCAAGGCCCCCGGGTGTTCGATCGTCTCCTCCAGTACGGCGGTGAACTCGTCGCCGCCCTGTCGAGCCAGGCAGTCCTCTTCCCGCAGGCAGCCCGACAGGCGGTGGGCCACTTCCTTGAGCAACTGGTCCCCGATGTTGTGGCCGAACTTGTCGTTGACCGTCTTGAACCCGTCGAGGTCGATGAACAGCACCGAGACCGACCGGTGGTGGCGCCGGGTGGCCCCCAGTGCCCGGGTCAGGTGCTGGTTGAAGCTGGCTCGGTTCAACAGGTCCGTCAAGGGGTCATGGTTGGCGTGGAAGGCCAGCAAGTCGCCGGTGCGTTTGCGCTCGGTGATGTCGGAGGCATTGATGAGTATGGCGCCGACACCGGGGCGGGCCAGGAGGTTCTGGGCGGTGAGAGCGCACCAGCGCCAGGATCGGTCCCGGTGGCGAAGCCTGACGTCGAAGGCCAACGGCTGGCCTTGGCGCTCGCGGACGTAGTCCATGGCGTTGGTGGCCGTTTCCCGGTCATCGGGATGGATCACATCGAACAGCCTGGTTCCCACCAGGTCCGACGGTCGCTGCCCGATGAGTCGTTCGCAGGCAAAGGAGGCGAAGACCACCCTGCCCTCCTCATCGAGGGCGCTGATGAGATCGTTCGAATAGCGCAGGAGGGACTGGGACCACTCCCGGTCATGGCTCAGGGCAAAATGCGTGCTGCGTAAGTGGGCGAAGGACCAGGCCACGGTTTCGCCCAGCAGCACGCAGGTGGTGGCGACGTAGACGAGCGACCACGGGGCGGTGGCGGGGTGGGCGGTCAATTGCAATGGTGCGAGGAATGCCGCCCCGAGCAGGGGCAGTGTCGCCACCGAGGTCAACCGGGGCAGCGTGAGACCCATCCAGGCATAGAGCAGGAGAAAGAATGCGGAGTACCCATAGGCTCCGCCCCCAGCAAAATAATTGTGGAATCCGATGAGAGTGAAGGCCACCGGCACCAGGGCCAGCGCTGCCGCCCTGGGCCACTGGCGCCAAGGCAGGTAGCGGAGCAGGAATGCGATGGCGATGGCGATTGCTCCCACCGTCTCGACCCCCGCCACCCGTTGGGGGCCGAGGGGCAAAAGCGGCGTCACCATGGTCAAAGCGCCGCACAGGCCCAGCAGCCAGGCCGTTAGGTGCATGAGAGAGCCGGGCCCAAGGCCAGGAGCGGTGCTGTCGGCCCATGGCCACCGACGGGGAGCGCCGGCTTGGACGGCGCTGGGCCGCAGGGCGCTGTAGCTGCGCCCGGGGCGGGGGCGGGTGTTGTCGACCCGGGCCTTCTCGTATCGGTTCATCCAGGCGTCCATCTCGTCGGCCGGCATGGCCGGCGCGTACAGCCAGCCCTGAACCCGGTCACAGCCCAGCATGTCCAGCTCCGAGCGCTGGGTCTCGGTCTCGACTCCCTCGGCCACCACGGCCAGTCCCAGGGAATGTCCCATGGACACCACCGAGTACACAATGGCGGCATCCTGTTGGTTCTGGCCCAATCCGGCCACGAACGACCCGTCGATCTTGACCACGTCCACCGGGAAGCGACGCAGGAAGCTCAATGAGGAATATCCGGTACCGAAGTCGTCGAGGGCGACTTCTACCCCGAGGTCGCGCAGCGCAGTGATGGTCTTGCCCGCCGCTACCGGGTCGGCCACCAGCACCGTCTCGGTGATCTCCACCCCGATGGAGGTGGCCCGCAAGCCGTTGCGCTGAAGGTTCTTGACGATCTGTTGCACCATGCCCTGCTCGGTCAACTGGCGCTGGGAGAGGTTGATCCAGATCTTGAAGCGGTCCTGTTCCACGTTGGGCTCCCAGGCGGACGCCTGCTCGCAGGCCCGATCCAGCACCCAGGAACCGAGATCCAGGATCAGGTCGCTGCGTTCGGCCAACTCGATGATGTCCATTGCCGGAACCGGGCCCCGAACCGGGTGGTCCCAGCGCACCAGGGCCTCGACCCCGAGCAGCCTGCCGTTCTCCAGATCGAACTCAGGCTGATAGTGCAGATCCAGCTGATCGTTGCGGATGGCGTCGCGCAACTCCGCCTCGAACTGGCTGTGGTCCATGACCCCGCCGTGCATGGCGCGGTCGAACAGGCGCCACCGGGCCCCACCGCCCCGCTTGGCCAGGACAAGCGCCACCTCGGCCTGGCGCACGATCGACTCAGGGCTTTCCCGACCCCCCTCCGGGTCGGAAATGGTGACGCCGATGCTGACGGTGACGGCCTCGGCGGAGGCCAGTTCGGGCCCCAAGAGGGCCACGCCATCGAGCACCCGCTCGGCCAGCGCCACTGCTTCATCGGCGCCGGCGATGCCTTCGTAAAGGATGGCGAATTCGTCGCCCCCCATCCGGGCGGCGGCCGCGCACCCGTTTGTTACCTCCTCCAGGCATTCTGCCACCCGAGCCAGAAGGACGTCGCCCTGGCCCGCCCCCAGCCTGTCGTTGTGATCCTTCATGCTGTCGATGTCCACCGACAGGACGGCCAGGGCCGTGGAGGACTTGGAGGTCCGGGTCAGCGCCTCATTGAGCCGGTCCAAGAAGAGGTCCCGGTTGGGAAGGTTGGTCAGGCGGTCGTACAGGCTGGAATAGGCCAGGCGCCGGTTGGCCCCGTCCCGTTCGATGGCCAGGCCGGCCAGTCGAGCCAGTTCCTCCAGGTCCGACAGGTCGGCTCGGTCTGCCGGACGGGTTTCGGCAAAATACAGCTCGAGCACTCCGGCATGGGACCCGGTGGTCGATTCGATCATGGGCGCCGACCAGCACGATTCGAACCCGGCGGCCCGGGCCGGCCCGGCATAGGCCGACCAGGCCGAGTCACCCGACAATTGAGCGGTGGCCGCCGGATAGGGATTTTCCCAGCCTGGGGCGCCGTAGCCGTCGGCCAGGGCTTCGGACAGTGTCTCTTCCCAGTTGTCGGGAACGCCTCGGGACTCCAGAACCCGTACGTCCTGATCCGGGGTGTCGCGGACCAGGACGGCCCCCCCGGTGGCCCCAAAGCGCCGGCAGGCGGCCTGGACCAGGCCCCCCAGGGAGCGGTTGAGGCGCTCGCCCAGGGCAATCGAGTTGAGGATGTCGGTGCTGGCTGTGCGAAGGGCCTCGTTGCGGCGCTGCTCGGTAACGTCACGGGTGATGACCACGATGCCCGCCACCGAGTCGTCCCCCACCATGTCGATGGCCTTGGACTCCACCACCTGCCAAGTTCCGTTGGCCCCCAGGGTGCGGTACTCGACGGGTGGCGTGGCATTGCCGGCCAGGGCCTGGGCCATGGCCTCGGCGAGGGCCACCTTGTCCTCGGGGTGGACAAGGTCCAAGGCCGGCTGGCCGATGTTGTGGTCGGCGGGGCGCCCGAAGACCTGGACAGTCGACTCGCTGTTGTAGACGATCCTGCCGCTGGCATCGACCACCGAGATCACGTCGAAGGCGAATCCCGTGGCCGCCCGGAGGAGGGCGCTCTCGAAGCCGGCTTTCGCCAATTCTGGATTCTGCATCAGATCCACTTTCCTGTCCCAGAGCGCTGACCTGGAGATATGTGATTGGAACAGATGGCGTGTCAAGTCGGCTCGCCGAAGAAACTCTAAACCCCACGAGCCCCTCGCCGGTGTCTTTCTGCTCGCCGGTGTCTTTCTGCTCGCCGGTGTCTTTTCGGCCTCGGCGGTGCGGGTCGGCCCCACCGGCGCCACGGAGAGGGCCAGGGTCGGCCTCCGCCGGCGCCATGGCGGGGACCAGGGTCGGTGGCACGAGCCGGGGCGGGTCGGATAAGTAGGCTGTCCCCAACCTGGTCATGAGGCACGCTTGACGGCCTTCGGGAAGGGTGGGATGTGAGACTTGTCGGCCCACTGGGGCGGTTCTTGGCACTGCTGGGCTTGACCGCGGCCACGGCCCTGGTCCTTCCCGCTGCTCCGGCAGCTGCTGGCACTTCGGCCCCGGCTCGGGCTGGTGCGACCACGCTCCCCCCTGGGGGGGTAAAGGACATGTCGGTGATTGCCCTTGTGGCTACGCCCGACGGCAAGGGGTACTGGATCGTCGACACAGCAGGCAAGGTGTTCGCCTTCGGCGACGCCTCGTTCTTTGGCGATACCAGTGCCATCAATCTCAACTCACCCATCGTGGGCGCGGCTTCCACCCCCGACGGGCAGGGGTACTGGTTGGTGGGCTTCGACGGGGGCGTGTTCGCCTTCGGCGACGCCTCCTTTTTCGGGTCCACCGGATCCATGCGCCTCAATGAGCCGATAATCGGTATCGCCCCCCTCCGTGGAGGGAACGGCTATTGGCTTGTAGCCCGGGATGGCGGGGTGTTCAGCTTCGGCGCCGCCCAGTTCTACGGATCGATGGGGGGAATCAAGCTGAACAAGCCGGTGGCGGGCATAGCCGGCGCCCCCCAGGGCCGGGGGTATTGGCTGGTGGCCAATGACGGCGGCGTCTTCTCCTTTGGCGCCGCTAACTTCTTCGGCTCCACCGGGAACCTGAAGCTGAACCAACCGGTAACGGCCATGGCGTCCACCTCCGACGGTGGAGGCTACGTCCTGGCTGCCACCGACGGCGGCATCTTTGCGTTTGGTGACGCCCACTATTACGGCTCGCTCTCCAAGCTATCGCCGCCCACTCCCATCACCGGGGTGGCCCTCACTCCCGACAATGGCGGCTATTGGATGGTGGGCACCGATGGCTACGCCTATCCGTTCGGGGACGCCCACTATTACGGCTCGCTGCCCAACCCCACTCCCGCCCCCTAGCCCCGCCTCGCGCCCGCCCCCGCGCCCGCCCCCGCGCCCGCTCGCGCCAGGGCGCGCCAAAGCCCGAGCCCCCAAGCCTCCAGGCCCGCGCCGGGTCAGTGAAGGCTCACCAGGCCTGCGCCGGCCCCTTCTGGTCCGAACAGTCGCTCCACCACCTCGGTCGGGGCAGGTCTCGGGACGTGTTGCATCAACCGGCCCCCGGGTCGCCTGAACTCGACTTGTCCACAGGCATCGCCGGTGAGGGACCACCCGCCTTCGTGTACCAGGCGGTGATGGAGTCGACACAACAAGATCA
>JBOGIG010000049.1:0-2071 GCA_050742455.1 Acidimicrobiales bacterium
ACGTCGTAGCCGACAACCGCCGCCCCTCCGGCCATGGCCTCCAAAGCCACCAACCCGAGCCCTTCAAAAGCCGAAGGGACGATCACCACCTGGGCTCGACGCATCTCTTGGGCCACCTGTTGATCGGAGATTCGACCGAGAAATGTGATCTGATGTCCCGCCGGCCCGTCAACGACCTGGCGCACTTGGGGTTCGAGGGAGCCTGAGCCGGCCACGTATCCCCGGGCGCCAGGGTGGACGGCGACGACCTGGCGCATGGTTTCCAGGGCGTCGAGAGGGCCCTTTTCCGTCTCGAGCCGACCGACGAACAGGACGCGCCCGGGTTCGGATCCATCCACAAGATCAGGCCCAGCTTCTCCGATGTGCACTCCGGGGGAAATGACCATGATCTTGGGTGAAGGAACCCCCATTTCGCGCAGCGACTCTGCCGTCGAGGGAGATATGGCCGCCACCATCGAGGCCCGGCGGTAGGCAGACATCTCGATGGCGCCATAGGCGTACTTCGGGCTCCAGCGACGATGTGATTGGGCATAGGTGTGATACGCCGTATAGACGAGAGGTACAGGAAGACGGCGGAGCAGTTGCAGACCGCCCGGGCCTCCCGATGCGTGAACCAGGTCGGTATCTCCGTCCACGAGGATGCCTGGCGAGCGGTTGAGGGCCACCGACATGTCGATGTGGCCAAGGCCGGTCAGACGCGGGAACCGGATGGCGTGTGGTCCGTGCCCGGCCATGGTCGTCACCTCCAGGCCCAACCCCTCCAAAGCGCTGCGCAGCTCTCGGATGTAAACACCCTGCCCTCCCACTGCCGGATCGTCATCCCAGGTGGCCAGGCGAACGTGGAGTGGTGGCCGGCGATCAGACAACACGGGGTCTTCTACTCACCCTCGGGGAGCCTGGCCACGCCGGGTGGATTCCCAGGGGTGCGCTTTCGGTCTTTGGCCACCCTCCGTCGGGCGCTCACCACCAACAGGCGGAGGGTGAACGGTGCATCTTGAATGACATAGCGGCGAAACAGTCGCCGGGGTTCCAGCCGTAGACGATGCAGCCATTCGAGACCGGCGTTGCCCATCCACTCCGGTGCATGAGGAGTCTGTCCCGAGATGATGGTGAACGTTCCACCAACTCCCAAGAACCAGGCACCGGGCAGGTGCCCCCGTATTGCGGTAATCAGCCGCTCCTGCTTGGGAAAGCCGAAGGCACAGAAAACGATCTCCGGGGCGCGCTCGGCCAACTGTTCGATGATGGCCGCAATGGCGGCCGGGTCGCGTTCGAACCCGAGGGGGGGCGAATAGCTTCCGACGATCCGCAGCGTCGGCGCCTCCTTAGTCAGTACGGCGCCGGCCGCCTCGGCTGCACCGGGCTCACCCCCGAGCAGAAAGATGCTCAACCCCCGGGCGGCAGCCCGACGGCACAGGGGGTAAATGAGCTGCGACGCCGGCACCCGTGACCCCAGCGGAGTCCCCTGAAGGCGGCTGGCCCATACCAATGGCATGCCGTCGGGGATGGCGAGATCGGCGCCACCGACCAGCTCGGCGAGAACTGGATCCGCCACGATCTGGCGCAGAAAGTCGACGTTGGGGGTTACCACCCATCCGCCTTGGCCCCGAATCGAGGATGAGATGATGCGATCGATCACATCATCCTCGGTCACATTGTCGAGACGGACCCCGAAGAGATCGACCGAAGGGGGATACGCCACTCAATTACCGCCGGGGAGGCCAGCACAGGTCGGACAGGCGACAGATGGGTGCGTACGAGTGGCTGGAATGGAGTCAGTATGCGCCGCGGCGGACCAGTACCGCCATGACGGTGCGCGCCAGGATCGAAAAATCGAGCAATAGCGACCACGAAGACACGTAGTCGAGGTCCAGTCGGATCATGTCCTCGTAGGTCAAGGCGTTGGCTCCTTCGACCTGCCAAGCCCCGGTCATACCGGGACGAAGGTTGTGACGTCCAACGGCACGATCATCGAACTCTTGGGGCTCAACGGCCAAGGGCCGGGGGCCGACCAGGCTCATATCTCCTGTCACCACATTGATCAGCTGGGGTATTTCGTCGATTGCAAAGC
>JBOGIG010000050.1:0-4174 GCA_050742455.1 Acidimicrobiales bacterium
GTCAGATCGGGCGGGGTCTCGTTGAACTGCAGCGGTGAGGGGATCATCTTGAACGTCGTGCCCGACAGAGCCTCCACCTCACGGACGTAGCCGTTGGCCAGAGCCTGGGGATCCTCCAGTACCTCTCCTGCGGTCTGCACCGGCGCCCATACACCGGCCACCTCCAAGAGCACCTCCTTCCAATCCTGGAACGTGCGGGATCCGAACAACTCGTCCAATTCGGCCACGCAGGCCTGGTTGTTGGCCGCCCGAGCACCGGCATCGATGAAGCGGGGATCCTCGGCCAGATCGGGACGGCCCATCTTGGTGACCAGATCGGCCCAGTAGCGGTCGGACTCCAACATAATGAGGGAGAGGAATCGACCGTCAGAGGTCCGGTAAGTGTTCACGATCGGGTTGGGCATCTTGGTCCGGTCCATCTTGGGAAGCTTGGTGAAGCCGAACAGGCCGGCCGCCATGGACGTGGCCGACGTGGCCCACATGGACGTGGCCAATAGCGAGCTGTCCACGATCACCGCCTCCCCCGTTCGCTGCCGGTGGAAAAGGGCGGCCGAGATCCCCCCGGCGATGGTCAGTCCCCCGATGAGGTCGCCGAAGGCCGGTCCCGGCTGGCCGACCGGGTAGTCCATGTCCTCGGAAGTCAAGATGTCGGCCACTCCGCCGCGGGCCCAGAACGAGCATCCGTCATATCCGCCCCGCTCCGACTCCGGTCCCCGCTGGCCGTGGCCCGAACCCCGCACGTAGATGATGTCGGGGTTAACGGCCCGGATGTCGTCTACGTCGATACGGAGCTTGGCCCGGGCCTGGGGGCGGAAGTTGGTCAGGAACACGTCGGCTGTGCCGGCCAGTTCCAACAGCAACCGGTGTCCGTCGTCGGACTTGAGGTTGATGGCCACGCTGCGCTTGCCACGGTTGGGCAGCTCCATCATGTGGCTCACCCCACCCGGGCCCCGCGGGATCAGCCCGGAGGTGACCAGTCCCCGCTGGGGATCACCCATCTCCGGGTGCTCGATCTTGAGCACGTCGGCCCCCCACTCGGCCAGCACCGCCCCGGCGGCGGGCACGTAGGTCCACGCCGCCACCTCCAGCACCCGCACACCGTCCATCATCCCCGTCACTACAGCCTCACTCTCGTCGTCATTCAATGGATCGGCCGGTCCGGGCCGATCAAATCCAGTTCCGGGCACCGGACCATGCCCGTCTGCTTCACCCTTCCAGAAATATCGCACCCTCTGGGCAATTGGCTTCGGCCCGGCGGGCGCCGGCCAAGGCCTGCTCTGCAATCTCCCCATTCCCTCGCACCACACCGAAGCCCCGTTCATCGGCCTCGAAGAGATCGGGAACCAGCATGTAGCAACGGCCGTGACCGGTGCAGATATCGGTGTCGATCCGAACCCTCGACGGTTGGGAAGGATCAGTCATCAGTTAAAGACAAGCGGCAGGCGATCGATGGAGCGAATCCCGGGGGTATAGGACAGCTCAGTATCGGGAGCCAGTTGATATTCGGGAATACGGGCGTGGAACTCGCGCAGCGCCACCCGAAGCTCCAGTCGGGCCAGGTGCGATCCCAGGCAGCGATGGATCCCGGCCCCGAAGGCCAAGTGGCGATTGGTCTCCCGATCAAAATCGACCACGTCGGCATCGGGGAACTCCGTCTCATCGGTGTTGGCCGAACCGATCAGGGCAAACACCTGGTCGCCGGCCTCGATTTTCGTCCCGGCCAGGTCGGTGGCCTCGACGGCCACCCTGGCCACCCCCGAGACGGGGCTTTCCCACCGCAGGAGCTCCTCCACCGCGCCCGGTATGCACGAAGGGTCGCTCACTATTTGGCGGCGGCCAGCGGGGTGTTGGGCCAGATGGGCAAAGAAGCACTCCAGCGACGCGCTCACCGTGTCGAGGCCGGCGATGAGGAACAGCCAGCAGATGTCGAGGATGTCCTCGGTGGAGAGCTTGACCCCGTCACACTCGGCAGCCAGGAACCGGCTGAGAAGGTCCGGGCGCGGTTCGGATCTGCGCTCGGCCAGAACCTCGGTGAAGTAGCGGTAGATAGAGTCCGACGTTGAAGCGCGGATGGCCGCCTTCTCCTCGGCCGTGGACCCGGGCGGGCGAATGATGCCGTCCTTCATAGCCAGGAGCCGGGGCAGGTGGTCAAGGGGCAGACCCAGCAGGGTGAGGAACACTTCGGAGGGAAGCGGAATAGTAAACTCGCTCACCAGGTCCACCGAACCCCGACCCACGAACCGGTCGATCAGCTCGTTGACCAGGGCCACCACACTCGGTTCGAGAGCGGCCATCTGGCGAGGTGCGAACAGCGGGTCCAGCAGCCGTCGAAACTTGACATGATCGGGGGCGTCGATCTGCAATGGGATCAACGGTCGCACATTGCCCAGCTCCACCGCCGACATGTGCGAGGAGTAGGTGGCCGGACACTTGAGCACCTCTTCGATGTCAGACCGTCTGCTCACAGCCACCATCGGGCCCAGGCGCATCACCGGGGCGCCTTGTCTCATCGACTTGTACACCGGCTGGGGGTTGGCCGCCATGGCCGGGGTCATGGTCGAGCCCAAGGCGGCCAGGCCCTCGGTCCCATCGCTTGATGTCGCTTCAGTCATTTCGTTTCTCCTTGATGTCCCGACCCTCAATGGCCGTGGATGAACCGGCCCGGGTAAGGGCCATGTCCATCGACTATCCCGGCCGGATGCGGCCTAGGCGTTACAGATCCGACAGGCCGAACGCTCCTGGACTTCGGCCGGGCCGAGCCTTCGCACCCCGATGGGATGGCGGACCACGATGGGACAGTCGGCCCGGTGGTAGCTCGACCCGTTGGCCGTGACCACCAAGGCCGCCTGGCCATTTGCCCTGCCCCGGCCGTTACTCCCCGCGGTCCCCCCGCCTCCCGATCTGGGGTTGCCCGCTGGCCTGGGGTTGCCCGCCGGCCTGGCGTTGCCTGCTGGCCTGGGGTTGCCCGCTGGCCTGGGGTTGCCCGCTGGCCTTGGGGTGCCCGCTGGCCTGGGGTTGCCCGCTGGCCCGGCGCCGGCCGGGGGCCCGGCGCCGGCCGGGGGCCTGCCGTTTCGGACCGCCCTGGCGCCGGCGGTGACAATTTTGCTGTCGGGCCGCCCCAAGCCGGACAGTGCCGTGGGCGACTCGTCTCCCTCCCCGACCCATTGGCGGGGTGCCACGGCCTCGATCAGACGCTCGAACAGCTTCTCCTGGAACTCCATGGCCGCCTTGTGGTGCAGGTCGGCCTGGTCGTAGACGCGAAATATCCAATGGGCCCAGAACAACAGGCCCCCCAGCACCATCAGCCCCAAGCCGATGAACGACCCGCTGACCAGGTAGGGGATCTGCTGTTGCACATAGGCGGTGTGGGCCGAGCCATACCAGGCGATGAGGATGATGACCAGGCCCGCCGGGGCCAAGACTGCGCCGATGGCCAACTGCCAGGTGTTGCGGGCATCGAAGCCCCCCGTCCAACCGGTCATGCGCCTCAAGACCTTGAGGACGGCCGGGGGGGCGTTCTTGGCCCGTTTTCGAAGATCGGCCCAGGTCGGTAGCCGACCCCGGCGCGTGGTGGCGGAAATGGCCATGGCGTGGTCTCCCTTCGTGGCCTTCATCAGACCCGCCCCTTGAGTAACTGCCATCGGGCATAGGCCAGCAGGCCGTCCACGGCCAGGGCGCAGCCGAACAGTCCGACGATGACCCAGCCCAGCGGCACCGATGACCCCAACGGGGGCCTCTTGGTCCCCAGGGCCACCAGACGGGAGCCGGTTGTCCCCGCGCCCGCTCCCCCGCCCGAGGAGGAACCGGACCCCAAGGTGCCCCCCAGACCCAGTCCGGTCGATCCGGGTACCGAGGTGGCAAATGAATTGTCGCCCAACGGCGTTGGCCCGCTGGTCAAGAGGCCCAGCCCCCCACCCGAGGTCGAGAAGGTGGACCCCGACACGGAGGTGGCGTCGATGGAGGCCTGGGCCGCCCCGTAGAGAGCCTCTAGATGGAGGGGAACGGGCGGGGTGCTAAGGGGGGTGGGAGGCGCCCCGGGGAGGTTGACGGATGGAACCCCGGGGACGTACAGGCCGGGCAGCTTCACGTCGGCACTGATGTCCAGGCCCCCGGCATCAGCCGTGGCCATGGCGCCGTTGACGGTGGTGGTGGGGTCGATGAGACGGATGCTGAT
>JBOGIG010000051.1:0-13543 GCA_050742455.1 Acidimicrobiales bacterium
GGGAGCCGGGGAGGCCGGGGCATTCCGCCGGGGCCGTCAGGGGCCGGCGCCCGGTCCGTCAGGGGCCGGCGAACATGCGCAGGGCATTGATGAAGGGCACCGCCAAGAAGATGACCCCGGGAACCAGAGCAGCCACGGTCACCGGTATCCATACCTGCTGCTGGCGCTTCTCCATGATCTCGAGCATCTGGCGGTGAGCGTCCCGTCTGATCGAGTGGGCCTCTTCGGACACAAGACGTCCGAGGTCCACGGCCTGAGGTCCGAGGCTGAGGACGGCCACCACCCGGTCCAGCGCAGGCACTCCAACCAGGCCGGACCATTCGGCCAGGGCCATGGATTCCGGCATGCCCTGACGGATCCGGGCACATACCCGGGCCAGATCGACGGCACAGACGCCCCGTCCTCGAGCGGCGACCCGGTTGAGAGCACCCCCGATCGAGAACCCTGCCGAGATGAGCATGGCCAGCTGCTCGGCCACGACCGGCAGCTCCAACAGACAACGCTGCTGCCACCCTCGTGACCGCTTGGACAGGGACTCCTCCACGACCATGAAGGCCAACAACGGCAGCCCCAGGGTGGCCAAGAGCCCGAAAAGCGGCCCCAAGCCGGAGCCGGCGGCCAGCGCCAGCCCGCAGGCAAGGCCGACCATGACCCATCCCAACTGGCGGGTCCTGAACTCGCTGGGGGCCATGGGGGAGTGGGTGCGCTCCAGCTTCTTGGCCAACTCCTCACGCACGCCCAGGGCTCGCGAGAGGTGTTGGGCCACGGAGGTAACGATGGGGAGGATGATCTCCCGAAATGACTCTGGGCCGGGAACCCAGCTCCGGTTGGCTGTCTGGCGTCGATCACGAAAGCGACCCGACGCCAACGGCGATGCCGACGACCGGTAGGGAGCCAACCTCTCGGTCAGAGGTAATCGGGCAAACCAGCGTCGCTGACTCAACAACAGCGTGATCCCGAGCCACAGGAGAACTCCGGACCCGAGGGCCAGTCTCACGACCCGAACACCCGATCCTCGTCGGGCAGCTTCATGAGCCTGCCGGCCCACAGCCAGCAGCCCACCATGGCGCCGATTCCCACCACCACGAGTATCTGGCCCAGACCGCCGGCGTAGGAGGCGCGGCCCGCCCCGATGGACATTCCGGCCAGGGCCATGCCCATCGGTACGAAGAGAACGAACCGGCGAGCAAAGCGCACCCCGGCCTGCTTGGATTGGGCATCCTTGCGGCCCTGGAGGTCGAGCACTCGGTCGTCGGCCAGATCGGCCAGACGCCGGTCGAGCCCTGAGCCGCCGATCTCGTGTGCCACCAGGAGGGTCTCGGCCACGGTGTCGGCGGTAGGGTCGGCCAGGTGCTGCTTGAAGACATCCAGGCTGCGGGAGAAGTCGGTGGAGATCAGCCACTCCCTCTCCAGCGCGGCGAAGGCTTGGCCCATCTCGGGTGGTCCCCTCTTGCCCACCTCGATGAGGGCCTGGGGCACGGAGCGCCCGAGGGAACCGGCCTGTAGACGCATCTCCTCGATCATGCGAGGCCATGCCTGGCGGGCTTCGCTCCGGCGCCGTATCCGGCGCGATCGGTATATGGCCAGGGGCAGAAAGGCGGTGAACGCCCCGGCGGCCAGGGCGGCGGGAAACCCACCAAAAACGATGAAGGCAATGGATGCCCCTCCCAGGCTGACGGCCACAGAAACGGCAATGAACTCCGAGGGGCGAACCGAACCCAGCCCGGCCTGGGCCAGCCAGTCGCGCCTCACGGCCCATGGCGACCCCTTCGAACGGCGGGGTCCAAGCCCCAGCCCATTCCATCCCAGCACGAAGTGTGTGTAAAGGAAGAACACGCCGAAGGCCCCGGCAAGAATGGTCAGCGCTTCCACGTCACTGCGCCTGTCCCAAGCCGGTAGGACCACCGAGACCGGCCGCCGCCCCGAGACCGGCCGCCGCCCCGAGACCGGCCGCCGCCCCGAGACCGGCCGCCGCCCCGAGACCGGCCCGACCCTCGCTCGACCCGGAGGCGTGTGGCTCCGGCACGGCCCAGGCCGCTGTTGGCGCCTGGCTCCCGGTCCGCAGCAAGTCCACAATGTCGAATCCGGCGGCTTCGAGTGCGGGGCCGGCCCGGACCGGAAGGTTCCCGCTCCAGGTCAGCGCCGATCCACCGGCCGACCGCTTGAACAGATCGGTGACGGTGAACGATGCGGAATCGGCCGGAGTCTGGCGATCCTCGACGGCAATGACCTCGACGACGCGAACCTGACCGCCGATCCTGGCGCAGTGGACAACGATGTCGATTGCCTCCGACACCAAGGAGTTAAGGGCGGCCAGAGGCAGGTCCCGAGCGGCATCAGCAAGTTGGGCGATGAAGCGCAACCGAGTGAGGGCTTGGCGCGCCGACCCGGCGTGGATGGTGGTGTACCCCTTCACTCCCGATGACAGGGTCAGGAGCAACGCCAGAGCTTCGGCATCACGGACTTCGCCGACTATGGCGACGTCGGGGGCCATGCGCAAGAATCCGCCCACCAGACGGCGAAGGTCGACCTCGGGTCGGTCGACGCGAGCCGGCCTGGTCTGCATATGGGCCACATTGGGAAGGGGCACATCGGTCTCGAACACCTCCTCGGCCACCACCACTCGAAGGGCCGGGTCCAGCTCGGCGGCACAACACGACAACAAAGTGGTCTTTCCCGAACCCGGGGGCCCGGCGAAGATGATCGAAAGGCGGCTCTGTATGCATGCT
This sequence comes from Acidimicrobiales bacterium, assembly GCA_050742455.1. Lineage (GTDB taxonomy): Bacteria > Actinomycetota > Acidimicrobiia > Acidimicrobiales > JBOGIG01 > JBOGIG01. The sequence goes on from JBOGIG010000051.1 coordinate 2,730, forward strand.
CGGAGAAACGCGGCCACAGGGGAGTCGAGAGTGCCCATTTGCACCAGCTCGTCCAACGTCCGGTAAGAAACGCCGGTGAACTTTCTGATGTTCACAAGGGTGTGGCCGTCCCGGGCCAGATCTGAGTGGACGATGTGGAGGCGAGATCCGTTGTCGAGCTGGGCGTCCTGAAGACCCATAGCCGGATCTAGCTTGCGGTGGGAGGCCGAGGCGTCGTCCAGGATCTTGGTCAGGGTTCGCGCTACGTGGTCGTCGTCATGGAAAATCTCGTGGTGATATCCCGAGCGCCCCCGGTGTCGCTTGACGAAGATGCTGTCGGGAGCATTGATCATGATTTCCCAAACGTCGTCGTCGTTGAGCAGTGGCTCCAAGGGACCGTACCCGGCCAGGTTGCGATAGGCCTTCTCCACTACCGCCTCAGGATCGGCAAGGTCGAACGGTCGTGCCCCCCGCTTGAAGTCGAGGGACCATTGGTCCACTTCCTGGACCACCAGGTCGCGCAGTCGCTCCGGGCCGCCGCTAGTGCTCAGGTCCAGGGCCCGGTCCTTGGCCCTAGCGAGGACGCTCTGTTCGATCTCCGTCAGGGGTGAGCCCGACCCGGCCTCGTCGTCTCTGCGATGGGCACGCGGGCCCTCTTGGCGATCGATCACCGGTAACCAGGCGTCATCGCAGGGCCACGTCGATCTCGGCCGGACCCCAGTGGCCGAGCGAGCCAGGCGCGATGGGCTCGGGACCACCCGGTGGCGCGGGCTCCGCCGAAGGTCGGACAAACCGCGCCGCCAGCGCTGTTTGGAGGGGCTGGGTAATGGCGCCGGGCAGGGCCACGCAGTCCCGATGGACCTGCTCCATGGGGATCTCGGGGACGAAGGTCAACGGTGGGTGGTGGGCAAACTGGTCGGTGTCGGACCCGGTGAGCAACGCCTTGGTCAGTTCATCTCGATGGCGGTGGCCGCGCGGAGCCCGATTGATCACGGGGAGCACCGAGGGGCCCGCCACTCCCAAGCGGTCGAGGTCGTCGAGGAGCCGGCGTAGGGACAAGACCCCCTTCATTCCCGGCTGCCCCACGGCCACGATCACATCGGCTTGGGTCACGCTGCGCCTCGCCATGTGATTGCGGTCCGCGATGTCGGGGGACCCGCTCTGTGCCTCCCCTTCGAAGTCGGAGTCCACGTCGCATACGACCGTGTCGTAGGACGCCAGCAGCCCGTTGAGGGCGGCGTCAAAGGCCCTCGGTTGGATGGCCGACCACGACCACGGATTCCGGAGCCCGAGAAACAGGTGATATCCCCTCTCCACCACGTTGAAGCCGAAGCTACTTAGCTCGGTTGGGCTGGGATTGGCGTGGCGATAGGCATCCACCAGTTCCTGAATACTGGGCACAATGTCCAAGGAGTCATGCAACATGGCCTGGTCTGAGCGGCGGGCCAGGTCGACCAACGCCACGGGCCGATCGGACACGGCGCCCTCGGACCCGGTGCCCTCGGACCCGGTGCCCTCGGACCCGGTGCCCTCGGACCTGACCAGGTGGGACCTGACCCGGTAAGACCTGGCGCGCTCGGACCTGACCCGGTGGGACCTGGCGCGTTCGGACCTGACCCGGTGGGACACAACTTGGGCCAGGGCTATCGCCACGGTGGAGGCTCCGGTTCCTCCCGGCCCGCAAACGGCCAGGAGCCGGCCCCGTTTGGCCTCGACTGGTCTCGACTGGGGAACCGAGGTGCTCGCCTCGACCAGGGATATGGGTTTGGCATGGGCGTTGAGCTGGTCGATCAGCTCCTGGCGCGAGAAGTCAGGGTTGATGACGGATCGGACGCCGAGCCCGAGCCAGGTGCGGTGACGGTCCTCGCCCACGATCAGGGTGGGGCAGCCCCGACCCGCGGCCAGGCCGACCAGGTCTCGATCCAGACCTGAAATGCGACCGTCCACCAGCACGGCCGAGTGGACACGATTGGAGGAAAGTCGAGCCTTGAGCTCATCGATGGAGATGCACTTGGTGAACTCAACAGGCACCGAAGATGAATTGGCCCACTGAGAAATGGAACGGAACCAGGCGGCTCGGGCCGGAGCCAACCCCAACAGGACATAGCGATCTGACGCCATCAGGGCTTGGTTCCCGCCGGGAGTGCCGATCCCGGAACGGCGGCTGAGCCCGGAGCGGCGCCGCTGTTGGTTCCCGCCGGGAGTGCCGATCCCGGAACGGCGACTGAGCCCGGAGGGGCGCCGCTGTTGGTCCCCGTTGGCGGGGTCGCGTAATCACTGGCGTTGGCGCCCGTGGAGCGAACCAGGATGATCTTGCTCGCATTGACGGCCTGGGCCAGGGCCACGGCGTCTGAGGCACGGTCCATGCTCACGGTGATCACCAGGGTCCGGTCCGTGCTGCTGCCGAATCCGCCCGCCGATCCCGCGACACCGACCACGGGGAGGGCCCGCACCACTACCGATGTCTGGGCCTGGGTACCCGTGCCCACCGTGGACAGGACATCGACCAGGTCACCCGGCGCCAGCTCGCCTCCAACGGCAAGGGAGGATGGGATAGAGAACGACATCAGGCGGGATGGCACGCCAGGCGAGCCTGCCTTGACAACGTCGCTCACCTGGACCAGCTCCCCGGTCCGTAGGGGGGCCACCAAGATGGTGCCGATGAGGCGGGCCGGATCGCGAAATGCCACTGAGTCGGCCATGGATGCGGGCAGGGTCATCGGAGCCGTGCCCAGATCTCCAGCGACCACGTGATGACCCGACTCGAGGTTCCGAGCAGCCACAACGTAGGTAGTGACGTGGGAGCCGGTGGCCCCGGTATAGGCCAGGAACAGTCCAACCGCGGCAACGGCCACCAACAAGCCACCCATGACGGAACGACTTCCCGGCAAGGGACGGCGTCGTCGTATTGGCCTGAGCTCGGGCGAGGGGGCCCGAGCCTTCATGGTTGTTGCTTCCACTGTTCCATCCCGCGTTTGTAGGACTGGAGTCGATCGGACGATCGAGATCTCGCGCCCCCGAAGGCAGAGGGGTGGGGAAGCAGGGCGGCGCGGCCAGACCATACCGTCGGCCCAATTGGTAATCAAGGGAAAATTTGGAACTCTGAGCGGTGGATGTCGTGGCCAGAGGCGGAGCGGCCGCTCAGGCAGGTATTTTGTCTGGTCTTGAGGAATCCTGGCAGGGTGAAGGCGATGACGCGGGCCGAGACGGGCAAGCTTTTGGAACTGGACGGTAGCCCCACCTCTATCAGGACCATCGTGGCCCAGAGTTGGGCCCACCGCGACGTGTTGAGCATGCTGGCCCGAGCCGAGTTCCAGGCCCGCTACAAGCGGGCCTCGTTTGGCATCCTGTGGGCCGTGGCCGTTCCCATGCTGCAGGCCGTCATCCTGGCGGTGGTTTTCTCCCGAGTGGTCAAGCTGGGGAGCTTCCAGGGCTATTCGGCTTACGTGATCTCGGGTACCCTGGCCTGGAGCTATTTCGCAATGACCCTGGGCACCGGTGCCAGTTCCATCGTGGACGGATCAGGACTGACCGAGAAGCTCTGGTTCCCCCGGGCGCTTCTCCCCATTGTCTCGGCCCTGGCCAACATGGCCAGCCTGGGCATATCGATGCTGGTCTTGTTGCTCATTCTCGGACTGGCCGGAGGTAACTACGGGCTCCACCTGCTCTTGCTCATACCGGCATGCCTCTTCCTGGTGGTCTTCACCGCCGCTCTGTCCCTCGTGCTGGCGGCCCTGCACGTGTACTTCCGGGACGTAAGATTCCTGGTCCAGGCGGTGCTTATGGTGGCCATTTACGCCACCCCCGTGATCTATCAGATACAACTGGTCAATCGGCTCAAGCCGTTCATGATCATCAATCCACTGACCGGCATTATCGGAACATTCCATGCCGCCGTGCTCAGACCCGATGCCTATTGGCAAGCCAGCCTGGCTGTTTCCCTCATAGCAACCCTGGGGCTTCTTGTGGCGGCTGTCCTGGTGTACAAGCGCCACGACCGTCTCTTTGCCGATCTTTTGTAGAAGGCGAGTTCGTCGATGAAGACCTTGATCCTGTGTGGCGGTCGCGGTACAAGGGCGTACCCCCATACCATCGAGGTGCCCAAGCCTCTCTTGGAAGTCGCCGACCGCCCTGTTCTGTCCCACCTCATGGACATATACGCCTCCCAGGGCTTCGACCAGTTCGTGCTTGCCGCGGGCTACAAGCTCGAGCTGATCGAGTCGTTCGCCGCCGGCCTTCCATCGGCATGGAGGGTCGACGTGGTCGATACCGGTCTGGACACCAACACCGGTGAGCGGATCCGGCGCTGTGCCGATCGGCTCGGTGAACGGTTCTTTGCCACTTACGCCGACGGGCTGGGCGACGTGGATCTGGCCGAGTTGTTGAGGTTCCACACCGACCACGCCGGACTTGCCACCATGACCACGGTGCCGTTGCCGTCCCAGTACGGGACCATCGAGGTCGGATCCGATGGCCAAGTAGGTCGCTTCAGGGAAAAGCCCCGCCTACCCGATCACCTCATCAATGCCGGATTCTTCGTGTTCGACTCCGCCGTATTTGGCCGCTGGTCGGGTGTGGACCTGGAGGGGGAGGTCCTGCCCGGCCTCGGTCGGGACGGAACTCTGTACGCCTACCGTCACAACGGATTCTGGAAGTCGATGGACACCTACAAGGATGCCCAGGAGTTGGCCAACCTGTGTGCCGATGGTCCCGGACCCTGGGTGCGCCATGCCCTGGGAGCATTGGGAGGAGATCAGCTCTTTTGAGGCCACGATGGCTCTCGACTTGGGGACTTGAGGGTGGTGCCCACGACTTTGGCCGGCGCCCCCACTGCGATCGAGTAGTCAGGAATGTCGCCTCGCACCACGCTGTTGGCCCCGATTAGGCAGTTCTGGCCGATCCGGGTGTCCCGCAGCACGGTGGAATGGTCCCCGATCCACGTACCCCTCCCAATGTGGATCGGGCCTGTCTTCAAGCGGTTGTAGAGCACATTGGGATGGCCGTCATCCCAGGTGTGGTCGGAGTCCACCACGGTCACCGATCCGCCGAATACCACGTCGTCTTCGATGATGATCGAACATGCCCCGCTGAGCGTCACATTGGTCCGCATGGCCACCCGATCGCCGATGCGGATCACGGGCGGCTGTGCCTCCCACGCCGAACGCTCGACGGCCAGCCAAGCCCCGGGCAGGACCAGTACCCCGTCACCGATGGCAATCGACGCCGTCCCGTAGAGCCAGTTAGGGCGGTGCAGGATTGACCCCGACCCGAATGAATGGAACTGACGGCGACGGTAGGGCGCCTTGAGCCGTGCCACCAGGGCGGCCCGGGCCATTGGTTCGTCGGCCATGGTGCGCAGCTTGCCGACGGCGCCCTCGATCAGATAGTTCATGACTTGATCTGCCCTGCCGCTCTCCGGCTCAGCCTGCGGGCCGCGGGTCCGAGGCGATCCAGGGCCTGTTGTGATCGGTGCACCGTCCGCCCCCGCCACAGGGTGGACACGGACTGGGCCCGCACGCTCCAATGGGCGGGCGCCCCCCGGTTGGGCTCGTAGGCAACAAGATGGGAACGGTCGTGGTGGACCCGGTAATAGCGAAGGCGTCGTGATGCGGCATGGGAGACGAGGCCGGCGATATCGAGGTCATGGTGCAGGTGGGTGTCACCGGGCTCGGGCTCCAAGAAATTGACCATGACCAGGCGGCCCAGGCTCTCCAGCCTGGATAAAAAGTCCATGGGTTGGGGTATGTGCTCTATGACGTCGAAGCAATACACGGCGTCGAAGTCCCCGGGGATCTGATCGCGATCCAGGTCAAAGATGGTGGAGTCCGAGCCGCGCTGTCCCAGGCGCCAGCGCAGGTACCTGGTCGACGGATTGTCGAAGTCGGCGTAGGACACCTCATAGCCCATGGCTTCGAGGCGTAGGCCGTCCGAGCCGATGCCACACCCGTAGTCCAAGATCCTGGCGCCTGGAGGAGCCAGCTTGGTCAACGCCTCCAAGTAGGGGTCCTTGGTGGGGGACATGGCGAAAGCCGTCAGGTCGTACAGATAGGCCTGGCTGGTGCGATAGAAGGTGGCCTCGTCCTGCGAGCTTTCCGCCTCGCGGTCGACCTCCTCTTCGTAGTGGATGAGCAATTCGGGCCGAAAATCCGTCCCCAGGTAGTCACGCAGTTCGCACAATGCCTCGGCCCGGTTCCAGGAGTAAAGGAAGGGGCCGGCCAAGCGGGAGCGGTATGAGCGATCGGCCAGCCGCCGTACGGCCGGCTCCAAGGAGGAAAGACGAGTGGGGATGCGTTCCGTGGCTCGAATGGCCAATGCTCCCACCGCCCGCTCAGCGGCCCCGTCGATCTTGGACCTGACAGCGGCGCTCGGACCGGTGGCGGCACGCGTCCCGTCCTGGTTTGGCCGCCGGGATTCGACTGCTCGTTGGTAAAAGAACGGCACGAACTCCGGCCTTAGCCGGGTCATGAGTCTCTCGCCCAGGGCTATGCCGCGAAATCGTCGCTCGATGCTTTCCCAGTCATAGGAGTGCAGGTGACGGGCCACTGCTTCGGGCTGGTAGTAGAGGCGCAGTCCTACCTCGGAGAGACGCCACCCAAGGTCAAGGTCCTCGTAATAGAAGACGAACGACTCGTCGAAGCCCCCAACCGAGTCGAACAGGACCTTCTTGAGCGACACATTGCAGGAGTAGAAACGTCCGAATCCGATGTCCTGGCTTAGCCCGTCGGTTCGCTCCCGCTCGGTGCCGTCGGTTCGCTCCCACTCAATGTTGTCGTAGTCGAATTGGGATCCCGACCAGTCGAGCCATCGGTTGAGCGGGTTGCCGGCCACTTCGGGATGCCAAGTGACCCGACCCAAGGCGGCGACCCGGTCGTCGCCGTGGCGGGCATGCACGGCCAGGTGGGCGGCCACCAATCCGGGGTCGGGCACCATGTCGTCGCCCAGGAACAAGATGAGGGATCGCTCCGTGGCGGCCACCCCGGTATTGCGGGCGGCCCCGGGCCCCGCCGCCCTCTGGACGATCGATCGAGCCAGGTCCGAATGATGGGCCAGGGGAGGGGGATCACCGGCCCCGTCGGATACCACGATCACCTCGAACCCTTGCACGGATTGAGTTGCGAGCCCGGTGAGGGTGCGCTCCAGGATGTCCCATCTACCCACCGTGGGGATGACCACGGCCAGGTCGTCAGCCCTTGTTCGATCAGTCGTCAAGTCCATCGGTATCAGGGAATGAGGGTGGCGTCAGCGGGACGCATCTCGGGTGGGCCGAAGTATTCGAGTACTTTGGCCGGAGCGCCGCCCGCCAGGCAGTAGGCGGGAATGGGTTTGGTCACCACAGAGCCGGCGGCGATGACGGAGTGCTTGCCGACGTCGTTGAGGATCGTGCACTTGGTCAGGATCATGGCGTCGTCCCCGATGTGAATAGGCGTGTATTCGTAGCCCTGTTCGGATATCGGAAGGTCGGGGTCTCTGAACCGGTGGTTTCCGTCCACGATCATGGCCGACTGGGCAAATATGCAGCGTGACCCGATGTCGATGGAGGTGGTGCATTGGATGAGGCCGTAGGCGGTGAAAACCGTGCCCGCGCCGATGGATACCCGCCCACCTCCGCTGATCTCGCAGTGGAACCCTCGGCGGAACTGAACTTCATCACCTATGACGAGACTGCCGGCGTGGGGGATGTCCAAGGTGAAATCGGAGCCGATCGTTACGTTCTGTCCGAATTCGACATGGCAGTGGAGGTGGGTCGCCAGGATCAACTGGCGCCGGGCCCGGGAGGCCAGCCCCCGACCCAATTCGTAGCGCAACTCCCACGGAAGTCTGCGGGGCGCCTTGAGGACACGTCGGGCAAGCTCGGCTGAGGGCATCAGGCAAACTGATCCAGGCCCATACCCATGTCGGGTTGGGTCGGGGGCACTGAGCCGGCCGTGCTCAAGGAGCCTGACCGAAGTCGGTCCGATTCATCCTCGACGGCCTGGGCGCCTTCAACCCGGTCGGGCGCCACGAGTCCAAGTCCCATGACGTCGGGGTCGTTGATGACGGATCCATCGATGCGGACCGTGGCGTTCAACTCAGCAATTCCCGCCGAGCCGATTCGGGTTGGGACGTAAAGCAGGATCCCATCGGTGTCGTTGGCAAGAAGCGCCCGCAGGTCACTGGACATCACTGCCAGGCTCAGGCGGTAGGTGCCACCTGAGAGTCGGGGAGTGAATGCGATGCGAACTACTGATTCCTCGCCTGCCTCGAATGTTCGCCATTGGTGGTTGATGGCTGAGAACGTCGAAAAAGCAAGGGTGCCGTCCTCGGCGAACACTTGGAAATTAAGGCATGGATCCCTCACTTCCGCGTCGAAGCGGAGCCGGGCACAGTAGGTCAGCGGCCAGGAACTGCCCCGCGGCAACTCCTCCACAGGCCCCTCAATATGCCTCGAAACTATCGTTACACCGCCATCGATCGTTTGTTCGTGGTCCCCCGACGGGGTGGGGCCCGAAGTAGCCGCTCGTTCTGTCGCGTCGCGGGTTATCAGTTCGTGGTTGCGGACTATGGCCTTTTCCACTTCACCATCGAAGACGATGTGGCCCCGATCCATCAGGACGGCACGGGGACAGAGGTTGCGGATGGCGTGCATAGAGTGGCTCACCATGACCACGGTCGTGCCCGAGGTCTGCAATTGCCGCATCTTCTTGTAACACTTGAGTTGGAAGGCCAGGTCGCCGACCGCCAGCACCTCGTCAACCAGGAGCACCTCGGGTTCGGTGTGGATTGCTACGGAGAAACCGAGTCGCATGAACATTCCCGACGAGTAGAACTTGACGGGCGTATCGATGAAGTTGGCCAACTCGGCGAAGGCGACTATGTCGGCGAATCGCTCGCTTATCTCGGGCTTGGTCATGCCCAGTAGCATCCCGTTGAGGTAGACGTTCTCCCGGCCGGACATTTCGCGATGGAAGCCCACCCCCACCCCGATGAGGGGAGCGACCCGCCCCCGTATGGCTAGGTGACCCTCGCTGGGCTGACTGACTCCGGCCAAAAGTCTCAACATGGAGGTCTTCCCGGCTCCGTTGCGGCCCAATACGCCGACGGTCTCTCCTTGCTCCACGACCAGGTCAATGCCGCGAAGGGCCCACATCTCACTTCGCTTGGGTCGCTTGAAAGGTAGGAGCGAGCGCAAAAGCATGGCCTGCTCATCCAGCTTCCAGTAGCGCTTTCCCACACCGGAAAGCCTGATTGCCTCGCTCAAGGCGCGACCTCAGTACTCGATCTACTCAATTGGGGCCGAGGTCGACCTGTGAGCACGGTTGGGTAGTTGGCGTCCATTGGAACAACAATTCTGGCTTCTTGGTGCATTCACCTATGTGGACCGGGGTCAAGCATACCGTCACGGCACTGGACCGCCGCGCTCACCGCGGCGTTATCACCGCCTTGCGGTACCAGTCGATCGTAATTGTCAGGGCCTCGTTCAGGCTGTGTTGAGGCTCCCAGCCCAGTACTTCACGTGCCTTCGTAGCGGAGAGGAACTGGTGGTCGATCTCATTGGTGGCGGTGGCCCGGATGTCGGGCTCGAAATTCGTTCCGAGACACGACTGGATGGCGTGGACCAACTCCAATACGTTGAGCGGTTGCTCATTGGAGAAGTTGAAGGCCTGTCCGGCCAATGTGGGTTCGGCGGCCATGGCCTCGGCCAGTTGTAGGTAAGCCAGGGCGGCGTCGGTGACAAAGAGATAGTCGCGGGTGAGGGTTCCGTCGGAGCGGATCAGGGGCCGTTCCCCCCGGAGCAGGCCCCGGATGGTGCCCGGAACTATGCGGGCGTAGTTGGAGTCGCCAGGGCCGAACAAGTTGCCGCATCGGGTCACGCACGCCCCCACCCCGTAGGTGTGGTGGTAACAGGCTGCCAACATGTCCGAGCAGGCTTTTGACACGTCATAAGGGTTGATGGCCCTAAGCGCCATGTCCTCGGAGTATGGAAGCACCGGTTGGGCCCCGTAGGCCTTGTCACTGCTGGCTACCACCACCTGGCCCACCCCCGGCGAGTGACGCACCGCATCCAACAGAGCCCAGGTGCCCTTGATGTTGGACTCGAAGGTGGGAGTGGGATTGGCATTGGCCACCCCTACCTGGGTCTGGGCTCCGAGGTGGAACACGGTGGAAACCTCGTACTCGCCCAAGAGACGCTCCAGGGTTGCCTGATCGGTCAGGTCGCCGGTAACGGCCGACACCTTGTCGCCCCAGGCCGACATCTCGGGAGTGGGTGGCACCTGATCCCGGACCAGGACGACGACGCTGGAACCCAGGGCGACAAGTTCGGAAACCAGGTGTGAGCCGAGAAATCCGGTCCCTCCGGTCACCGCCACGCCACGCTGCGACCAGAACTGTCGAGATGGCGACCAACTGCGCTTGGAGCTTGAGACCATGGTGGGAGAGTTTGTCACGGACGCGGCCGCCCCGAGGTCCGAGACGACAGGTATTGCATATCTTGAGTTTTCATGGTGTTCTGATCAAATGAACGTAGGCACGGTCCTGGGGCCATACGAATTGGGTGAGCAACTGGGGCAGGGAACCTGGGGCCTGTCGTACCGGGCCAGGCGGGCTGACGGACCGGATTACCCTTTGCCGGGGTCGACGGCGGAGGCCCCGGCATGGTCCTGGGTGGTCAAGGTGATCCCGACCAGCGCCGACCGGAGTCTTGCTCTTCGGGTGCGCAGCTGTGCCAAGGCTTGGTCCTGCCTGGGCCACCCCGGGATCCTGGTTCCCACGGAAATCCTCGAGGACGGCGAATCGGTGGCCCTGGTGTACGAGTTCCAGGTGCGTGGCTCGCTGGCCGGGGCCCGTGGCTCGCT